>REDW01000071.1 GCA_007693325.1 Spirochaetaceae bacterium
CTAGCGCGCGCGGTTCGGGACCGTGAGGTCGGCGGTTCAAATCCGCCCAGCCCGACTTAGCCAACGTAAGCCGACTCCGCTGTGTGGAAGTTCGGCGCGCTCGTCTGTGACTCTGGGCCGTCTATTAGCCAATAGCCAACGCCTAATCAACACCTGCCAATCAAAGGGTCATGTTTATGGCTCCTCGTTCCGAAGATAAGAACGAGTTGGCGGGCACAATGAGAAAAACAGGCCTCTTCCTTGCACTACTTCTTGCCGCACAGTTATCCGCGGCCGACGACGTTATCCACGTGGTAGAACGCGGAGACACAATCTTTTCTATCGCCCGCCGCTACAACGTTTCGGTTGAACTGCTGCAGACGGTCAACGATATCTCGGATCCTTCGCGAGTCAGTATCGGAAGACAACTACGAATCCCATCTACTCATCGCGTTGAGCGTGGTGAAACCTACTACGGCATATCGAGGAAGTACGGCGTGCCCCTCTCCGAGCTGTTGTCGGTCAATAATCGCAGCGAGTCAACAACTCTGCGCGTTGGGGACACTCTCAGGATTCCCACAGGCGGCCGCGCCGGCTCGACTTCTGATACCACACAGTCAGCAACCGGGCCGTCGTCAACTCCTGCGATGGATACTGCTGCTACGGTGACACTGAACGGCGGATCGGAAGTGTGGCCGCACCCGGGAAAGCGCACGGCACTGGACGGCAAATTCCCCGGTATCAGGATTGAAGGTGACCGGGGAGACCCGGTAGTTGCCGTTGCTGCGGGGCAGGTCATCTACTCGGGACCTCACAGCAGCTTCGGCCGGGTAGTGTTTGTGCAAAGTGCATCAGGTTTCATCTACGTCTACGGTGGCAACGAGGAACTGCGAGTTGAAACCGGCGATCGTGTTCAAACGGGAACCAGTATCGGAACCGTGGGTCAAGGCAGCGACGGCGGGGCAAACGTGTTCTTCACGGTCTGGAGAAACAATCGCTTTGTCGATCCAGGCCGAGCACCCAGAGGATGATATTATGCAGCAAACGCTGGGCCGGGAGAGCTGAGGGGCAATGAAAGAACCGCAAGCGCAGCGCAGGCATATTCGGCAACCCGGGTGCAGAACGACTGCAGAGCGCCGGGAAGCTGCAACCGAGTCGGATCCGCTGGCGTTCTATCTCAAACAGATCGCCAAGTACCCGTTGCTGACAATTGAAGAAGAACAGCGCATCGGGGAACAGCTGCAGAAGCTGCGCCGTCAGATAGCTCGAGAGAAATCTCCGCCAAAGGTGGGGGAGATCGAGGAGCAGCTGCGGCTGGAAAAGAATCGCATGATCAACGCCAATCTGCGGCTGGTGGTATCAATAGCCAAGAAGTACCAGAACCGCGGACTGAGCCTGCTGGACCTTATCGATGAAGGCAACATCGGGCTGATAGAAGCGGTTGACCGGTTTGATTATCAGAAAGGGTGCCGTTTCTCCACCTACGGCACGTGGTGGATCCGGCAGGCGATTATCAAGTCACTGGCCGATAAGGGCCGCGTGATCCGAATTCCGGTTCACATGCTCAATACCATCAAGAAGTGTTACTACGTCGCCAAGCAGCTGACCCAGGAACTGGGACGAGACCCCGAGAGTCATGAAGTTTCGGAATTCCTCGATATCTCTGCTGCGCGGGTCAGTGAAATCATGGCGCTGTCTCAGGACACCACATCGCTCGATATTACCGTTGACGATGACAACTACACACGGCTTTCAGATCTGATTGAGGACGAGCAGCATCAGCAGCCCTTTGATCGTGTTTTCCACTTGACGCTCCAGGATACCCTCGAGCGTGTGCTACGCCAGCTGAGCACACGCGAGAAGCGGATCATCGAGCTCAGGTTCGGGCTGGCCGGAGAAGGGCCGTTGACCCTGGAAGAGACCGGCAAGTATCTGGGTATCACGCGCGAGCGCGTGCGCCAGATTCAGGAAAAAGCGGTGCGTAAGCTGCGCGACGTCTCTGCCATACGCGATTTCCACGAATAGCACCCCACTGTTTTGTTGCACTGTCCGGCTACACAGGCTATATTCAACAGATTAGCATACAAGGACGGTGTGGCATCGATACGCAGGATGCAAACAATCAGAGTCCCGATCAACTTGACGCTCTAGGTGAGCTGTTGCTCGAGGCTCGCGCGACTGTTTCGGTATCGCCACACACGGCTCTCACCAACGCTCAACAGGCTCACCGTGCCGCGGTCATGGCGCGTGATGACCGCGGTGCAGCGCAGGCGCTGCTTATTGCAGGCTCGGCACAGGTCGAACTGTGCGCCTACGAGGACTCGTTGGCTAGCTTTGAACGTGCGCTGGTACAGTTCGGAGCAATCGAAGATCAGGACGGACGCCTGGAGGCCCTGAGCGGTATCGGCGTTGTATATCATCGCGTGAGTCAGTTTAACTTTGCACTCGAGTGCTTTGAGGAAGTGCTGTCTGAGGCACAAGTTCGCGGCCTCAAGACACACGAGACCGCAGCACTCTACCGCATAGGTGAGGTGTGCGAGGCTATGCAGCGCCTCGAGCAGGCGCTGGAGTTCTACCAGCGTGCACGCCAGGCGGCCGAGCAAGCAGGCGCACTTACAACGCTTACCACGCTGGAGATCGCAATCGGCGACGTGTACCGCAAGATGCACCGCAGTGAACCGGCCTTACGGCATCTGAATCGCGCCTTGCAGGCCGCCGCGGAGCAATCGGCAGAAGTGGCGCGCGCCGAGTGTCTCACTTCTTTGGGAAGGTTGCACCAGGACCTCGGAGAACACCAAAGCGCCGAAGCGTGCCACCGTGAAAGTATCGCGCTGTATCGCTCCAGTGGCAACCGCTTCAATCTGGTAGAGGCGCTGCAGCACCTCGGTTGGCTGTTTCAGCAGACCGGCAGGGATGATGAAGCGCTGCAGTGCTATCTCGAAGCCATCAATATCAGCGAAAGCATAGACGCCGGTGCGCACGCTCACAAGAGCTACTTGCGCGCATCGCAGCTGCTGGAGAAGAGCGGACAGTATCGCAAGGCGCTTGAGTATTACCAGCGTTCGGCGGAGCTGAAGCAGGCGCTGAGCAGCGATGCTGTCCGGCTGCGAGTTGGAAGCATCATGGCAGAGATCGATCGAGACCGCGAGGACTCCGATTCCGAACGTGCGCGTTTGCGGGTTGGTGAACTCCGGCAGAAGACCGAAGCTCTTGCGGAGGCCAATCGCAAACTCACTGTGATTGCCAACATCGGCCGCGACATCACCGCTTCGCTGGATCTGGGAAAGCTGATGTTTGCGGTTCACGCGGCGATCAATTCGCTGGTGTCGACCGACTCGCTGGGACTGGGCGTGCTTGACCACGATACCGGGACGGTCAGCTACCGATTTTTCATCGAGGCCGGTCAGGCGCTGGCGCCGATCGAAGTATCGTTGAACGACAGCAGCAGCCTTGGTGCATGGTGTGTCCGTGAGCGCAGAGAAGCGGTCATTGGAGATCTCGATACCGAGTACGAACGCTATGTCCCTGAACGGCCGCAGAGTGTAGGAACTCCCAACAAGTCAGCGCTCTATCTGCCGCTGATAGTACGGGATCGGGCTATCGGCGTGTTGACAGTGCAGAGTCGCACCCGGCACGCCTACAGCGAGGGCGAGATAGAGACGTTGCGTGTCCTGTCTTCCTACATCGCTATTGCATTGGAAAACTCGCTGATTCTCGAGCGGATGGTGCAGCTCAACAAAGAGCTCACCGACGAGAAGGCTGAACTGCAACGAGCTAATGAGATGATTCAGCACATGGCAAACCACGACAACCTGACCGGGTTGCCAAATCGTCGGCTGCTGAATGACGTGATCGAGAAATATCTTCCACTGGCCCGTCGGCAGAGCAGCCGCTTCGTGGTGCTCTACATCGACCTCGATGATTTTAAACCTGTCAATGACCAATTTGGCCACGCCTCTGGTGATGCGGTTCTGCGCACGATAGCGGCGCGGCTGGCAGCTTCAGTGCGCTCTTCGGATGTGGTGGCCCGCATCGGCGGTGACGAGTTTGTTGTTCTCATGCGTGATGTCGGGAATACGGAAGCGGTGCGCAGGACTATCGATAAGTTGATCACGCGTATCGAAGAGCCGATAGCTCTCGATCACGGCCCGATTGTAGTTCGCCCGAGTGCCGGAGCCACTGTGTTTCCCCAGGACGGCGATCAGTTCGAGAAGCTGCTGCTGCGTGCGGACGAGGCGATGTATCGAATCAAGGGCTCCGGTGGCCAGCGGCGCTGGACGTTCTACAGCGATTGAGTTCAGGGTCTCGATTGTTCGATAACGTGATCGAGCATTGTGTCGCCGTCAAACGTGAACCTTCCGCGCACGTAGTGCCCGCGCAGCGCCGGCGGCAGCCACAGGCGGTCATCGGCCCACATGCGGTCGTACGGAATGGCGGCGGTTGTGCACCAGAACGGCAGTGCCTCTTCGGTTTCAATCATGCGGCCACACCAGTCTGCGGCAAAGAAGACCCGCACGTGGATGCTGTAGCCATCGCGGAATTGGAAACAGAGTTCGCCCCGCTGGCGCGGATCAATCGGCGTCAGTCCCACTTCTTCGCGGGTTTCACGGACTGCTGCAGCCGCAGCGGTCTCGCCGGGCTCGATTCTGCCTCCGGGACCGTTTATCTTGCCCTGGCCCAGGCCGCGTTTCTTGTGGATCAGCAGGACATGCGAATCGCGGTGCAGGAAACAGAGCACCGCCTGATCGGTCGGGTTCCAGGTGTCCCAGTTGATGCGTTTCAGCTCTGAAAGCGAGTGCATTGCACAACACGATAAGGAAGTGCTATTCTCGTGTCAATCCGACCCATGAAGAGGATGGTAGACGCATGTTGGGAATCGTCATTATTGCGGTAGTAGCGGCTCTGTCGTTCGCGGCAATCAACTTCTATGCAGTGAAGCGGCTCGACACCGGTACGGCCTTGATGCAGGAGATAGCCGGTGCTATCCAGGAGGGCGCGGATGCCTTCATCAGCCACGAGTACAAGATCATCGGTTTGATAGCCAGTATCATTGCGGTACTGCTGGCAGTGGTCGTGTCGTGGTATACGGGGGTGGCGTTCATCTTCGGTGCGCTGATGAGCGGTACTGCCGGCTGGATCGGCATGAAGATAGCTACGCTGGCCAACGTCCGTGTTTCCAATCGTGCCCGCGAATCCAGGAGTCTCGGCAGTACGCTCAAGGTCGCATTCCAGGGCGGAAGCGTGATGGGGCTCAGCGTTGCCGGATTTTCACTGTTGGGGCTGGGTGTTGTTTACGTTCTATTTGGACAGGTGTTGGGACAAACCGATCCTGCTAACCTGACGGTTATGGTGAATTGGCTCGGGGTGAACTTCATTCCGTTTACTATGAGTGTCTCCGGGTACGCGCTGGGGTGTTCGATTATCGCGATGTTTGACCGGGTGGGCGGCGGCATCTACACCAAGGCCGCCGACATGGGCGCGGATCTTGTTGGAAAGACCGAAGCTCACATCCCCGAGGACGATCCACGCAACCCGGCTACTATTGCAGACAACGTCGGCGATAACGTCGGTGACGTAGCCGGCCTGGGTGCCGACCTGTTGGAGAGTTATGTTGGTTCGATTATCTCCGCAGTGGTGCTGGCCTCTTACATGTTCCACCTTCGCCTCGGGACCGCGCGAGAGGTAAGCGCTGAACTGGTGGGGAAAATGGTGGCTTATCCGTTGATGTTTGCGGCAATCGGGATTCTGGCGTGCGTGGTAGGCATCCTGACGCTGGTTCTCAAGAAGGCCAGCGACCACCCTCATAGAGAACTGAATGTAGCAACCTGGACCTCGGCGTTGCTGACTCTGATAGGAACCGGTATCTTTACCAGTTTCTACTTTCAGGGACAGGGTGACGGCCTGGCTGAAATGGGCTTTGCTCTAGGAGTCATGAGCCCGTGGGCCGCGGCGGTCTTCGGCATACTCAGCGGCATCGCTATCGGCCAGCTCGCCGAGTATTACACCAGTTACGATTACAAGCCAACCCAGGGCATATCGGCGGCGTGTCGCGAGGGAACCGGTCTCACAATTACGCAGGGCATGGCGATCGGCATGAAGTCAACCTTCCTGCCGCTGATAGTGCTGGCAATTGCGGTCATCGCGGCCAATGCGATGGCAGGACTCTACGGTGTGGCGATGGCCGCTGTAGGGATGCTGTCGTTTGTTGCCGCTACTGTCAGCGTAGACACGTACGGGCCAATAGCGGATAACGCCGGCGGTATCAGCGAGATGTCCAAGCTCGACCCGTACGTGCGTGAAATCACCGACAAACTGGACTCGGTTGGCAACACTACCGCCGCCATCGGCAAGGGGTTTGCCATCGGCTCGGCGGCGCTGGCCGCTCTGTCTCTGTTTGCCTCGTTTCTATACTCGCAGGCCGGCCCAGGCGACGACATCAACACCTTTGTGCTGGTACTCGATATGATCAACCCGCTGGTACTCGCCGGCGGCCTGGTGGGTGCTGCGTTGCCGTACCTGTTCTCCGGTATTCTGATCGAAGCGGTTGCCAATGCTGCGCGCAAGATGGTGCAGGAGGTGCGGCGCCAATTCAGCGAAAACCCGGGGATTCTGACCGGCGATGTTCGACCGGATTACAAGCTGTGCATCGAGATATCTTCAGCCGGGGCACTCTCAGAGATGAAGGTGCCGGCACTGATCGCGGTACTGGCACCAGTCGTCAGCGGATTTGTGTTTGGTGCCGACTTTGTCGGTGGGTTGCTGATTGGGACTACGCTTTCGGCAATCATGCTTGCGCTGTTCTCGGCAAACTCCGGCGGTGCGTGGGACAACGCCAAGAAGTACATTGAAGAGGGACACCACGGCGGCAAGGGCTCTGACGCACACTCCGCGGGGGTCATCGGTGATACCGTGGGGGATCCGCTCAAGGACACCGTTGGGCCTTCGCTGGATATCCTGATCAAGATCATGGCGACGATCTCTCTGATTACGGTTTCTGTTTTCGGCGAATACAACCTGATGCGGCTTTTCTTCTGAGATAATCAGCTGAACGCGGGGGCGATGATTGTGGAGCCCGGAGAACCGCAGGCGGTTATTCTGGAATTATGGCGTAAACGGCAGGCTCTGCGCGAGCAGGGCCGGTTGCCCCAGCGAGTTGTGCTTTCAGTTCAGAACTACCGTCTGCTGCAGCAGTATCACGCTACACTCGGCGAGCTGCCCAACCCCGACATCGACTACATTACCCGCTACACCGTCTTTGATCTGCCTGTCTACATCGACAACAACGTCGAGTGCAACGTTGAGTAGAGCGCCTGCGGCAGGATGGCCAGCGGTTCCCTGCGCAGCGCCTCAAAGGCGGCTGCAAGCTGTGCCGGAGCGCAATAGCCGTGGGCCGGCATGCCGGGAGCAAATGCGGCTGAAGATTGGCTCAATAGCGCGTTGCCTGAGCGGCTGGCCAGCAGCCGTTCGAGCAGCGTTGGCTTGTGCTGCGGATAGAAGCGCACGCCCGCTGAACTGACTCCGGCAATAGCAGCGGCGCGTTCGACAGCCTGGGGCAGGCCACCGATCTCATCTACCAGCCGCTGCTGCAAAGCTTCGGCTCCGTCCCAGATCCGGCCCTGTCCGAGCTGATGGACGTGCTCCACGCTGATCTTGCGCGAGGCGGCAACCAGGGTTAGAAAACGCTGGTAGGTGTACTCGATCTCGCGGTCAACGAGCTGCTTCTCGTCAGCGGTCATAGCACGCACCGGCGTGCCGAGGTCTCGGAACGGCCCCGTCTTCAGTGCATGAAACGAGATGCCGAGACGGTGAAACAGTTTGGCTGCGGTCATCACCAGGCCGATGACGCCGATAGAACCGGTCAGCGTGGTTCGTTCGGCCAGTATCAGCGGTGCAGCACACGCTATCCAGTAGCCGCCCGAAGCGGCTACTGTGGACATCGATGCTACTAAAGGCTTGCGTTCCCCAAGGCGCAGAAGTTCGTGGCGGATCAGTTCGCTGGCAGCAGCCGAGCCGCCCGGCGAGTTGATGCGGAGGACCACCGCGGCACACTTCTTGTTCTCGCGCAGCGTAGTGATCTGTTGTACAAGCGAGCGAGAACCAACCGCAGTGCCCATCAACGGGTCGCGACGTGACCGCCCTTCGACAATGGCACCATCTATTGCCAGCACCGCAACCTGTTTGCCCCGGCCGTAGCCGCGGCTGCGAATCTTGAGCTGTTTTGCCCGGGTCTTGCTATCCTTCCAGCGCTGTTGCAGCTGTTCGAGTGAGATTACCTCGCTGACCCATCCCTGCTCAACTGCTTCGGTATCGTGCAGCACGCGCCCCTCGATAAGTTCGTTGATCTGCGATATCGACCTGGACATTCCGTCGCAGACGGTACGATTGAACTCGCGCTGCTGGACGTCAAAATACTCCTGGTACTGACGGCGTACCGCGGGGTCCAGCGAGTCCGAACGGAGTCCGTCGGCCGCCGACTTGTACGCACCGCGCTTGAAGACTTCCGCGTGCACGCCCTTGCGCTCGAGCAGACGCCGCAGGAACACAAAGGTAGCGCCAAAGCCGGTCAGCGCGATAGTGCCCAATGGAGCAATATAGCGATAGTTGCAGCCCGAGGCGATGTAGAGCGCAGCCTCGCTGTAACGCGGGGCGTAGAAGTGCAGCTCAACACCGCTGTCGCGCAGCGCCACCAGATCACGCCGAATGGCTTCAGCGGCAGAGTTGTAGCCGGGCAGGAAGTCTTCGCGGCATTCGATCAGGGCTCGCTTGAGCGTGCGGCTACGCCTCAGCGCGTGCAGCGTAGCGCTGAACTCGCTGTAGCAGAAGGCGTGACGGTCCGCCAGACGTGCTGCCGGCGAATGGCCGGCGTGCGGAATCTCTCGGTAGCGTCCGGAAAGCACAATAGTGGCGTAGCGCATAACCATTCTCCAGTTCAACGCAAACGAGGAATACGTTCCGTGTCGATGCCTGGCCGCGGTATGTCCTCCAGCGCCCTTTCCAGCTGGCGTTGTGCCTGCTCCCGTGCGCGGCGCTCTGCAGCAGTCTGAAGCTCCGCCACTCGCCTCTCAACAGCAGCGAGCTGGTCTTCCACGGTGGCCCGATGGGCTTGAGCACGCTGCTGCTGATCGCCGACCTCGCCGTGCAGTTGGGTGACGCGATTGTGCAACGGTTCGAGTCTGGAGCGCTCCCGGGCTGCCAGTTGGTTGGCCTCCTGGCGCAGACGCGCTTCGAACGCAGCGCGCTGTTGTTCTACGTACTCTCGCACACCGGCGGCAACGTGCTGATCCAGCGTTGTGCTGCCGCTGAGTGAGGTGATGCGGTCACCGCGGGCAACGTAGTCGAACTGGGCGCCGATTGCCTCACTGCGCGCGGCGGCGTCCGCGATGATTTGGTCTATGATTTCAACTCCGGTGGCAAGCCTAAAGGTTGGGTTGCTGATAGTGACATCGGCGCGGCCACGCACTGTTCCTTCGCGATCGAGGCTCATCGTGGTGGAGAATGCCGTCGGACCGGATAGCTCGCGCAGCGACACTTCACCGAACGATGCTTGCAGGTCGAGCGGAAGATTGAGTCCGCGATAGGCGAGCTGCATGAGATCACCGCTGTCGTGATGCAGACCAAGCAGCGTGTCAAACCGATGTTCCTGACCATCGCGCAGGGTTTGCAACTCTGCAGTAGTAGGTCTGCCCACCAGACGTGGAGCGCTGGATAATTCGCGCAGGGTACCGGCCTGAAATTCTCCGCTTTCCTCGCTGCCAAAGGAAACTGAAGTCAGCCCCATGTAGAACCGTGGCCATGTAACCGAAGGGTAGACAACGTCGACGCCGCCGGGACGGAACGGCGAACGCGGTTCTCCCGGTTCGCCACTGCGCAGCCGGTCAGCAATTTCCTGCGCCCGTTCACGGTAGCGGAAGAGGTCGGCGAACCGCTGCTGCAATAGCTCGGATACTATCTGCATCAGGAAGGCGGTCGGATCGGCAGTCACATCGGTGATCCGGTCCGTCAGGTAGGTCAGGTCGGATGTTACCGCGTCAGTCAGACCGTCCCAGGTCTCAACCGCCATTGTTGCCTGTCGGCTCAGCTGATTGAGTTCAGACTCGGCAGCGCGGACGGTGCTTTGAACCTCCTCGGCCAGCGATTGAAGTTCGCGATAGGTTGTTATTGCGGTCTCGATATCGTCGATTTGTTGCACTTGAATTGCGGCTGCGCGTTCAGCCGAAGCGGAGAGTTCATTGAGGCGTGCCACGTTGGCATCGAGGCGCAGCGGCAGTTCGCGCGCGGCCTCACTCAGCCGCTGCTCGGCGTCTTCGATCAGTACCGGCAGGCTGAGTTGTTCGAAATGCTGCATCAGAAACGCCTGTGCATCCTCAGGGCTGAGCGCAGGTATAGCGATACCTTCCAGTGGTGGTGGGTGCGTCGCAGCATCGCGCGGAGCAGGAGCTCTTTCCAGCCTGCCCGGGTGGGCACGCTCGGTGTTCCAGCGAATATTCTGCACGCTCAGGGTGTGGGCCACAAAGTTGCCTTTGAGCAATTCGAGCAGATCGATATCCAGCGTGCTCGGGCCGATCTCGAAAAGATTGCGCAACGGGCGGTCGCGGTCGGCCACGGTAACAGCGGAGAACGAGAGCGTTCCTGACAGCAGGCGCAGGTCGAGATCGCGAATTTCGGCGCGAGCTTCAAAGGCAGTCTGCAGTGCATGTTCACCGGCGCGTGTCAACAGAGCGTTCTTGAACAACAGATTGAAAACGATAACGGCGCCGATCACAAGCGCAAGCGCGGCAATACGCCCGGACTTGAGCGAGCCACGGTTCTTCTTGATCTGTTTTGCCAGCGCCACAACCCGTTTGTGTTCCTTCTCATTGAGATCTTGCCGTAGCCTAAAATTGCCTTCCTGGTCGCGCTCAAAAACAGACTCTAGAAAGCGACGATCGTGGGCCAGGTAGACACCTTTCACGATCTTTCTCCTGAAGATCTTCTCACTCACCGGTTTGCGCAGCAGCCGCGGTGGGTTGCGTGGTGTAGCCATGGCTTACCTCAGTGCCTGGTATACGGCGGCCCAGTGGCGTGTGGCGCCCGTCAGCCTGGCGACAAGCGGGACCTTGACCAGGGCCCGTACGGGCTTACTCGACGCCAGAGCCGGAACCAGGCGCAGCCGGAATGTCATGACGGCGATACGGCTAAGCAAAAAGACCGGAAACCACACGATTGCCCCTGCTAACAGCCCACCCATGACAAGCGTGTTGTTGAAACGCGTGAACGGCATCAGCGGCTGGTTGTAGAGGGCGGTGAAGAAATCGGCCAGGGATGGGTTAGTCAATACGATGTGTCCGAGATTGTGCAGCAACGGATCGGCGGTTGCGGACAACGGCGCCAGCAGCGCCAGCGTAAGCAGAGCAATCGCATGATTGACGCGCAGGAAAAACATCGCTACAAAAATCGTGAACCAGAGAAGGTTTGCCCCCGGCAAGAATGTCAGTAACAGCGCTGTAGAGACTGCTGCGGCAACCTCCGCCGGTTTGCGGTTGCTGTAGAGTCCGGCCATGATCCTCGCTATCCATCCGATCACAATAGCTACCCTCTCATGCGATGCATCAATAGTAGCGCACTTGAGACGAGAATTCGTCTATTTCTGTCAGCGCGCTTTGGTAATCGTAGGTGCGGTTGAGCCTGTCGCGCAGCTCGATTGCGCCGTCAAAGCCTACCAGATAGATCTTGTAGAAGCGCTTCATTACCTCGTAATTGCGAGAGCCGTTCCATGTCTGCTGGTGCAGACGGATGTGACGCTGCATCAGGGCTATCTTCTGCCGCGGTGACTGATTGGCGTAGCTCCGCGGGTTCTCTCCAAGCGGAGAGAAAAGGTGAGGGTCGCTGAAGATTGCCCGGCCGATCATCACCCCGTCAACACCCAGCCGGCTACACAGCCCGCCACCTTCTGCAACGCTTCTGATGTCGCCATTGGCAAAAATCAGCGTTTGGGGCGCCAGCTGGTTGCGTAATTCAACCGTGCGCAGGATGGCGGCGTGGTTGACCGGGCCCTCCGATTCCTGGAACGCCGTTCGAGCGTGAACGGTCAGCAGGTCGATGTTCTGCTGCAGAAGAAAGCCGATCCATTCGTCGGTGACAGGGCGGTCATAACCGATGCGCGTTTTCACCGATACCGGCAGTGTGCCCGAGGGCTGAGATCGGGCCCCTTCGCGGGTAGCGGCAATGATTTCGGCCGCGAGAGCAGGATTGATAATCAAGCCCGAGCAGCTGCCTTTATTGCGTATTCTGCGTACCGGGCAACCCATGTTGATGTCTATGCCGTCGTATCCCAGCTGGACGATGATGGCAGCTGCCCGCCGGTAGAGCTCAGGATCGGTTCCCCATATCTGTACGATCAACGGACGCTCGCTGCTTTGGCAACGCATACGCCCCGGCAAGCCGCGCCGCGGATAGGCTGCTACCTGTTCTACGCGGGTGAATTCGGTGAAGAACACGTGCGGCGCCCCGCATTCGATCAGAATGCGGCGGAAGACGGTATCAGTGACGTTTTCCATCGGTGCCAACGCGTATACGGGCTTCTGCAGGCTCTGCCACAAATTAGACACGCGGGTAGTGTACGCTTTTTGTCGGTGTTCGGGAAGACATTGGCGCAAATACAATACCCCCCTATAGTACTTGACCGGCGTGTATGATAGTGGTACGCTTGTATGGTAATTGATCGTACGACACAATGGAGGATTATGCATGGGACTATTCGCAAAGAAAAAGAGCCGGATGCTGCTGACTGTGCCTGAGATGAGTTGTGGCCACTGTGAAGCAAAAATTCAAACCCTGCTCGGCGCTCTGCCGCAGGTCAAAGAGGTCAAGGCTGATTCCAAGAGCAAGATTGCCACACTGACGCTGGAACAGGACGCCGAGCCGTCATTAGAGTCCATCAGCGAGGCGCTGTCCGGTTCCGGCTACAGCGCCCAGCCGAAAGCGTGACAGATAACTCGGACAGCGCCGTATGATGGATGAGCGCAAGAAAGCACAGGCGGTCTCGCGCCTGCGGCGGATCGAAGGGCAGGTCCGTGGCATTCAGAAGATGGTGGAAGAAGATCGCTATTGTATGGACATCGTAGCCCAGACGCGCGCGGTTGTCTCGGCGTTGCGCGCGGTTGAGGATGTGATCATGGAAAACCACATGAATACCTGCGTTGCCGAGGCGTTTCGCAGCCAGGATTCCGCTCAACAGCGGGAAAAAATCGACGAAGTCATGAGCGTGCTCGCGCAGTTTCGCAAGCACGGCTGAGCCGGTTTGCGGCGGCGGATCAGCAGGAGCAGCCGCCGCGCGGGCCGGCCACAGCGCCAAAATCAAAACCAAGTATCGAAGATATCTCGTGGTTACAGTCGTGTATCAACGCGGCGTTCCGTTCGCGCGCAGCGATGAAGCGCTGCGCCGCCGCATGACTGTTGATCTGCGTCTGCAATGCACGCAGCTCGTTGATGTGCTCTTGCGTCAGGCTGCCGTCGGCCTGTTTCTGCTGCAACTGTTGCGCCAGTCCATTATAGCTTTCGCTGAGCCGGACGAACTCCGGGTCGCCCTCGAGCGCCGCTTCGGCCGAGCGATACTCAATAACGGCCGGATCTTCGAGAAGCGTTGCTGCAAAGTCTCTGGTACTGCGCTCGATTGCGCTTTCGGTAGTATCGGACATATGACCCCCGCAGGTAATAGTTGTATTGGCCGTCAACCACAGTTGCACGCCGGGCGCGCCAATGAAGCGAAGTCAAAACCCAACCGCTGGCGCAGTCGGTCATTGATGGAGTGCAACTCGTCGATCATCGTCTTCTGGGAAGCGAAGAAGCGCTGCAACACGGGATGCTGTGCCACCTCGGCTTCCAGTTCCTCGAGGCGTTGACGCTCGGGAGAATCGCTGTTGTCCCAGCCGGCATTCATCTGCAGCGTCTGGCGCAGTTGCTGCAACTGCTGCAGCAACTGCAGTGCATTGTCGTCAGCGCGCACCGCGTCTACCGCTGCGCTGTATTCGCGTACGGCCGCCGTTTCAGCGATTGCAGCGGCAAAGCTGCGCGCGGCGCTCTTTATGTGGGTGCGATCGGCAATCGCAGAATCGTTACTCATCGGTTTACCTCGTGTGTACGTTGCATCGCGGCAATTGTAACAGTATCGATTATTGATGGGAACCGTTGCTGCCCGCAAGGGCTGAAACTAAGATACACGCAATGGCGCAGGCATGATACAATTGCAGCGGAGGAAGCCGCTATGTTTGGTCGTATTGGACCGATGGAACTGATTCTGATCTTCGCAATAGCGCTGATAATCTTTGGGCCAAAGAAGTTGCCCGAGATCGGCAAGGCTATTGGAAGCGCGATCCGCAACTTTCGCCAACAGAGTAACAAGATAGCCGACGAGTTGGAAAACGGCGATGATCAGGTGCAGCGTGATAACCGGGGTGACAAAAACAGCGAGGAGTTGAAAAAGACAGACAGCACAACGGAGACCTAGAGCAGCATGTCAGACTCGGACGTCCAGTTGAGCTTTGTCGAGCATCTCAGTGAGCTTCGCCGGCGACTGATAGCGGTGTTTGTGGTTCTGATCGCCGGTAGCGCGGGCTGTTACTTTTTCATCGATCACATCGTTGATCGGCTGCTGGCGCCGGCCAGCGGTGCAGAATTTGTCTATCTCGCGCCGCCGGAGCTTTTCCTGGCGTACCTTCGCTTGTCGATAACCTTGGGCGTGGTCATTACACTGCCGTTCACGCTGTTGCAGATCTGGTTATTTGTCAGGCCCGCGCTGTCGCGCGCGGAAAAGACAGCCACCGGGTTTGTGCTGATTGCAGGGACGGTCTTGTTTGCCGTGGGCGCGTACTTTGCCTACACGGTCATTTTGCCGATCACGCTGCGGTTTTTCGTTGGCTACGCCACCAGGACCATCGAGCCACTGTTTTCGTTTGGAAGCTACGTGGGTTTTGTCAACTCGATCTTGCTGGCGTTCGGTATCGCCTTCGAGCTGCCGGTGGTAATAGTGATGCTGGCCCGTATCGGCCTGGTGTCGCCGGCGGCGCTGCGGCGCGGGCGTGCCTACGTGTTCCTGGCACTGGCGGTAACCTCGGCGCTGCTGACACCGCCCGATGTAGTTTCCCAGCTGCTGCTGATTGGTCCGATGATGGCGTTGTACGAGCTGAGCATCGTGCTGGCGCGCGTATTCGCTGCGCGCCGGCAGCGCGAATTGGAGCGCACGCTGGAGGCGTAACCGGGTTGATCGGCGCGTATCAGGCGGCCTGGAAACCGGTTTACGCTGTACTAACGCTGGTGAGCCTGCAGCACCTCGGTGATCTCGTCGGTTGAGAGTACTTTGCCGAATTTTTGCACTTCGCCGTCAATGGCGAGGCCCGGCGTGCGCATGACACCCATTTCAACGATCTGATCGCTGTCGGTTACCTTCTGAAAATCTGCCTCAATACCGAGTCTCGAAGCGGCCTCTCGGGCGTTCTTCTCCAGATTCTGACAGTTAGGGCACCCGGGTCCCAGGATTTGAATTGTCATGAGCTTCCTCCATGTGGCTGAGCTTTTATATTTGGCAATATAGCCAAACAAATGCCTGGTGTCAAGCCCCTGACCTGCGTCCAGCGCAAAACCAACTTGTAAAATCATGCGGCTGCTGTTACACTTAAAAACGGTTGTAGATGCGGCGGCCTCAGCCGCGCGCCTCGAACTGCAGCAGCAAACCACTGGTATAGCAGTATGCATGACGTACTCACCTTGGGAATCGACGTAGGCTCCACCTCGCTGTCGGCGGCGGTGTTGAACGCGGACGCAGCGATTGTGCTGAAGTTCAGCACCGCCCACGGGGGAGATATTCCCGCCGCGCTCGACAGGCTCGACCAGGCAATGCATCGTAACGCAGTGACCATTACCGGAGGCTGCGCCGTAAGCGGCAAGCTCTCTGCGGCACTGCGTAGCGACATGCAGGTTGACTCGCGGTTGGCAACTATTCGATCTGCGCGGCAGCGCTATCGGGAGGTACGCGCCATCTTACTGGTGGGCGGCGAGCAGTTCTGCCTGATCTGTTTTGACGCCGACGGCAACTACCACAGCGTGCGCACCAACACATCGTGCGCCGCGGGTACCGGCGGCTTTCTTGATCAGCAGGCGGCTCGGCTCGCGCTGCAAGGCAGTGCCCAGCTTGCCGAAATAGCGCTGGAAAACCACGATCCGGTGCCGCTTGTCGCCACGCGCTGTTCGGTGTTCGCCAAGACCGATCTGATTCACGCTCAACAGGAAGGGTATTCGCTTTCGGCAATCAGCGAAGGGTTGTGTAGCGGCATGGCGCGCAATATCGTGGACACCCTGTTCAAAGACGCAGACTTCGAAGGACCGGTGCTTTTTACCGGGGGCGTATCAGCCAATCAGGCGGTCTGTCGCGAGATTCGCCAGGCGCTGCCGGTGGATATCGTTGTTGACGATTTGGGGCTGTACCAGGGAGCCATTGGTGCCGCGCTGTCGCTGATTGACAGGCCGCCGCAACAGCCATCGACGCTGAGCTGCAGCAGCGAGCTGCACCAGATGCGTGAACCTGACCGTTCAACCTTCTATCCCGCGTTGACGCTGCAGCACTCGGACTATCCCGACTTCTGCAGCTACCGCAGCTACCGCTACACTACTTCAAACCCGGAGAGTGACCGAAGCGCTCTGACTGTGGAGGTCGACCTGTATCGGGAATGGCCGTCGCTGATGGACGCCTACCTCGGCATAGATATCGGCTCAACCAGCACCAAATCCGTGCTGACTACGCTGGACGGCAGTGTGCTCGGCGGGTTTTATACGCGTACCGCCGGACAACCGCTACGCGCGCTGCAGGCGCTGTTCGAGTCGATCAGCGACGCAGCTGCTCGTGAGAATTGCCGTATATCGATACACGGCAGCGCTACCACCGGGTCGGGGCGTAAGTTTGTCGGACAGTTGATAGGCGCCGACGAGGTGATCGATGAGATCAGCGCTCACGCGCGCGCCGCGTGCCAGTTGAACCCGGATGTGGACACCATTATTGAGATCGGCGGGCAGGACGCCAAATTCACTACCCTGCGAAATGGGCGGGTGAACTTCTCGGTGATGAACAATGTCTGCGCCGCGGGAACCGGCAGCTTCCTCGAGGAGCAGGCCAAGCGGTTGGGTATATCGATTGAGGATTATCAGGCTCACAGCTTTGCGGTGCGCGCGCCGCTGGTCAGCGACCGCTGCACGGTTTTCATGGAACGCGACGTCAACCACCTGCTGGCAACCGGTCACAGTGTTGACGAGGTCCTGGCCGCCGCCGTACACGCGGTACGCGAGAACTACCTGCATAAGGTTGCGGTCGAGAAGAACATCGGTAAGGTGGTCTTTTTCCAGGGTGCTACAGCCAGGAACCGGGCGCTGGTTGCTGCGTTTGAGCAGCGCCTGGGGCAGCCCATTCTGGTATCGCGCTGGTGCCATCTTACCGGCGCGCTCGGCGCTGCGCTTTCGTTGGTTGATTCGCAGGTGATTTCGGACCGGTTTGTTGGCCTGGAGCTCTACCGGCAGTCTATTCCACTGCGTCGCGAAGTATGCACGCTGTGCACCAATCACTGCAAGCTTACGGTTGCTGATCTGGAGCAGCGCAGCGTTGCATTCGGGTTTCTCTGCGGACGTGACTACGGCAACGCCAATTACGTAAATCGCAATAGCAGCGGTTTCGATCTGCTGCGTGGACGGCGCAGGGCGGAGCGGATTGCCCGCAGCGAGTGCGAACCCGCGGCTGCTTCCGCTGCGGCCGGTGGGGGGCGGAGTTCCGATCGGGCGGTAATCGGACTACCCGATGCTCTCTTTATGAGCGACGACCTGGCGTACTGGCGCTATTTCTTTGAGCAGCTTGGCATAGCAACACGTAGCAGTAGCGGCCTTGGTAATGCTGCTCAGCGCGGCAAGGCGCTGGCGGGAGCCGAGTTCTGTGCTCCGGTGAGCGCGCTGTTTGGTCACGCCGCGGCTCTACTGGATGAAGTAGACTTCCTTTTTCTCCCTTTCTACCTCGAGCAGAAACCGGGTGCTGACGGCGAACGGCGCAAGTACTGCTACTACTCGCAGTACGTCTCCGCTCTTATCGCCCACGGTTACCAGCAGAGTCGGATAGTGTCGCCGCTTGTTGCCTCACGCTACTCGATGTTTCACCTCATCGGTGAGCTGCACCGGACGCTGTCGGTACTGCCGGATCATCGTCCGCGCTACCATCAGATCGCCGTGGCCGTCCGGCGCGCGGGTGAATTTCGACAACGGCGCGAGGAGGCGTTGAGGCAATTGTACCGCGACGAGCGTAGCGCGGCCGACAGCCTCGATGTTGTCTTGCTCGGTCGGCCGTACACTGTGCTGCAGCCGACTATGAACAAGGGCATCCCCGATATCCTGGCAGCGATGGGTGTGCGGGTATTCTACCAGGACATGCTCGAATGCGACCAACAGAGTCTGGAGAGCATCGCGGCACTGCTGCAGGAGATCAACTGGAACTACGCAGCAACGATACTGAAGGCCGCCTGGACCGCGGCGCGCACTCCCGGTCTCTACCCGGTCATGTTGACGTCGTTCAAGTGTGGTCCTGATTCGTTTGTGTCGGAGTACGTCAAGCGCATCATGGACGCTCACGACAAGCCCTACCTGGTACTCGAACTCGATGACCACGATTCTCGCGTGGGGTACGAAACACGGCTCGAGGCAGCGTTACGAGCCTTCGGCAATCACCTCGAACAGACAAACAGCAGGCCTTCTGCGAGCGTTGTGCGCAGCAATGGTGCAATCAACCCACGCTATCTTCGCCGGCCACCGCGGGACAGAACGCTTGTGCTGCCCAACTGGGACAATCTCGCAATTCCGTTGATTAGCGCAATAATGAGTGCACACGGTTACCCTGCGGTTGCGATGCAGGAATCCGAACAGAGCATTCGACGCAGTTTGCGCTGGAATAACGGACAGTGCATTCCGCTGAACGCCCTGGTTGAAGGCTTTGCGTGCACTATCCGCAACTGCGGGCTGCAGCCGCAAGATAGCGCGTTGTGGGTTCCAGCCGGCGAGTTCTCGTGCAATATCAAGCTCTTTCCTCATCATATTCAGGAGATCCTGGCAGACTATCCGGGATTGCAGCGGGCTGCGGTCTACCTGGGCAACATGACGTTCATGGACCTCTCGCCGTTGATTACGGTAAACGCCTACCTTGCGTATATGTTTTCCGGACTGCTCAGGCGCATTGCCTGCAGAATCCGACCCTACGAACACCAGCGCGGGCAGACAGACCGGGCGTTGGAAGAGGCCAGGTCGATCCTGCACGACGTGTTCAGTGACAAGAGAAGCAACAAGATACGGGCGGTTGGCGAGATCATCGAGCTTTTCGAAGCAATCCCTTACGACCAGCAGACACGGCGTCCCAAGGTTGCGCTGTTTGGCGATGTCTACGTACGCGACAACGAGGTAATGAACCAGGATGTGATCGGGTATATCGAGCGTAACGGAGGCGAGGTTGTAACTATGCCGTTTCACGAGTTCACGCGAATGACCTGTGACGTCTATTTTCGCCGCTGGGGTCGTGACGGCCGGCTCGGTCGGCTTCTGATGATGAAACCCATGATGGCGGCGCTTGCGACCATGGAGCGCTGGTACTACAGGCGTTTTGAAAAGGTGATCGGCGAGCCTATCAATCGCTTCAGCCAGAATCCCGCCGATATCCTGGAGCGCTTCGGCGTCCGGCTCGACCACGAGGGTGAGTCGCAGGACAACCTGCTCAAGACCTGGTACATCACGCAGCAACACCCCGACCTGGCGCTCTTTGTGCAGCTCAATCCCGCATTCTGCTGTGCCGGCCTGGTCACCGAGGCAATGAGCGGAAAAATAGAAGCGGTGACCGGTGTCCCGGTGCTCTCTGTGACCTACGACGGTACCGGTGGTTTCAAGAACGATGCGATACTTCCGTACCTGGCGTACCCGCCTGCGCGTCGCGGCAGAACTGATCTGGCCGCCGCGCCGCAAGCAGAGCGGTCGAGTGAGTGGCCGGTGGCGTGACCGTATCCCGGGGGCTGCATCTGCCGGCGTGTAGTCTGGCTATCGTTTCAGTCCACCTGCAGCGTAAAGCCGAGCCAGACCTGGACCGGCTGATCGGAAAACTCCAGCCTGGGATAGAAATCGAGTCCCGGAGAGATCTGAAGGAACAGCTCGATGAAATCGTCAAGCAGCAGGTACTGCACGGCGAGCGGCAGGCGGATTCCGCCTTCCACGCTGGCGCTGTCATCTTCGGGTAGCAGAAGCTTGGTGTAGGCGCCAATCCCCAACGAAATGTGAATGTCTTCGACAATCGGGCGCGAGTTCACAAAGCGGTAGTCGAGGCTGCCAAAAACGTACTCTTTGCCCTCGGTGAAGTCGTAGCCGGCTTTCACCTCCCACGGAACCGGGCGGAAGACCAGCACTGCGTTGGGCAGCCCAAAACCGAGACCAACCCGGGTCTCACGGGCGTAGAGTGCGCTATGAGCGGTTGTCAACAGTATCAGCAATGCCAGAAACATGACTGCGTGCTTTTTCACGATACGTACTCCTGATGGAATTGTGGCCCTGCAGCTATAGTATCGGCGAGCCGCTCGGCCGGCTGAAGCGGCTGAGCGATACCTGCAATCAAGCCGTCTAAAGCCGGTCAACCCACTGGAGGTAGCCTTCAATGTCGCATTTCCGCCTGAGACCGTTGGCGTTCATGCTGCGCACCGTACCAAATATCTCGCGCTCGGGCCACGGCCGGTCGTGCAGTCCGAAGAGCCATGCCACGTTGGCCCATGAATTAGGATCGCGTCCATCTAGAAAGTACTTGTTGTTGAGGCGCAGCGCAATGTCAAACGCCTGTTCGGGCTCGGATGTCCAGCTAATAATCCGCTTGCCCCAGTACATGCGCATATAGTTGTGCATGAAGCCGGTCCTGCGCATCTCGTTCATAGCCGCGTTCCAGTAGCGATCCTCGGTAGCGGCGGCCTCGAGGGTTTGCTGGTCGTAGATTGCCGGACGGCGATCGCCGGCGTGCGAGGTCAACGTCTGGCGCGCCCACTCGGGCAGCGCGGTGTAACGATCGTAGTACGGTTCCCACTCCACGTAGTTGTGCGCCAACTCGCGCCGTACACAGAGCTCTTCGAGATAGGTACGCTGGTTCTCGATCAGTCCGTTGTCCTGCGGCTGATCTGTGTCAAGAAGGTCGTCAAACGAGAGCTGTTCCTCGGAGGGCCGGTCGCTGTGTTGAACCTGCAACACCTCCAGCGCTAACCTGACCGGCGAGATGTGACCGAAATGCAGGTACGGGCTCATTGTCGAGACCGCCTGCTGCTTGGGCTCGTTGCGGAAATTGGCGTAGCTGAAAAAGGCGTCTGAGAGAAAACTGCGCATACGGCGCAGTGCCTCCTGTTGTCCGCCGTGGAAATGGTGAGAAACCCCTTGCAGCGACCGGTCCAGCTCCAGCCGTTCAAGAAGGCCGTCTGTATCACTGAGTTCAATCGGTTGCAGAGAACGCGGCAGTTTGAATTTGGGGTCCGAGCGCCGGGCTTGCAGTCCCGGTACCGGCCGGCAGTAGGTGGAAAAAAGCCGGCGCAGCTTGGGGCGGATGGTACGCGCAGCCCATTCGCGCTTCTGCGACGCAACGTGTAGCGGTACAATCAGGTTGGTATCGACGCTTATCAGGGAACATGCGATAGAATCAGCCAGCTCCTCACGCCACGTGCGCGGTGTGCGCAGGTAGGCTCGTTCGGTTACCACCACCGCGGCGTCAATTGCCAGCTGTGACACAAGCTCAACCGGGTCACCGTGCAGACAGATAAAGGTGATCGAACGCTGTTTGAGCCCCGCTGCAACGTCCTGTAGGCCTTCAATCATGAAGCGGTAATGGCGCAGGTTTGCCTCGGGATAGCCATCGGTCAGGCAGAAGAGTACCAACGGAGGCAGATCGAGCTCGTTGGCGCGCTCGATAGCATATTCCAGCGCATGGTTGTCATCCACGCGTTGCGCGCCCTGCATCCAGTACAGAACATAGCGCCCCGTACGGCGCTGCGTCTGTTTGAGAACCTCGACGCGATCGGGGTGTATCTCGGGGTTCAAATCCATCACGCGTGCTCCGTTGCATCAGCGCTGACCGCGTCTCGCAGCAAATCGCGGATAGCCGACGGTGTCAAGGGGATCCGGGGCTGCTTGAGCCGGGCAGAACGCTGCAGCGTCTCTATCAGCTGCTGCACCCACAGAGCTTCAATGATTCCCGGGCGGTGGCTGCGATTGTGGTGTAGTGCGAAGAGGAACTCGGCAATTGAGGCCAGGTGGCAGCGAACCCATCCCATGGCAAACTTGGGCCCGGGGAACGCCGCTGCAGGCTCGGGGTAACGCTGTCCCACGTCGATGCGCGTCCAACCGCGTTCTCCACCTAATGGCGTGTCCGGGCGTGTGGCATCGAAGAGCTCCAGCCAGTGTGGAGTCATACTGTTGAAGCGTAGCGCACCATCGGTACCGTGAAGCTCCAGCCGCAGTTCATCTTCGCTTCCGGTAGCGATCTTGGTGGCTTCTATCGTTCCAAGCGCCGGCTCTGCGCCGCCAAACGCTGCCCTGACCAACGCTACCACGTGATCTTCAGCGTCAATCGTGACGCGCTGCTGCGGATCATCGGCCGCCGGCCGCGTGGCAAACGATATTGCAGACTGGGCGCTGAGTTCGGTGATCTCTGCGCCCAGAGCCGCCAGGAGGTCGCCCACGTGCGAGGCCAGGTCGGCAATAACTCCGCCGCCGGCGGCAGACGTCAGCTTCCACCTGGCCGGTGCCTGGGGGTCGGCGCTGCCGGAGTGCAGGTAGCTGACGCGAAACGAAAGAATCCGGCCCAGGCGTCCGCCAGACAACAGCTGCGCGGCGCGCAGGACCACAGGGAAGAAGCGGATCTGAAAGGCTACGCCGAAGCGCCCCCGGTGGGCCGCCAGTGCGGGCAGAAGTTGCACGGCTTCGGTCCAGTTCGCCAGCAGCGGCTTGTCGCAGTAGATGTGTTTGTTGTGAGAAAGCGCTGACTGCAGTTGCGGCAGGTGTTGATCATTCGGTGAACAGATGTGCACAACATCGATATCTGCTGCTTCGGTTATATCACGAAAATCAGTGGACGCACGCTCGGCACCGCAGACGCGTGCGGCTGCATCCGCGCTGTGCTGGTGAGCGGTGGCTACCGCAACAACACGCGCGTTAAACGGCAGCGGATTGTAGTAATACGGTAGTGCAGAGTAGGACCATGCGTGAACCTTGCCAATCGAGCCGAAACCAATGATGCCAATTCGATAACCTTGCATGAGTGACAAGGTAGGCCCAAACGCGAGTTCGATCAAGCATTGGCGGCGTCATTGATCGCGCGCCATTTGCGGTGTACGCACCGTCACGCCGCGGGTATGATAGAAGATACCTATGAGTACAGAGGTATTGATCATTGGCGCTGGGCCGGTGGGGCTGCTGCTGGCAAATCTGCTCGGGGTTCGCGGCGTGCGCACGCTTCTGGTCGAACGCCAGAGGGAACCTGCACCGCAATCTCGCGCCATCGGTATCACGCCGCCGTCGCTGGAGATTCTGGAATCTGTCGGGCTTGCAGGGGATTTTACGCGCGCCGGAATTGCGGTACGGCAAGCGGTGGTCCACGGAAGCTCGCGCGAGCTTGGACGGCTGCTGTTCAAAAGCGTACATCCGCGGTTTCCGTTCATTCTCTCGATACCGCAGCAGCGCACCGCCGTACTGTTGCGCCAGGCTGCCGTGAGTTACCGCTGTGTAGAGTTACGCAACGCCGTCCAGGTTGAGCGGGTTATGCACAGCGCTGATGGCGTGACTGCGGTGTGCAGCGATGAAGCGCTGCTGCACGCGCGCTATGCTGTTGCCGCCGATGGAGCCCGCAGCAGCATTGCGCTGGCCGCCGGCATAGCCAGAAAGCGGGTCAGTTATCGTGCCGCATTCTTCATGGCCGATTTTCGTGACCGCAGCACCCTCGGCAGTGATGCACATCTCTGGTTTACGCACAACGGTGCGGTAGAGTCGTTTCCATTACCGGACGCTGGACGCCGCTGGATTGTGCAACTGCCGCGCGCTGTGGCTCCTGCCGGCGGCCGGGATGACATCGACCTGGAAGGATTGGTTTACTCGCGTGCCGGGGTGGCACTGCGCCGCGGCGACCGCGTATGGCAGAGCTCTTTTCAGCCCGAGCGCAGCGAGCTGGCCCGTTTTGTCGATAACCGGCTCTTTTTTGCCGGTGATGCTGCGCACACAATGAGTCCGATCGGTGGCCAGGGCATGAATACCGGCTTCGGCGACGCGGAACTGCTGGCGTTTACGCTGTCGCACGCGCTTGGGCGTTCAGCGCCCCACGCAAGCAGCGGCCACGAGCCGACGGCCGTCCGCTACCAGCGGGTGCGGCGTAAAGCTTCGCGTGCAGCGGCACGGCGCGCGTGGGCCGGCATGCGCGTAGGAACCTTGCGTGGACAGCCGTCTTCACTGCTGCGCAATGCGATAGTGAGTCTGCTGATGCACGGCGCGGCAGCTCTGTTGGCACGCCATTTTTCGATGCAGAGCATACCAATGCGCAACGCTGCTGTGGCGCTACGCGGTAAGCGGTTTTTCGACCCACGTGGCGCGCACAAAACCGGCCAGAAAGTCGTGTGAGCGCGGAGACTCAAAGCCGATGCGCCGCAGCAGTTGTTCGAATGCCCGGCTGTCCGGGAAATGACTCAAGCTGCGCGCTATATAGGCGTAGACCTCAGGGTTACCGTGCAGTAACAGACCCCAGATCTGCCCCCAGAGCCGCAGCAGGCGTAACCGCAACGCTCTCTGCAATGGTGACGGCGGGCAGGAGAACTCGAGAAAGGCCGCACTGCCACCGGGGCGCAGCACCCGATATATCTCAAATAGCGTGTTCTGCAGATCGGGAGCGTTACGGATAGCGTAGCTGCCGGTCACGATATCAACGCTTTGTGGCGCCATGCTCAGTTCATTCATATCGCCTTCGAAAAAGCACACGTTCCTTAGTGCAGCTCTCTGCGCCCGACGGCGCGCGCGTTGCAGCATTTCAGCGCTGATGTCGTAACCGGTTATCTGTCCGCCGGGATAGCGATGAGCCAGTGCCAGCGCCAAGTCTCCGGTACCGCACGCCAGGTCCACCACAACCGGATCAGCGGTCTGCGGCAGGCGCTGCAGCAACAGCTCTTTCCAGTATTGATCACGGCCAAAAGACAGGCAGCGGGTAACCAGCTGATAACGTGGGGCTACCTCGGCAAACAGACGGCGATTGTACGCGCGTTTGTGTGGCGCTGAACGCAGCTGCGCAGCCGCAATCGCGGGCAATCGCGCTCTGTGGTTGCCTTTCATTGCAAGACAAGGTACTTTCAGTCTACCATTTATGTCAAGAAACCAGAGCGTATGGCTGCAATGCATCGCAACCGCGGTCCCCGATCGTTCGTATACCCAGGAGTTTGCGCTGGAGTTCATGAGCAGGCTGCCGATGTATGGCGATAAGCAGCGCAGCTTCCTGCAGCGGATCTATCGCGACACCCAAATCGCCAGGCGCCACTCGGTAATCGAGGACTACGGTAAGCCGGTAGCAGAATACCAGTTTTTTGCGCGCAACGAAGAGCTGCTCCCCGAACCCACTGTTGCCGAGCGCAACGACCTGTTTGTGCGTCATGCCGAAGAGCTCTCGGGGCGCGTGGTGCAGAAACTGTTTGAGGATCACCCTGAGGTGCGGCCAGCTGAGATTACGCATCTGATTACCGTCACCTGCACCGGCTTCTCGGCACCAGGGTTTGACTATCAGCTGGTACAGCGTTTTGGGCTTTCTGCCAATCTGCACCGCTATCACATCGGTTTTATGGGCTGTTACGCGGGATTTCCGGCAATCAAGATGGCACACACTATCTGCAGCGCAGATCCCGCAGCACGCGTTTTGATTGTTGATGTTGAACTGTGCAGCCTGCACTTCCAGTTCAAGCCAGAACCGGACACCATGGTGGCCAATTCGCTGTTTGCCGATGGTGCAGCTGCAGCGGTGATATCCACCGCAGCGCCGAGCGGCAGCGCATTCCGGCTGGTGGATTTCTTCTCACGCATCATAGCGGACAGCGATCAGGCGATGTCCTGGCGCCTGGGAGATATCGCCTTTGACATGAAGCTCTCCAGCTACGTTCCCAAGCTGCTGCAGCGGGATATCGGCGATATCGTCTCGAGCACAATGCAGGCAGTCGGGCTGCAAAAACAGGATGTACGTCTGTGGGCCATTCATCCCGGCGGGCGTGCAATACTGGACCGCATTGCCTCGGCGCTGGAACTGCCTTCCGGCGCACTCGAGGATTCCTACGCAACGCTGCAGAACTACGGTAATATGAGTTCGGCAACGATCTTCTTTGTGTTGCAGCGTATGCTGCACAATCCATCCGCTGGTGCGGTGTTTGCCGCGGCGTTTGGGCCGGGACTGACGGTCGAATCAGCGTATCTCGAGCGCTGCTGAGAAAAGGGGTTCGCGTGATCCGCGTATGAGATTGTTCAGCCGCTGGTATCCAGCGCAGCGCAGCAGCGCGCCCGAGCTGATGGATGACCCCGGCAGTGACCGGCTGCAACTCGAACAGACGTTGGGGCAGTTCAGGCTGGTAAATCTTCTACTGTCCAGGATACGCTCCCTGTTGCGCCGCTATGTCCTGCGCGACATGCTGGCGCGCGGTGTTACGCACGCTACCGTACTGGACGTTGGCGCCGGCGGATGCGATGTCGCGCTGTGGCTGCTTCGCGCAGCAGAGCGCCGCGGACTTTCGCTTTCTATCAGCTGTCTTGATCATGACCGGCGCGTGCTCGCCTACGCGCGGCGGCAGGTGGCCGAAGAGCCCGCAATTGAAGTACTGGATAGTTCGGTCTTCGATATTCGCGGTCAGTGGGACTACGTGATCTGCAACCACTTTCTGCATCACCTGAATGACCAGCAGGTTGGACGGTTTCTGGACCTGAGCTATCAGATCTGCGGGCGCCGTCTGCTGGCCAATGATCTGCTGCGTTCGCACTGGTCGCTGTTCGGTTTTCGGGTGTTTGCCGCACTGCTGTTGCACAACAGCTTTGCGCGCTCCGACGGCGTGTTATCAATCAAGCGCGGTTTCAGGCCGCACGAGCTGCAGCGGATGGTAGAGCGCAGCGCGTGGACAAACAGTCCTCAAAGCCACACTGATACCACTGCGCGTGTGCTGCGGCTAGCTCCGGGACGGGTGGTTATCGTTGCCAGCCGAGGCTGACTCAACGCCAGTCTGCGAGCAGTTCGCTGGCCGACTCGAGGTCTTTGCGTTCGCGCACAGTCGGTTCAGAAATCTTCTGCAGATCGTTGACTACCTCCTGTATCAGGGTGACCGCCTCATCGCGATCACCGCGGTCATTACGTTGCCACAGCGCTTCAGCCAGTTGGGTATAGAGATCAAAGTAACGCACCTGTACAACGTTGCCACGATATTCGCGCTCGTGTAATTCAACAGATCTCCTCAAATTAGCCACGGCCTTGTCGCGGTCACCAAATGATATCGGCCGGCGTGGCAGTTCGCGGTAGAGCTGGCCGAGCAGGTAATGCGCTTCGGTGTGATCAGGGTCGCGTTCCAGGGCTTTTTCCGCCCAATCGCGAATGTCGGACGCCATGAACAGCGAGTTGAGTACACCGCGAATCTGGCCGCGCAATCCCATTGTTGCGGCTTTCCAGAAATAGGGATCGGCGGCCGCGGAATCAAGTTCAATTGCTTCATCAGCGTATCCCTCGGCGGTTTGCAGCAGAGCGATCGCTTCGCGGTCCGACAGGTCACCGCGCCAGTGTCCATAATCGGCCAGCGTGAGCTGCGCTCGCGCGCGGCGCCACAGTAGCGCTGCACGCTTTGAGCGGTTGGATGTGGTGTGCAGCTCGGCTTCGATGGTATCCAGAACTTGCTGATGTTGATCGGTTTCGTGCAATCGTTCCAGATCATCGAGTATATCGGCTGCCGCGGCTGCGGCGCTGCTGACCAGCAGCAGAAGAATCAGAAATCGATGCATAAGGGCCTCCGTCTATGCCAAGCATAGCGCCACTCGCGGTTGACCGCAAGAGCGGCGCACACACGCGGCCAATTATGATTGCTTACATCTTTACTAAGGTAGTAAGCTCTATTAATTCGAATAAATCTTGAAAACGCGTTCCGTGTGCACTACACTGGGCGGTATCAAACACCGGAGAAGCAAGCGATGATACTACGTGTCCGTGGGTTGGCTGTGGCAACCGTCTGGCTTGCCGTGATGATTGCGGCTGTTCCGTACGCCGAGGCTCAATCGAATGTAGTCCTGGATGACATTCTGTTGCAGGACGAGCTCAGTTACCAGAGTGCTGCCTACCTTGTGCTGGTTTCCAGCGGGCGCATCGATCAAAACAGCTCGCCGCAGGAAGCCGTACGTGCACTGGCGGCGCTGCAGTGGGCCGTGGCCGGTAGAGGAGCCGATGACCCGGTTACTCTGGGTGAATGGGCCTACCTGCTGATGCAGGCGTTTGAGTTTCCAGGCGGATTGATGTACCGCATTTCACCCGGGCCGCGCTACGCAGCGCGAGAGCTCGCCGCGACAGGCATCGCAGAAGGAAACGCGATGGTGAACATGCGGCTTTCTGGTGAACGCGCGCTGCGGCAGCTGGGTCGTGCAATGGCGTGGGCTGAAGGAGAACGGCTGTGAGGCGCCGGCTGCACTTCGGGCGAGCCGCAGCAGCGCTTGTGCTGCTACTACTACTGCCGCCGGTGGTGGCATCGGCTACCGATTGGGACTGGGGCGGCACTATCGATAACACCACGCAACTCGGGTTCAGCACCATGTACGATGAGGTGCAGCTGTCACAAAAGCTCAAGGTCGGACTGTGGGTGAGCGGACTGCGGCCGCTGGACGGCGGCGGCTCGCTGGAGCTGACCGGCGCCGGCAGCTACAGCTACAGCGATGAACGCGCCTATATCTTTGATATCGACCTGTTACGCTGTGTTGGAAGATTTCCCGGAGCGTTAGGCCAGCGGTCACTGTTGCAGACTACGGCAGGTCGCACCGTTTTTCGCGACCCTACCGGACTGGTTCTCGATCACACTGCCGACGGCGCAATTGTGCGGCTGAACTACCCGGGCGTCCGTCTGCGTGCCGGCGCAGCTTACACGGGGCTGCTCTTGAGTCCCGCGTCCAGCATCCGGATCTCCAACACAGATTACATGGAGGCCGCCACTGACGATCAGTTCTTTGGTCCCAGGCGTGCGATCGGGCTGCTGGACGTCACTGTGGGCGGGCTGAGCCTGTTCACGCTGGCGCAGTTTGACCTGCGCGATGACGGCGATGAGGACTCCATCGACACGCAGTACTTCGGTATCAGCGGAACGGGGCGGCTAGGGCGGTCGGGTTATTCGGACAGCTTCATGATCATCAGTACCGGTCAGGAACAGGTTGGAGCCGGCGAAACTTCGCTGTTCTCGTTTGTAGTGGGAAGCGGAGTGCGTTTCTTTGCTGAACAGCTGCGTTTCTCGCGAGCTTCGTTTCGCGCTCTGTACGCGAGTCCTTTCCTGCCGCTGGAAGACGATATCGGCTTCAATATCTACCAGTTCAAGCCGATCAACGAGCCGACCCTGGGGCTGGTTTTCACTCCGCGTCTGTCTAACCTGATCTTCACCGAACTAGACTACTCGCTGCGCCCGTTTGCCGGACAGCAACGATCTGCGGCCGATTCGATTCGCGTCGGCATCACCGGACGCGGCTTCTTCCGTGGTTACAGCGGTGACATAGATTATATCGACAAGTTTGACCCGAACTCGGACTCACTCTACCTGGGAACCGAGCTGGAGCTGGGCGTAGCGGCACGCGTCCTCTCGGACCTGGGCCTCTCGCTGCGCGGCGGCGTATTTGTGCCGGGAAGCGGAGACCGCGGCGCGTTCTCCAGCGAGCGCGCACCGGAGTGGGCGCTGCGCTTCGATCTATCAACGGGATTCTGAGGTGGGAACCATGAAAAAGCACGTGATGGCAGCGCTTGTTTGTATGCTGCTCTGCGCCGGCGCCTGGGCACAGCACACTGCGGTTGTGCAGTCTACCAACGGCAAGGTGGAAGTTCGACACAACGGCGAATGGGAGGCAGCCAGCGCCGGAATGGAGCTGCCGCTCGGCGCCACAATCTCAACCGGCTTTGGCGCTTCGGCTACCGTTGAAGTGGCGGGCGCGGTTGTTGATGTGCGCGCGCTGACGCGCATGCGGATCGATGAACTGGCCGAGCGCGAGGGGGTGCTCAGCGCTGAACTGTTTCTGCCGGTCGGCCGCGTGCGCGCCGAAGTGCGCGGTGTGCAAGGGCTGGAGAGCGAGTTTCGTCTGCGCAGCACGCAGGCTACCGCCGCGGTGCGCGGAACCAGCTTTGAGTTTGACGGCCGCAATCTGCGCGTGCTTACAGGCCGGGTGCAGCTGACAAACCAGCTGCAACAGAGTGTCACCGTCAGCGGCGGGGAGGGTAGCCAGGTTGGCGACAGCGGTGAGCTGGCCGGCGGCAGCGAAACACGGGAGCGCATCAGCGCGGTTCAGGTAGCGGTAACCAGCTTTGAAGACGCAGCCACAACCTTCCTGCAGCGCCGCGATGAGCTGGGTACCGGTGCGATCAGGGTTGAGTGGACAATTACCGATCAGGAGACACCGCAATGAAGCACGCGATCAATCGGGCCACGCGGCTTGCAGCACGCCTGGCTGTAACCGCGGCAATCAACCTGCTGCTGGCAGGCTGTTACGCGCCGCTGGCCGACAGCGGTGAGGGCAGCATCGCCATGAAGGTCTCGCTGCCGGGATCGATCTTGGCGCAGCAGTCCAGCGAGAGTTTTGTTGCACGGATCTACGTTGGCAACCTGGCCTACGAGGATCTGCTGCGCCGATTCGCCGCCTACGATGATTTTCTGGAGGAGAACTACTACTACTACGTGGACAATCCTTCGCAAATGGAGGAGCTGGATTCCGAGGTGAGGGAGCAGCTTCTGAACGTTCTCGTGCCGTACTACCAGCAGGTTGAGGCCACAATGGATGACCTGGAGGAAGACGTGATTCTGAAGGCCGCCACGATGTTCGGCGGCAATCCGTACTACGACGTAACCTTCAGTGTGCGGTTGGAAGACGGTGTTGCGGTGGGCGGGGGCTCGTTTACGCTGCCGGGAATACCGGCGGGAAGAGAGTACGTGGTGTTCTTTGATGTCTACGAGCCCGGAGATCAGGACAGAGACGATGCGGATATGGTTGCGTACAGCCGCGTGTGGCGGGAGGCCGATCCGTACCAGGAGTTGTTCCGAACCGGAAACGGGAACGGAGACGATCGGGGAGGCGGCGGGATCGTGGTTTTAGATGGCCCGAACCCACCTGAAGTAGAAGACGCTCGTGCCGCGCTGGCTGCGGTTCGCGCGGCCTACGCCGACAAGCGCGCGTATCCGGTAGTTTCGGTGCTGGTTGAATCCGGCAAGACGGCGACCATTGCGGTGGATGTTGTAGTCGATTGAAAATTCTGATTGACAGATTGCGGAAGTGGGTCTAGACTTACCTGTACTTTTTTAAGAGGGTTTAATTAGTGCAGCACCCTGCAGCAGTGCGGGTGAGATCGAGGAGGCTATTGGAATGGCAAAGAGCATGCAAGAGCTTTACGAGGAGCGGATGGATCGCTACTGGAAAGCCAATCATCTGCAGAAACCGGACAAGGTACCGTTTCGACCGTGTGCTGCCGAGCTGGCCGGCAAGATCGCCGGATACACTGCGCAGCAGGTCACGCACGATCCGGACCTGGGACTCGATGCGGTTGTCAAGATGTGTCAGGCCGTGCCCGGCATCGACGCAACGGTGGTCAATATGGTGTTTGTCAACACTTCGGTCACCGAGTCCTACGGACTGAAGTACTACAAGGTTCCGGGGATCGACCTGGACGCAGATGATTCGTTTCAGTATATCGAGCCTCAGACCGAAGAAGACGCGTTTATGAAAGTGGAGGAGTACGACCGCTTCATCGAAGACCCCAACGAGTTTGTCATGAATGTCTGGCTGCCGCGGACCTCCAAGTATATGGTACCACCGGGTGAGCAGAACACGTGGAAGAATAACCTTGCGTGGTTGAAGAACGGAATCGCCATCCAGCAGTACTTTCAGAAGCTGGGCGCCAACGTGGCGCGCATGCAGACTGAAACCGGTACGGTCTCCAGCCTTGCCGGCGCTCTGAAGGCGCCGTTCGATATTCTGGCTGACAAGTTTCGCGGATTTCGCGGCATCGCCTACGATCTGCATCGATGTCCGGACAAGGTTCTCAAGGCCACCGAGGCGGTTGCACCGCATATGGCGTGGAATTGCATTGCCACTGCAGACCCCAGCAGGAAGGTGCCGTGCAGCCACTGGATGCATCGCGGCGCAACCGGATTCTTTTCCGAAGAGGTGTTTGAGAAATTCCACTGGCCAACGCTCAAAATGGTTACCGAGCAGATCTGGGAGGCCGGAATACAGACCATCTACTACGCCGAAGGCAAGTGGGCGCGCAATCTGAAGCATTTCCGCCAGCTGCCCGAGCAGAGTATCATATTTCACTGCGACAAGGATGACATCTACGAGGTCAAGCGGGTCCTCGGTGATAGATTTGCTATCAGCGGCGGGGTACCAAACGATATGCTGGCGTTCGGCGAGCCGGCGGATGTGAAGAAGCGCGTCAAGCAGTTGATAACCGACTTCGGTCCTGACGGCGGCTACCTGCTGGATGCGGAGGCGATCATGCAACAGGACGTCAAGGTCGAGAATTTCATCGCAATGGCACAAGCCTGCGAAGAGTACGGTTACATCTAAAGGATCAACAGGAGACGAGGAGGACTATCGTGCAAGAGTCTAAGAGCGTGCCCGGGGTCTGCTTTCCCTGGGAAGAGAAGAAGAAAGAGTACGCAGAGATAAAGGGTGACGAAGAAGTTGTAAAGGCATGGTGGGAAACGTATGATGTTCACGCCTACGTGCATTTGTGGTTTTGCGTGACCGGATTGTAAGCACTACGGAGGAGTCGGGATCACATGGATATCAAGAAAATCTCTGATCTGTTGGTTGAGCTGGAAGAAGAGAAGGTCTACGATGCTGTGGATGAGGCGATAGAGCAGGGCGTTTCGGGCAGAGAGATACTGAAGGCCAGCCAGGCCGGAATGGCCACCATCGGCGATATGTACAAGCGGGAAGAAGCGTTTGTGGCAGACATGATGTTTGCCGGCGAGATCATGCGCAACATCCTTAACAAAATCCAGCCGCTGCTGGAGAAGGAAGGCGGCAGAGAGAAAGCCATCGGCAAGGCAATCCTCGGCACGGTCAAGGGTGATATTCATGATCTGGGTAAAGACGTGGTCATGATTGCGCTGGAGGGCAACGGATTTGAAGTCATAGACCTGGGCGTGGATGTAGCGCCGGAAAAATTCGTTGAGGCTGTCAATAACAACCCGGATGCCAAAGTACTCGGGTTGAGCGTGTTCCTGACTTCGGCGTTCCCGTCAACCGAGAAGACGGTCAAGGCAATCGCTGAATCGGGAAACCGCGACAGGGTCAAGATCATGGTTGGCGGTGCGCCGGTGACGGAAGTGGTTGCGCGTGAAACCGGTTGCGACTATTTTGCCGAAGACGCCGCTGCAGGTGTGAGCTATACCAAAAGCGTCTACGGTGTCTGACGGTATAACAGCCGCGTGCGCAGCAGCGAGCGGCAGCCGGGCAGCTGAGGGAGCAACCGTGTGAAGATCGTGGGCGAGAAGATAAACGGCACGCTTGCCAGGGTGCGCACGGCAATTGAGAACCGCGACGAGGAGTACATCCGGCAGCTGGCGCTGGCCCAGGTAGAGGCCGGGGTTGACTGGCTTGACGTAAATGCGGGTACGTCACCCGCACGAGAGCTCGGTGATCTTCTGTGGCTGATCGAGTGCGTGCAATCGGTGAGCGAAGTTCCTGTCTGCCTGGACAGCGCCAATCCCGAGCCATTGGCACACGCAGTGCGCAAACTGGACCACAGCCCGATGATCAACTCCATCAGCCTGGAGCAGAAGAAAGTCGCCGAGATCCTGCCGGTTGTGCGGGAGTACCAGTGCGATGTAATCGCGCTGGCAATGGATGACAATGGAATGCCGCAGACCGTTGAACAACGGCTGGAGATTATTAGCCGGTTACTGGAGCTGACCGATCGCGCCGGTATTCCGCTGCACAAGGTCTATATAGACCCGTTGCTTATGGGGGCTGCTACCAACACGGACAGTGGACAGATTGCGCTGGATACCATCCGTATGACCGCCACGCGGTGGCCCGGCGTTCATTTCTGCGCCGGCCTGAGCAACATATCCTTCGGATTGCCACACCGGTCGATCATCAACCAGGCTTTTGTCAGCCTGGCGATCAGTGCTGGTCTGGATACCGCCATTCTTGATCCGCTGGACAGAGAGCTGAGAGGCGCAATACTGGCAACCGAGTTGGTACTCGGGCGTGATCGTCACTGCCAGAACTACACTCGGGCGGCAAAACAACAGGCAATTGGAAGGCAGCGGTCGGCGTAGTATAGTATCGAAATGCAGAAATCCGTGGAGCTGAACCGAGCGGTGGAAGCAGCCGGGAGGCTGCTCGATCAGAACAGCATCAAGCTGGCCAATCGGAAGGTGATTCTCGATCTTCTGCTCCAGGAACGAATTCTCACCAAGCAGGAGATCAGTGAGCGCACCGGGTTCAGTTTTCCCACCGTATCAAACAGCATAAACAGCCTGTTACAGCAGGGATTGGCACGCGAGGCGGGAACCGCAGACTCGACCGGTGGCAGGAAACCGAAGCTGATCGAGTTCAACCCCAACTCGCGCTTTGCGTTCGGGGTAACCATACAGGGACAGGGAATCCGGGTTGTGCGGACCAACATCGACATGCAAATTGTTGACGACCTGGAAGTCCCGATGCGCCGCGGGTCCAGCGCGGCGGCCCTGATTGAAACGATCTGTTCGTCAGTCAGCGATATGATCTGCCGCAGCGGAACATCGATACAGAACTTCCTTGGAATCGGCGTAGCGGTGTCTGGATACGTTAACCGCAAGGCAATCATGATTGAGGCTGCATCCAATCTGGGACTGAAAAACGTCAGCCTGGCTTCGCTTGCCGATAGAACGGGTTTGGCGGTGTACATCGAGAACGAGGCCAACGCCGCGGCGTTGGCGGAGCAGCGGCTCGGTATTGCGCAGGGCATGAGCAACCTCATCTATATTTCGATAACCGAAGGCGTCGGGTCGGGAATGATAATAGACGGTCGGTTGTATATGGGTGCCCACAATCGTGCCGGTGAACTGGGGCACCATACGGTTGTTCCCGGAGGCAGGATCTGCAGTTGCGGCAAGCGTGGATGCTGGGAGCGCTACGTAGCCGAAGACGTGCTGCTGAACGATTACCGCTCGGTTACCGGAAACGACGGCGTTGGTCTCGAAGAGTTTTTTGCCGATCTCTCTGAGCAGCACCCGCAGGCGGCAGAACTCTGGGAACGCTACGTCTCGTATCTGGTCACCGGGCTGCACAATATTGTAGCCATTTACGATCCGCACTACGTGGTCATAGGGGGAAATATCGCTGAGTATCCGCAGTACCTGCTGCCGGCGCTGATGAAGGGTGTCTTTGGTGCTTCGTCGTATTATCAGCATGAAGACACGTATATCCTGGTGTCCGAGCTGAACAAGGACGCATTCATTCTGGGCGCGGCATTTCTGCCGATGGGCACCCTTCACGCCCGCCTGGGGTGAGACTGTATGAGGCAGCAATGAAACCCGTTGTGACGATCCAACCGTTCAACGTCGATGCGGACTACAGCGCCGGCGATGTACTGTTGGACGTTATCATACGGGCGGGGATTCCGATCGCCAGTTACTGCGGCGGGCGCGGGACGTGTGGCAAATGCGTGGTAGAACTGCGTAGTGGTGCGGTTGAAGCGCGGCCGGGCATGCCGGTGGGTGCAGCGGTTGAAGCGTCAGCAGGGCAAAGCCAGCGGGTGTTAGCCTGCTCGGTACGGGTTCTGCGAAATTGCTCGATCGCTATCCCCGGCGGCTCTATTGACACGTCCCTGCAGACCCAGACCGAGCACGCGGACGTGCGCAAGTTTACGAGTGCAAATCCGGTAGTTGAGTTCCGCACAGTCTCTCCTCCGGCGCCGGATCTCCAAGACCCGCGCTCGGATGCCGAGCGCCTGACGGCTCAGCTGATGATCGAGCACGGTGTGGAGGTTCGGTCTATAGACGCCCTGGTGCTGCGCAAATTGTCGCAGACTCTGCGCAGCAACCTTTGGAACGTCGGCGTTACGCTGTATCAGCACGAGATTGTTGACGTCGGTTCGCCGCAGCAGACGCCGCTGGTTGTTGCCGTGGATATCGGTACCACTACGTGTGCAATCTATCTGCTGGGGTGCAACAACGGCGCGCAACTCGCTGTTGCAGGGGTGACAAACCCGCAAACACCGTACGGGGCGGACGTGGTGAGCAGAATCAGCAGGGTTGTTGAGGCGCCCGAACTGGCGGCTACACTACGCGCAATGCTGGTAGAGCAGCTTAACGCGGTGATAGGACGCCTCTGTGCCCAAAGTGGTGTTACTGCCGAGCGGATTGCTTGTGCTGTGTTTGTGGGCAACACCGCCATGCATCACCTTTTTCTGGGGCTGGGAGTGGAACAACTGGTGAACTCGCCCTACGTGGCGACTCTGTCACGAGAATATTTCGTCAAGGCCAGAGAGATCGGACTGTCGGTTGGACCGGGAGCCTGGGCCTGTTGCCTGCCGATTGTGGCAGGGTACGTGGGGTCCGACCACGTGGCGATGCTGCTTGCATGCGGGGCGAGACAGCAGCGCGGCAATGTGCTCTACATCGACATGGGAACCAACACCGAAATGTGTCTGGCAACCACCGAGAGCCTGTTTGTAGTCTCGACACCTTCGGGGCCGGCCTTCGAGGGAGCGCATATTCAACTTGGAATGCGCGCAGAAGCCGGGGCCATCGATGCATGCTCTATCGACGAGCAGGGTAGCTTCGTTTATAGCACCATCGGCGGACAGAAACCGAGAGGGCTTTGTGGCTCGGGAATCCTCGATGCTATTGCGGCTGCCTTCGGCGCCGGCATCATCGATTGGCGCGGTAGGCTGCAGAATTGCCGGCAGGTCAAGGAGGTATCCGGTCAGCGACGGCTTGTCATCGTTGCTGCTGACGATACCGATGAGGATAGCGAGGTGTTCCTGACACAGGCAGACATTCGCGAGTTTCAACTTGCAAAAGGCGCCATCAGCGCCGGGATTGCTGTACTGGCTCAGTGTGCGGGAATCGAGCTCCATGACATCACCAGAGTTGTTCTTGCCGGAGCGTTTGGATCGCACATCGATAGCGGCAACGCGCTGCGCCTGGGTATTATTCCGGTGCCTCAGGATATTCAGATAGAGCAGGTTGGCAATGCCGCCGGCGCAGGTGCGTGCATGGCAGCGGTGGACGCTGCCACGTCTGACTCTGTTCAAGCCATCTGCCGAGAAATTCAGTACGTTGAACTGGTAACCGCAGCGGCTTTCAAATCGATCTACGCGCGCGCCACCTATCTTGGGAACCGGTTTGCACAGCGAGGTGAACGATGATAAAGAGTGATTTCCAGTTCGAACTCGATCCAACCGCGGTGCTGAGCTACGCCGGCGGCGCCATAGAGAAGCGGCTCAGGCATCCCGACTACCGCTGGATTCTCGATCACGCCGCCAGCAACCTTCAATCGCTGGTGGAGCCGCTGGTGGTCTGGAACCGTTTTACGATAGCCGGGCAGCTGCACGACAAAGTCCTGCTGCAGAACGGAGGCAAAGTCGGCAGTGGTCCGCTGGCTGCAGTGGTTGCCGGTGCTCACGAGCTTGTAGTGGCTGTGTGCACCGTTGGACCCGCGCTTGAGGCTAAGGCAAAGGCGCTGATGAAGGGCGGCTCGATGCTCGAGGGGATCATACTCGACGGCGTGGCGTCGTGGGCTGTTGATGATCTTCGCTGCATGTTCTACAGCTGGGCTATGCAGACGGTTAAGGATAATGAGGGCTACCGAGCCAGCAGCTATCTGAGCCCCGGCGAATCCGATTGGTTGATCGATGATCAGCGCGTAATATTTGAGCTGCTGGCCGCTGACATTCCCTCAGACAGAATAGCACTTACCGAATCCAACGTGATGGTGCCGTTCAAATCGCTCAGTATGGCCTTTGGTATTGGCCCGGACGAGATGGGTAGCGAAGGTGAATCGAACTGCGATCGCTGCACGATCAGGGAAGTCTGCAGATTCCGGCCGCTGAGAGCCGGGTAGTAGCGCAGCGGGACCAATTCGCGTATACTGGCACGCCACCAGCCACTTATCCGAGGTACTACTACATGCAGCATCAGCTATTCGGCTTTCTCGATTCCACTCCTACAGCGCTACACACCGCGCTGCAGCTGACCGACCGGTTGAGCGCCAACGGCTTCACCCGTCTCGATCCACGACAGCAGTGGCAGCTGGAGCCCGGCGGACGCTACGTTCTGACCCGCGGTGCGAGCGTGGTGGCGTGGATCAGCGGACATTCGCCGCCGGGCGAGAGCGGGTTCCGCGTCGCTACCGCGCACACAGACAGTCCGGCACTGAAGCTGAAACACGACGCGGTGCGCAACGAGAGCGGCTACCTGGTTGCCCCGGTAGAAGTCTACGGTTCACCGATCTACTCCAGCTGGCTTGACCGTGATCTCAGTGTCGCCGGGGCGTTGGTGGTAGAGTCGGAAGAACCGCAGGCACCGCGGGTGGTTCCGTTTGTGTTCCAGCAACCGTGCGCGGTGATCCCCAACCTCGCAATCCACCTGAACCGCAAGCTGAACGAAGGCTTTGCCTATAGCGCGCACGATCACCTGCACGCCGTACTGGATATCGGCGCGGACCGGCTGTCGGGAGTCCAGCCTCGCGAAGCCCTTCTGCAGGCCGCAGCGCGCGTGGCCGGGGTGCAGGCCTCCACAATCATACGGGCTGAGATGTTCCTCTATGATACGCAGCCGGCAAGGCGTACGGCACTGTCACAGACGCTGTTCAGCGCGTCGCAAATCGATAATAAAGTCGGCTGCCTGACGGTGGCCGAGGCGCTGTGCGCAGCGAAGACCACGGCAACAACCGCGATGGCGGTTTTCTACGATCACGAAGAAATTGGCAGCCGAAGCTGGTCGGGCGCCGATTCGGTACTGCTTCTGCACATCATGGAACGTATCGTGGCGCTTGCCGGAGAGTCTGCGGAGGCTCGCTACCGTGCAGCGGCAGCATCCACCATCATCTCCAATGACGCCGCCAATGGCCTGCACCCGAGCTATCGCGACAAACACGACAGCGCCTACGCTCCGTTGCTCGGAGGTGGGCCGGTGCTGAAGAGCGACGCTAATCAGCGTTACGCCGGAACCCCCGAACTGGAAGCCGCGTTTGCCGCTCTTTGTCGCCAAGAAGGACATCCGATGCAGCAACTGGTCAGCCGCGCCGATATGCGCCCCGGTAGCACGGTGGGACCATTCAGCGCCGCGCACACCGGCATTGCCACTATTGATGTGGGTATACCTCTGCTGGCGATGCACAGCATCCGCGAGACTGCTGCGCTGGCGGATGTGCTAGCGTTGCGCGACGTTCTGCGGAGTTACTTCGCGTGAGCGGCCAACAGCACAATCAGGCTATTCGCAATATTGCCATTATCGCGCATGTAGACCACGGCAAGACCACGCTGGTCGACGCAATGTTCAAACGCAGCGGCGTGTTCCGTGACGGCCAGGTGGTCCAGGAACGCCTGATGGACCGCCTTGATCTGGAGCGCGAGCGCGGAATAACCATAGCGGCCAAGAACTGTGCGGTCCGTTGGAAAGACGTCAAGATCAATATCATAGACACCCCGGGGCACGCTGATTTTGGCGGAGAGGTGGAGCGCGCGCTGTCGATGGCCGATGGTGCCCTGTTGCTGGTTGACGCCGCCGAGGGGCCGCTGCCGCAGACGCGTTTTGTGCTCAAGAAGACCCTCGAGGCCGGACTCAAGGTTATCGTGGTAATCAACAAGATCGACCGTAAGGATGCCCGGCCACAGGAGGTGCTGAACGAGATTTCGGATCTGTTCATCGACCTCGATGCTACCGATGAGCAGTACGAGTTCCCTTTGCTGTACGCCGTAGCGCGCGACGGAATTGCGCAACGTTCGCCGGAAGAACCGGCGCACAACCTCGATCTGCTGCTGGACCTTATCGTGGAGCAGATTCCCGCTCCGGCGGTTCGAGCAGAAAAACCGTTCCAGATGCTGGTATCCGACCTTGGCTATTCGGACTACCTCGGTCGCCTGGCGATAGGGCGGGTTCATAACCGCAGCGTACGATCGGGGGTTCCGCTTGTCAGGATCGACATCGACGGACAGCAGCGCGCGCTCAAGGTGTCGCGGCTGCAGATCTACGACGGGCTGTCGATAAGCGAGACCGAGCAGGCCGAGCCCGGCGATATCGCGGTACTCTCGGGGATCGACGAGGTACACATCGGTGACACAATCTGTACCGCCGAACAGCCGAAGGCGCGCAGGCGCATCGCGGTGGACGAGCCTACCGTCGCCATGCGGTTCCTGCGCAATAATTCGCCGTTTGCCGGCAGAGAAGGACGATACGTGCAGTCCACCAGACTCGGTGAGCGGTTGAGCAAAGAAACACTGCGCAACGTATCGCTGCGGGTGGAAAGTGCAGCCGATGGTGAAGGCTATGTGGTGCAGGGGCGTGGCGAGTTCCAGATGGCTATTCTTATCGAAACCATGCGCCGCGAAGGCTACGAAATGGGCGTGGGACGGCCGCAGGTAATCTTTCAGGTTCGAGATGGCGTGCGGCAGGAACCGATAGAGCGGCTGTTTATCGATTGTGGTGAGGAATATGTCGGCATCGTCACCGAGAAGCTGTCGATCCGCAAGGGACGTCTGGTCAACCTGGTAAACCACGCGCGCGGCCGGGCGCGGCTCGAGTTCTCGGTGCCGTCACGATCGCTGATAGGCTTCCGCGATGAGTTCCTCACCGACACGCGGGGGACGGGAATCATGAACGCCTACCTGGAAGGCTACGAAGCGTACCGCGGTGATTTCCCGTCGCGTTCAACCGGTTCGCTGGTCTCTGATCGTCACGGGCAGGCGGTGGCTTATGCCCTGTTCAACCTCGAGCCGCGTGGACAGCTCTTCATTGGCCCGGGTACCGTAGTATACGAGGGCATGGTGGTCGGGGAGCATAACCGAGACAACGACCTCGATGTCAATCCGTGCAAGACCAAGAAGCTCAGCAACATGCGCGCCGCCGGGCGTGATGACAACGTTATTCTGACCCCGCCGCGACTGATGCCGCTGGAGGCTGCAATCAACTTCATCCGCGAGGATGAGTTAGTCGAAGTCACGCCGCAATCGGTTCGCGTCCGCAAGACGGTGCTTCCGGCAGGTGAACGCAGACGCAGCGGTACGCGCTGATGGAAAATCAAGTGGTGCTGCGCTATGTTCTGAAGCCAAAACAGAGCAACTGCTTCGCAGCGAGGATACCCCGGTGAGTTCTCAGGGGCGTAGGTACGCCGGACTTGACAACGTAATGAACGAAGTGCTGCAGGCGCATCGTTCGCTTCTCTCAAGCAGCGATCTGACAACCGCGGTCAACAGCGCGTTTGGCAAGGTGGGAACCGCGGCAGAAGTGGACCGGGTTTATGTTTTTGAAACGCACGTCGATGACTCAGGGGTAACGTGGGCCAGCCAGCGTTTTGAATGGGTTGTAGCGGGGGTGGAACCGCAGATCGATAACCCGGAGCTCCAGAACATCGCTCTGCGTGAAGCAGGCTATTCTCGCTGGCTGGACTGTTTTCTGGCGTTTCGACCGGTATACGGCAGTATCGAGCAGTTTCCCGAAGCAGAGCAGCCGAGGCTGCGCCAACAGGGGATCCGTTCACTATTGATACTGCCGGTGTTTGTTGGTGGTGCGTTGTGGGGCTTTGTTGGGTTTGATGACTGCAAACGCGAACGCAACTGGTGCGATGCTGAACTTGACCTGTTGTTTGCATTGACAATCACGCTGGGCCAGGTTCTGGCGCCGGGTGGCCGTTCGGATGCCGACGCTGCCGCAACAGCCGCAATCAGCCTGGTCAGCAGCATGCTGACGGTACATAGCACTACGCTCAGTGAAACACCAATGCAGGCTCTGGTAGAACGGACTCGCGCGCGTCTCGGCGCTGCCGTTCACGCCCATCGGGTCTTCGCCGAGAAGTGCAGTTCAACCCGCGTCAATGCGCAAGAACTCTTCGGCGGGCTGCAACACCATTTCAGCGAGATTCGAACGTGCATCTTTGAAGACGATGCTCAGCGCTCGATCAACATCGACGTGGCGCCGATCGAAATCGGTGTCGAGGCTGCGCTGAGTGTTGTCATGATCATTACAGAAGTGCTGACGGTACTGGCGGAACGCTGCGAACAGGCTCTGGAAGCACCTGATCTTACTGTGACGCTTCGTCCGCACGAGCAGCGTGGAGAACTCACGATTACCGCGCGCGACAGCGCTGGAGTTCCGTACCCGGCGCAGGAACCGCTGGACGGGATGGCACACTTGATGATCCGGCACCTGCTCAACAAGTTGAACGCGACGCAGAGTAGGAGCAGAATTGACGGCATTCTGTTCCGACTCTCTTTTCCGCTATGAGATCTGCAACCGCCCGTAAACGCTCCCCCGGTTGGACTCGAACCAACGACTTGGTGGTTAACAGCCACCCGCTCTACCAGCTGAGCTACAGGGGAATATCAGAATCGAGGCTTAAATTATCGGAACGCGGCGCAAGTGTCAAGTGCTCGGTACGCCGCAAAACGGCAACGCAGCGCCACATCCACTGCACTTTGATCCGTGCAGACCAACCATGCGGGTGTGATAGCCGTTGCGCTGCAGCAGAAGCCGGCCGCACGCGGGGCAATTGGTGTCATTGGAGGCGCCGGTGTTGCCGCTGTAGACAAACCTCAGGTGGCGCCGGGCAACCTTGACCAGAGAGGCGATTACCCGGGGACTGGTTGCTTCGGTCACGTACTGGTAAGCGGGGTAGTAGGCTGAAAGGTGATACGGAATCTCTGCGCTTATCCCGGCAATAAAGGCCGCGATTGAGTCAATCTCATCCGGGCTGTCGTTCTTGCCGGGAATGACCAGTGTGGTAACCTCGACGTGGCATAGCCCGGCGGCAATTGATATAGATTGTTTGACACTCTTCAGGCTGCCTCCGAGTTCGCGACGGTAGAAGCGCTCGTTAAACCCCTTGAGATCGATATTTGCGGCGTCCATCGCGGCAAATAGTTCGGTGGCCGGCTCGCTATTGATTTGGCCGGAGGTTACCAGTACGTTCTGAAGCCCCGCCTCGCGCGCCAGACGGGCGGTCTCGAGCACGAATTCAATGTGGATGATCGGCTCGTTGTAGGTGTAAGCAACCCCAATCGCCGCGCTGCGTTCTGCCGCCCGGACCACTTCGGCCGGCGTCATGCTCTGTGTGCGCGCGGTTGTTGCCTGAGAGATGCGGTAGTTCTGGCAGAACGGGCAGCGCAGCGGACAGCCGAGAAACCCAACCGACAGAATCTGGCTGCCGGGAAAGAAATGATAGAGCGGCTTCTTCTCAATTGGATCGGTGGCCAACGCGGATATTGCGCCGTAAAACGGAAGTTCCAGTCTTCCGGCAGCGTTTGCGCGTACACCGCATAGTCCGCTCTTGCCTTCGGCAATGCTGCAGTTGTGCGGACAGAGCGTGCAGCGCAGTTTGTCGTTGTGCCGCTCAAAGAAGCGCGCAGTCATGGTAGCAGTTGGGACTACGGTGTGACACGAAATGGTTCCATGCGCAGTCCAACACTCTCGTGCTTGATCCACAGGCGCACGGTCTGGAGACTTTCGCCCTGTTCGGTAACCACGCTGCTCAATTCCTCAGCGTGCAGGACGTCGGCAATCAGGAATTCGTATATCAGATGAGGGTTCTCCAGCGGTGCCGGTACCAGCAGAATGCGGTGAGGGTCGTAGGGGTGCTTGCGCGGGGTCCCCTCGAACGGGGTGCTCTTGCCGCGATAGCTATCGCTGGAAACGTAGCGCGTGATGTCGTGGGCCGGCAGGTTTTCGAGGTAGCGGGTTGCGCTCATAGAGAAAGTGTAGGCCCAGAGCAATGGGCTGTCAACCTAATTGCGCACACTTGCCACAGGGACAGCTCAGCGAGCTTTGAGAATACCGAGTTCGCGCTTGGAGTGTTCACCAAGGTACCACTCTACGCTCTCCTGAACATCACCTTCGGGATCGTGGAAGCGCAAACTGAGTGATCCGTCGTTGCGTATAACTTCGCAGGCAAGGTTGAGAATCGAATCTCCCAGCCTGAGCGAACAGTGGCGCAGGTGCGCCCTGGCTTCGATCTCGTCGGTGATCTGCGAACGGTGTGGTACAAAGCGCAAACCACTGGCGGAGATGTCTTCGATACGGCCGGTCACAAACTGCAGCGTGCGCGGATGTGAGAAGATGAACTCGATACGGTCTTCAGGATGCGGTACATAGCGCTTGCTGTGCCGCTGATCACGAATCTCCTTGTAACGCACGATCAGGTCACGCAGGTGGTTGATATCGTCTCGATCCGCGAGTGAATCGTCAGCCAGACCGTTGACCCCGAGATGCTGCGCCTTGGAAGCCTCTTCAAACGCAAAATCCTTGGGCCGCAGCAGCACAAATACGGTGGTGTAGCGTGTACGGTGGTTGCGCAGAAACGTCAGAAACGGCTTCCAATGGCGTGGAAAGTCTCCGGCGCTGAACAGCACAACGTCGGGGTCAATCTCGTCGATGTTGTCCATCGCCTTGATTGGATTCCAGTACTGTATGACTTCCAGACCCAGCGGGTTGAAGTGACGATCGAGCTGCCCGCGGAGATCCTGGCGCTCGGAAACCAGAAGAACCTTCATGTTACCTACTCTGTGCCGGCGATATTCACGTCGTAGCGAACAATCTCCCATATATCGTCGCGTTTCTGCAAGTGGTAGGTGTAGCGTCTGATCTCGGTGAATCCTTCGGCACGGAAGCGCAGGTCGGCTATTACTCTGCCGCTCTGACGCTCGTAGGTTGTGCGCAGAATGTCGTAGCGCAGTGGTACTGCCGCTATATCTTCGTCAACGGCACCTTGCATGAGTTGGTTTCGAAAACGTTGGATTTCGCGCTGCTGCTCCTGCTGCGACAGCTGCACAAAGCGCCGTTCTCGAGCGGGATCGGTGCGTAGAATCTGTTCGAGGTTGAGATAGAGGAAGAAGCGATCCCATTGCCCGCGCATCAACGCTTCAATCGTGTAGGTTACAACCTCGTCCGGGGATCGAGCGGTGCGCCGCAGAACCTCACCGGTCTCGTAGTCCAGGCGTGCCTGGACAGCCTCGTCGAGGTTCCGTGGTGACGGACGTACCGACAGCGAGAGGCGGTTGGAATCCAGGCGGGGCGGGGTGCGCTGCATTCCGCTGCGTTGAATCAACTCGGGATAGAAGGCCGCGTTGACTACGTACATCCCGGGTCGGGGGATTTCCACATAGTGCTGCAGGTTTTCTACAAACGAGAGCTCTTCACCTGGCTCCAGCGTAACTTCACGGAAATAGACCGGTTGTGCGGTCAGACGGCGCATGCTAAGGTTCTCGGTTGTGTCCAGTGCAGCGTTGCTAAGCGTGCGCACATCGAAATCGAGATTGAAGATCCGGTCGTCAGCCATCCGGAAGCGATAGGTTTCGGGGCTGTTGTTGGTGATGGTAACCTTGACATCGATGTCGCTATGCGGAAAATAGACAGACTGATTGAAGTAGCGGATCGAAACATCGATACCGTCGGCGTGGGCACCGAGTATCGCAAGACTAAGCCCAACCAGGATAAGCAGTAAGGTTCGTTTTCGCGTTTTCATATCCATCTCTGTATATTGTCGGTCGGTTCCATGATAACATTATTCAACAAGTGTATCAGTGACAAACTTCGTTCTTCGGATTCCTACCGTCAGCTGATCGATGCAGTCCGTAGCGCAGATGGCCCGATAGAGGTTGTAGGCCCTCGTGGCAGCTTTGCAGCGCTGATTGCTGCCAAGCTGCAGCAGCGGATGAGCACGCAGGCGTTGTTGGTAACCGCCACCGAACAGGAAGCCGAGAGCCTGATCCGTGATCTATCGCTGTTTGGTGTGGATGCGCTGCCGCTGCCCTGGTGGCAGACTACGCCCTACACGCCGGTGCCCACAAATTCTCCGCTGTTTGGCCGGCGGGTACGTGCTCTGACGCGAATGCTGTCCGATCCTCAGGCGGTCACGGTCTGCTCGCTGCGCTCGGCGCTGGCTTATGTTCCACCGCCTGATTATCTGGGCTCGCTGGAAAGGGTGATTCGCGTTGGTCAGCCACTCGACCCCCTGGAAACAGGCAACACACTGGCTCGAATCGGTTACCGCCGCGTTCCGCGCGTCTCGGTGCGCGGTGAATACACTCTGCGCGGCGAAGTGCTCGATATATTCATGCCGGGCTACGAGCACGCGGTACGCATCGTATTCGAGTTTGACGAGGTGGAAGCGGTGCGACTGTTTGACGTGGACAGTCAGACGTCGGTACGCACGCTCAAAGAGGTGGTACTGATACCCACGCGTGAGGTCATCTGGGATCAAGCGCGCATCGAACAATTGAAGACTGCACTGGCAGCGAACAAAGCCGGCGCACAGGCAGATCCGCTGCTGGATGACCTGCAGACCTTTGGCAGTGCCGACGGTGAAGAGATGTGGTATCCGCTGGCGTTTGCAGAGCCGGGATCGATTGTTGATTATCTGGAATCTGCGGCGCTGATTGTGCTTCTGGACAGCGAGCGGATGGTTTCGCAGGAAGAAGCTGTTTTCAAGGAGTACGAAGCGCTCTACCGCGAGCAGCGGCGTGAGAGGCTTGTGCCGCGGCCGCAGCAACTGCTGACTTCTCTGGATCAGATAGCCGAACGCGCTCCGCGCCGCATAGAGTTCCACGCCTTGTCGGACGCCTCAACCCACGGCATCAGTTTCTCCTGGGATCCGCCGCGCTCGTACTTCGGCAACATCAGCTTTTTCAAAGAAGAACTGGCGGCATACGAAAAAGCCGGTTACCGGATCTTCATCTTTGCCGATACCGATGCTCAGACTCATCGCCTCGAGCACCTGCTGTCGGAATTTCCGGTCAGTGTGGTGCCGGATTCGATTTCCGGCGGTTTCTCGATTCCCGATTTGCGCATAGTGGTTATCCAGGAGAACGAAATCTTTGGGCGACGCAAGCGCGTTCCCCGCTCGGTAAAACACGCCGAGAGCGCCGCGATCGACACGTTCGTCGATCTCAGCCCCGGTGATCACGTTGTCCACGTAAACTACGGGATTGGCCGCTTCCTGGGTATCAGGCGCATCGCTGCCGCCGGTAACGAGCGCGACTACATTCACCTGGAGTATGCAAACTCGGAGTTCATCTATATCCCAATCGAGCAGGTCAATCTGATCCAGCGCTATATCGGACACGGTGGTGCTGCGCCACGTCTGGATACCATTGGCGGCAAGGGTTGGGAGAACCGTAAGAGCAAGGTACAGCAGAGTGTCGAGGATCTGGCCGAGCGGCTGATAACGCTTTACTCCAGGCGTAAGCGAGCCCAGGGATTTGCCTTCCCGCCGGATAGCGAGTGGCAGCTCGATTTCGAGGCGTCGTTTCCCTACGAGGAGACCGAAGACCAGTTGCGTTGCATTGACGATGTCAAGGCCGACATGGAGCGTCCGCTGCCGATGGATCGCATGATCTGTGGTGACGTTGGCTACGGCAAGACCGAGGTGGCGCTGCGGGCGGCGTTCAAGGCAGTCATGGCCGGCAAGCAGGTGGCCTTTCTGGCACCGACCACTATTCTGGTAGAGCAACACTGGGAGAATCTGGTGGAACGTCTGCAGAGCTTCCCGGTACGCGTGGCGATGCTGTCGCGTTTTGTCTCCAGAAGTGAGCAGAAGAAGATTCTGGCCTCGATCGCCGGCGGTGAGTTTGACATCGTGATCGGGACGCACCGATTGCTGCAGAAAGATGTGCTGTTCAAGCAGCTGGGGCTGCTGATCATCGATGAAGAGCAGCGGTTCGGCGTTAAAGACAAGGAGCGGCTGAAGGAGCTGCGAACATCGGTGGATTGTCTGACTTTGACCGCAACTCCTATTCCGCGTACGCTGCACATGTCGCTGCTCAAGATTCGCGACATGTCCATACTGAATACGCCTCCGCACAACCGTCGGCCAATCGAGACGCACATTGAAGCGTTTTCCCAGGAGAAGGTGGCCGAAGCGGTACGGCGTGAGATCGGGCGTGGAGGCCAGGTCTTCTACCTGCATAACCGCGTTGAGACGCTGGGCGAAGTGCAGCTGTTTCTGCGCCGGCTGCTGCCCGAGGCATTGATCGAGAGTGCTCACGGCCAGCTGTCTGGTGCTCAGCTCGAAGACGTCATGCACCGCTTCATCCATGGGGCTTTCCAGGTGCTGGTGTCCACCACGATTATCGAGAACGGCATCGATATCCCCAACGTCAACACCATTATCATCGACCGTGCCGACATATACGGAATCGCGCAACTGTACCAGCTGCGGGGAAGAGTTGGGCGCTCAGAACGCGCAGCTTACGCGTGGCTGTTCTACCCCGACCGACGCGCCCTGTCAGAGATCGCCATGAAGCGATTGCAGATCATTTCGGACTACACCGAGCTCGGTAGCGGGTTCAAGATCGCACTGAAAGACCTGGAGGTGCGTGGCGCCGGTAATCTGCTTGGGCGGCAGCAGAGCGGAGACATTCTTTCGGTCGGGTTTGACCTCTACATCAAATTGCTCGATGAAGCCATCCGCAAGCTCGATCGCGAGCAGCGGGAAGATCAACCACCGGAGGTCTACCTGGAGTTGGACTACAGCGGCTTCATCCCCGACAACTACATAGACGAGCCGACTGAAAAGATGGAGTTCTACAAGAAGGTTGCCTCAATCGGGACCGAGACAGAACTTGAGGCGGTGCAGGGCGAGCTGGAAGACCGTTACGGTCCGCTGCCCGAGGAGGTTCATAGTCTGCTGTCGCTGGCTGAGATTCGCATCATATGCCGCAAACTGTTTATCTCAAGCCTCAAGGAGCGCAGAGGGCACGTTGAGATCGAGTTTTCCAAGCTCGCACTGATCAGCACCGAGAAGCTGCTGCGCTTGATCGAGAGTTCCGGTGGTAGTGTGCGTCTTGATGCCAGGCGGCCGCAGACGGTGCTGATGGAAACCTCGTCGGTTGGGCTGAAAGAGAAGTCTGAGTTCATCCGCGGACGGCTATCCTCGCTGGTATGATATTTGCGGTCTGCTATGCTATAATGCCGCCCACCGGTTGCGTATGAAAAAGAACAATGTAGAACTCATATGGAGTATCGGCGAACTGTCCGGGCTGTTCGAGAAACGTACCAATATGGGCGGTTTCCTGCAGGACGTTGTCGAAAGAATCGCACATCACATGGCGTCGGATGTCTGCTCGGTGTACCTCTACGATGAGGAGGCTGATACCCTGGTGCTAAGGGCTACTTACGGGTTGAACCGTGAGTTGGTCGGCCAGGTCCAGCTGCGGCTGGGTGAAGGTATCAGCGGCAGCGCGCTCAAGGAGCTGAGACCGATCCGCGAAGCTCGCGCCAGCAGAAGTCCACGTTTCAAACCGATTCCCAACCTGGGGGAAGAGCGCTACGAATCATTTCTGGCAGTACCGATAAAGCGCGGCTTGAACCGCATTGGCGTCATGGTACTGCAGCATCAGCGTCCAGACTTTTTCGATGTCCAGGACGCGCGCGCGATCCAGGCAATTGCCAGTCAGCTGGCAGCTACACTGGAAAACGTTGAGATACTGATGGAGATCCACGGCAGCCGCGCCCAGCCGGGTGAAGTTACGCGAGAGGCCGAACCGCGGGTGTTCTCCGGCAGACCGCTGTCGGAGGGTATCGCGTTTGGAGGCTCGGTCAGCTTTGGTCAGCGGACCGAGTTGATCCACGCAGAGCATGCTGCGGGCAGCGATGTCGAACACGGCTTGGAGCGCTTTCGCGCTGCGTTGCGTAGCGCCCAGGAGCAACTCGAGACGTTACAGGTGGAAATTGAAGATGACTTTGCCGACGTAGCGTCATTGATTTTCAACTCACATCTGCTGATGCTCAAGGACGACGAGTTTTCCGGAGCAATGACACGCGAGATCGAGAACGGAGTGTCTCCGGAGCAAGCGGTTATCACGGTTGTGAATCGCTACGTAACGCTCTTCTCGCAGAGCAAGAACTCGCGCGTTCAGGAGAAGACGCAGGACGTCAAAGACCTGGGGCACCGCCTGGTACGTAATCTCAGCGGTGACGCGGATGTAGAGGGTGATTATCGTGATCAGGTGCTGCTGGCCACTGAGCTCTATCCTTCAGAGCTGGTCAAGATTGCCGCACAACAGCCCGAAGGGCTCATCCTGCAGGACGGCGGCGTAACCGCGCATATTGCAGTGCTGGCACGATCGATGGCGCTGCCGGTGGTACTGTGCCGCGACGACAGGCTGTTCTCGCAGCCCGACGGCACGCGTCTGCTGATCGACGCTTTCGAAGGCACCATCTACGTGAAGCCCGAAGCGGATGTTGTTGAACGTTACCGCGAAAACCTCGAGGCAGCCAAGAAGACGCCCGCCGCGGATATCCCCGAGATTACGGTGTCCCTGGACAAGGAACGCATCCAGCTGCTGGCAAATATCAACATATTTCACGATGCGCGCGCTGCGCAGGCTAACAAGGCCGAGGGGATCGGCCTTTATCGCAGCGAGTTTCCGTTTATCGTGCAAAACACCTTTCCCAGTGAAGAAGAGCAGTACCGCATCTACCGCCAGGTCATCACATCGATGGATGGCAAACCGGTTACCATGCGCACGCTCGATGTAGGTGGCGACAAGATACTGCCGCATACCGAGCTGCGCGAGACCAACCCGTTCCTCGGCTTTCGCGGGATACGTTTCTGTCTGGCGCACCCGGACATATTCCGCGACCAGTTGCGTGCGCTGCTGCGCGCCGGAGAAGGCGCGGATCTGCGGCTGATGCTGCCGATGATTTCCTCGGTTGATGAGTTTGATAGCGCGCTCGAGATCCTGAATCAGTGCCGCTCCGAACTGTCACACGAGGGAATCGCGCACAACAGCCAACCGCAGCTGGGAGCGATGATTGAACTGCCGAGCGCGGTGGAGATGGTTCATGCGCTCTCCAGAAAGGCGGCCTTTCTCTCGATCGGCAGTAACGATCTGGTCATGTACATGCTGGGAGTCGACCGTGCAAACGAGCGCGTGGGACATATGTATATTCACTATCACCCCGCGGTGCTGCGAGTCCTCAAGCGGGTGGCAGTTGCCGCGGGACGAGCGCGCTGTCCGCTTTCGATCTGCGGCGACGCTGCGGCCGATGAAAAGATGCTGCCGTTTCTTCTGGGTATCGGGCTGCGAGTTCTCAGCGTTGAGCCGCGGCAGCTGCCGCGGCTCAAGCAGCAGGTGACGCAGATATCAGTCCGCGATGCTCGTAGCGTGGCGCGCAAGATGCTCGGGTTCGAGCGGGTGGAGCAGGTCCGTAACTACCTTGAGGCTGACGCTCGGTGAGTGCAGAAGAACGCGTCTACCGTGCTGCAGGTGAAGTTCGTACGTTCGCGTTACGACAGGCCAGAATGAGTCCCGCGCAGCGGCGAAATTTTGAGGAGCTGGCGCCGCGCTACTGTGTTCCGTTCCAACAATCCGAAACGGACCTGCGTCTGGCGTTTCCGCACTACGATCGGCCGTTGATTATCGAGATTGGCTTTGGAATGGGCGAGACAACCGCCGCTATCGCGGCCGCACGGCCGGAGTCCAATTTTGTGGGGATCGAGGTTTACCGGCCGGGAGTGGGAAAGCTCCTGGGCCGTATTCATGCCGACGGGCTGGAGAATCTGCGCATCATCGTTCACGACGCAGTTGAAGTGCTGGCAACGATGGTGGCTGATGAACAGATCGACGGGGTTCATGTCTTCTTCCCCGATCCTTGGCCTAAGAAGCGCCATTACAAGCGGCGCCTTATTCAACCGGGATTCGTTAACCTGCTGCGCGCTAAACTCAGGCCGGGAGCGTACGTCTACCTCGTAACCGACTGGCAGGATTACGCTGCCCAGATGCTCGAGGTATTTGAGACCGCCGCTGGCTTCCGCAATCCGTACCGCGGGTTTTGTCCCAGGCAGCCGTGGCGGCCGGAAACGTCGTTCGAGCGCAAGGGGCGTTCACAGGCGCACTCCATCCACAACCTGTGGCTGGAGCGCACCGAGTAGCAGCGCTCAGGAGTTTTCTTTGTCTGCCTGCGCGGCCTTGATCACGTCGTCGGCAATTTTCCCCGAAATCGGGCTGTAATGGTCGAAACTCATCTCAAAACTGCCGGTACCCGAGGTGATCGAGCGCAGATCGATCGAGTAGCGCATCAGTTCCGACTGTGGTACCTGCGCCTGGATCGAGATGATACCGCCACCAAGCGCTTCTTGACCCAATACGCGACCACGTCTGCTGGTCAGATCCGAAAGCACATCGCCGAGATACTGTTCTTCGATGAATACTTCCAAATTCATCACCGGTTCCAGCAGAGTGGCGCCGGCTTTGGCAACGGCGTCCTTCAACGCGCCTTTGGCCGCCAGTTTGAAGGCCATTTCCGAGGAGTCTACCGAGTGCTCTTTGCCGTCGAGCAGTTCGGTCCCGATGTCCACTGCCGGATAGCCGGCAACGAAGCCTTCGCTCATTGCCTCGTGCAGCCCCTTCTCGATACCGGGTATGTAGCCTTTGGAGACCGCCATGCCGCGGATCATGTTATCGAACTGGTACTGCTGTCCGCGCTCGAGCGGCCGAATCTTGATTGAAACCTCGCCAAACTGTCCGTGTCCGCCGGACTGCTTCTTGTGACGGTAGGTTGCCTCGGCCGGCTTGGTGATGGTCTCGCGATAAGCAACCTTTGGGATCCGGGTGTTTACTTCGATCTTCTGGTGCTCACGGATCTTGTCCAGAATCATGTTGATGTGAAGCTCTCCCATGCCCGAGACTACGGTCTCCTTGGTTTCAGGGTTGAACTCAACACGGAAGGTAAGATCCTCTTCGACCACTTTGTGCAGGGCCTCGCCGAGCTTGTCTTCGTCCTTCTTCTGTGCGCCTTCTATAGCGATTGCATGCACCGGCTGCGGCAGCGCGAGCGGTTTGAACGCAAACTGTTTCTCGGGGGTGCAGAAACTGTCGTTGGTGCGTGCAGACGCTATTTTGGCCAGGATACCGATGTCGCCGGCACACAACTGGTTGACCTCTTCGAGCTTCTTGCCCTGCGCGATGTAAAACTTGGAGACCTTCTCTTTTTTGCCTTCGCGTACGCTGTACAGCTCGGTATCCGATGTCAAGGTTCCGGTAATCAGCTTGACGAACGACAGCTTGCCGGAGAACTGGTCGATACTGGTCTTGAAGCAGAGCGCCGAGAACGAATTGTCACTGGAGATAGAAATCTTTGATTCGTTACCGTCATTATCCAGGATTGTCTCCTCGACACCAGCAGGTGAGCGGCAGATACCGGTAACGGCGTTCAGAAACGCCGAAAGCCCTGAAGTCTTCAATGCGGCGCCGCACAGCACAGGTATCAATTTGAGGTCTTGTACACCGGTTTTGAGTCCGCGCAGAACCTCCTCATCGGTGAGAGACTCTTCTTCGAGGAACTTGGCAACCAGCTCATCGTCGCCCTCGGCCGCAGCCTCGATAAGCGCGGCGCGGGCCTCGGCCACCTGGTCGGTCATCTCGGCTGGAATATCGGTGGCTTCCTCGGCCGCCCCGTCCTTGAAGAGGTACGCTTTGTTGTCCAGCAGGCTGACAATCCCGCGGTAGTTGCTACCGGCACCGATTGGTACGGTGAGGGAGACAAAATTGGTGTCGAACTTCTGCGACAGGTCGTCCAGGACGTTTTGATAGTCAGCACCTTCGTCATCCATTCGATTGACAAATACTATCCGCGGCAGTCCGCGCGCCACCAGCCGACGCCAGAGTTTGATGGTCTCGATCTGTACACCGGCCTTGGCGTTCACCAGGACACAGGCGGTCTCGGCGGTGCGGAATGCTGCTACCACTTCACCAACGAAATCTGAAGACCCGGGAGTATCGAGCAGATTGACTTTGACCCCGTTCCAGTCAACGTGCGTAAGGGCGGTGTGAATCGAAATCTTGTTCTCGATTTCCTCATCCGTGTAGTCACTGACGGTTTTGCCTGACTCAACGCTCTCCGGTCGCGATATCACTCCGGTCAGAAAGAGCAGATTCTCCACGAACGTGGTTTTACCGGTGTCGCCGTGTCCGGCAACGGCGATGTTGCGAATCAAATCAGTGGCAATGCTCATTATCTTGCTCCTTCGTGGCGTAACCGTGGTGTTGCCGAGGTATTGTCGATGCTGAATGTGCGTCGAATGTCCACCACTATAGGGGCGAGATTTGCCGTTGTCAAGCCAAAACCGAACTGTTACGAACCTTGTGAAAGAAACGCAGATTAACCCGGTATTTGCTGGATTTCTCAAGCAGCAGCGCATTCGCGGCTGTTTGTATAGCGTAGCAGAGCGTCACTGAGGCTTTGCAATCCAGGATCCCCGAGGTGCTGCAATGAACACATCCGATTCATCCGAGGCGCTTGTGTGCTGCAGCGGCCCGCAGCGCACAACGGCGTGCCTGCCGCTGGAGGGCAAGAGCAACGCCGGCGGCCATCGCCCGGGCGGCTTCTGTCCGCCGTTCTGCCCCAACCCCTGCTGCAGCCTGCACCACCGCGGCGCTGCGCAACAACAGCAGTGGTGGAGCGACCACGGAAGCTATCACACCAGAATACGCGGGCCGGTGCCGCGCTATCGCTGCCGCCGCTGCCGCCGGTGTTTCTCTTCTCAGACGTTCAGCACCGGCTACTACCTCAAAGTCGAGCTGCCGCTGCCGCTGATGTACCACACTCTGGTCGGCGGGATGAGCCTCAGAGCGATCAGCCGCACCCTCGGCTGCTCCATGGGTAGCGTTCTCAACCGACTGGCCAGGCTGTCGCGGC
>REDW01000007.1 GCA_007693325.1 Spirochaetaceae bacterium
CGCGCGTCAGCACATGCGAGTTCTGATCCAGCGGCGCGGCCCAGGGTGGCGGGTTGGTCCACGGGAATGGGCGGCGCGGATCAGCAGGCCCGAGCGCATAGGCCAGCGCCCAGATCATGTTCCAAAGATCCAGCGACTCGTTTCGCGCGCGCATTTTTTTCCACTTGCCGTTTGGCTGGCGCACCTCTGCGCGCAGCTCATCAAAGAACCAAGAGCGCAGCCACTGCGGGAAGTGCATATAAGTCGGCCCCGGCTCTTGCCGGCGCAGCGAGGCTGCAATCATGTCTTTGAAGCGGTCGGAGTGAAACAGAAGCAGCGGTACATCGCGCATCCGCTTGCCACGCGGATCGCGCGCAAACGTGCGCTGCACAACGTCTTTGATCGCGGTGTCGCCTTTGCCGAGCGTCACCCGGTCGCTGTATCCAGCCGTGCGGCAGCGGCGTAGCCAGGAAGCGGCCTGCGGTGACACGCCGGCCTCGCCGCCGAAGTCCACGATGGTATGCAGCACCCGCAGCTCCACCTCGCCATCGACGCGGTAGGTCGCGTTGATGACCCGCGTGGTTAGCACATCCCAGTCTTCCGGGTAGGCTGCCGGGTCAATACGCTGATCGGCTCCACGCGGGCTTTCGGTGATGTCGTAGCGGTCGATAATGGCGGACTCCATATCCGCGCCAATGGCATGAACCTGCACCACAAAGCGCGCCTTCTGACCGCCCTGCACATCAACCGCGCACAGCAGGAAGCGCGCCCACTCGGGCACATGGAACCGCTCCAGCGGCTCGGTGCGTGACTCAACGGTGTGCCCTGCGGCTTCAACCAGATGGCGCGGCAGGTACGGCATGCCCTGGTCGGTGTAGGTGGATGCCTCCAGCGCCTCCTCCGAGCCGGTCAACGCGAACTGACGCACGCCCTGCAAATACTTGAGCAGGATGCCGCGCCAGGTTTGATAGGTTGCTGCCACGCCACCCATCCAGAAACTTGCAATCGACGACTGTGTGGGATTGCCGGTAATGTTGCCGGCGCTGTCGATCTTCTCGCCGTCACGCAGCCACACGCCGGCAGCGTTCATCGCGTTCTTGTGTTCAGGGCCGATCTGGCTCCCGCAGTGCGGGCAACAGACCCGCGCGTGCTGCTCGGCCATCGCAGTGATGTCGGCGGTACGAATCTTGTCCACCAGATCGGTAAACGCCGGCAGCGTCACGAACAGATCCAGTCCCGGCTTCGCTTCGAAATACTCGCCGCACTCTGGGCAGGGCCAATACCAGCGATGGCGGTCGCCGCGATTGTAAATGCCCAGGATGCCATCGGTAGGCGGCGCTTCGTGCGGTGTTGCCGGTCGCCAGCCGGGATCGGTCAGCTGCCGCTCAGGCGAGGACTCCACTAGCGTCATGCGCCGGGACATCAGCGTTTCAGTGCGCTTGTGCGCGGTGTCGAAGATCTCGCCGCCCATGCCGATGTTGCGCGTGAAGCGGTCGTAGTCAGTCAACGCAACGTAGCGGTAGGTCGTGGCCGCAAGCTCGGACGGTGACGGGTGCGCGAAGCGGATCGCCATCCCGTGCTTGAAGATCTTTAGATGAATGGTGTCGTCATGGCCGCGCGGCGACTTCAGCGCGCGCAGTTTCGGGCTGGCCTCGATGGCCGGCTCCACGTCCAGTTTGGACAGCAGCGCCGCCTTCTTCTCGGTCATGTGCATAATCATCATGCGCCCGATGTCGTTGGTCAGCGCGTGCGCCATCCAGCCCAGGATCAACCCGGCGGTCTTGCCGGTACGCGCAGGCCCGACGAAGCACACCGCTTCGTAATGCCGGGATGCCAGCGAGTCCATCGGCTTCACCAGATACGGCACCGGCTCGGCGGTCCACGGCCCTGAGTAGCCACCCGCGTCGGACAGGTACAGCGCCTCGGCGGCACCCACGGACACCGGCACGCGCCGCGGGCGATCCAGCGCACCCAGGCAGTCGGCAAAGTCCTCGGACAGTTGCGCGAAGTCAGCCATCCTTCAGCACCTGCATGATCTTGTTCTGTAGCTCTTCGAGCTGGTTGTCCACCTCAATCTCAGCCAGTTCTGCCTGACTTGGCGTCAGACCCACCGACCGCTCCAGTTTGTCCGGCAGGCTGCGCATCTGCTCCGCGAACACCGCGATGGCTGTGCGGATGACCCGCAGCACTTCGCCGCGCTCGTACAGTTCGCCGGTCTTCAGCCGGAACTCGACCTCGGCCATGTTCGCCTTGAACACCTCGCGCTTCGCCTTGGCCTGCGCGAGAACGGCGTAGTAGTCGCCCTTCCTCGGGTCTTGCTCGCTCTGCTTGAAGCCAGCCGGACGGCCAGCGCCGGGACGAGCGCCGCCGTGCTGACCGGGCACCGGCTCGCGGTCAGCCATTTTTTTCGCCTTTTCTTGAAAAAGTGCTAGACATTCCTGTTGATGGTGCTATACTTAATTCAAGCACACAGACAAACCAGACCGGAGAGACAAGATGACCCACCTCGACCTGACCACCGAAGACCTGCAGATCAACCGCCAGCTTGCCCGCCGCTTCAACATCTGGGATTCGCTCGACTATAACGGCACTGCCCGGCAGGCCCAGATCAGCGAGCAGGCCCGCGCAACGACCGCCCGCCGCCTCCAAGGCCAAGTGCCGCCGACCATCACCTGCACCGACTGGGATCACACGATCTGAGTCACCACCACCACGGCCAGGGACGGCCATCAACGGAGAATGACGATGAGCAACATGAGCTACTGCCGCTTCCAAAACACCGCCAACGACTTCCGTGATTGCCTGGAGAATCTTCGCACGCTGCGCTCCAGCGACAGAGACGAGCTGGCCGCTCGCCGCTCGCTGATCCACGACGCCGCCCTGCTGCTGCAGGAACTGGGCATCGAAGACTTCTACGACCACCGCGAGGTGGATGCCGCGGTCGATGGACTGGATGCTGGCGACGGCATTGATGCCGACGACTTGGAAGACGAGGAAGCCGCATGAACAACCTTCACAAAGCCATACTGCGCCGCCACTGGCACCCGATGCCGCTGGAGTTCCGCGCCGACGGCGTATACCGCAAAGGCGAGCCGCTGCGCTGGATGACCAACCCCGAGGCCCGCAAACTTGCCAACCAGTTGATCGTGAGCGCCAAGCGCCGCGACGATCTGCTGTCTCTACTGGGAGACGCATAGATGACCCACGGAGGCGCACGCAAAAACGCCGGCCGCAAGCCGCTGCCTGAGCGCGAGAAGCGCGTGATGGTAGCGGTACGGCTCCCACCCGATATTGCCGCATGGATGCGCGAGCAACCGGAAAGCCAGTCGGCGCTGATCGAGCGGTTGGTGCGGAAGGAGCGCGGCGGGTAGTCATTCGCCGCTCGAAGATTGGAGCGTGCAGGTCGGAGTCGCACCGCCCAGCGCCGGATGGTGTCCGGCGTCCTGCTCTTTTGCACGCTTTGGGTATGGCTTGGCTAATGGTAGCACGCGCTCGCGCATTTCTGCGTCGAGCGGCATGAGGTAGCGGTGTTTGCCTGGTACAACGCGCTTAATGGCTTTAGCGGGGATTTCTGCTTTTGATTTA
>REDW01000006.1 GCA_007693325.1 Spirochaetaceae bacterium
CAGTCAGTTCAGCGAGCAGGTCGCACAGCGATTGCGCGCTATTCTCAATCAGGAACGCGTTTGCGCCGTGCACGGTATCCTCGGAAGCCGACGAACCGGCAACCAGCACCGCCGGGCACGAGAACGCGGCTGCCTCGCGCATCACCAGCGGGGCGTTGTCGTAGAGCGATGGAAACAGAAACAGATTGGCGCGCGCGTAGAGCGGCTTCAGCCGTGAGCGATCGGTGATCAGGCCCAGAAAACTGACGCGCCTGGTCAGCCCCCGTTTGCGGACCAGCTGCTGCATCTCGTGCGCGGCGTAGCCGGCGCCGACAAACAGCATATGAAAGTGCTGCCCGCGCTGCTGCAGCAGCGCCAGGGCTTCGATTATCAACCGTACGTTCTTCTCCCAGCGGTGCTGGCCGACAAACAGATAGAGCGGTTCGTCGCCGTGCAGCGGCAACTCATTTTGCGCAACCTGACGCCACCTCGCCAGTTCGGCGTCTGTCGGCGCTTCAAGGTCGGTGCCGTTACCGACTACCTCTACCTGGCCGTAGAAGCCATAGTCGCGCAGCGTTACGGCTGTGGCACGGTTGGGAACCCAGACCTGATCCACCCTGCGAAAAAACGATACCGTACGGTGTGCGGCAATATCGGCCAGCCTGGGCGAGGACAGCACCTTGAGGAAGTCTTCGCGATACTTGGAATGAAAGGTGGCCGCGATCGGAATTCTCTGGCGCCGCGCCACCTGCAGCGCCAGTGACCCGGCGACAAACGGCGTGTGCGCGTGTATCAGGTCAAACTTTGTGCGCCGCAGTCGACGCATAAAACGCGGATCCAACCACGGAACGCCGATGCGGTAGGGCTTCATCGGTGGGAACGCAAGTGAGCGGTAGCGCTCAACAACGTAGGGCTCGCCATCAACGAAACCCGGAATTGCCGGTGCCACAACCACGGCGCTGGCGTATTTCTGGTGCAGGCCACGGGCGTAGTTCTCTACGCAGAGACCTACGCCGTCCATAATTGGTCTGAAGGTGTCGCTGAACTGACCGATGCAAAACGCACGCTCCTTCATATTATCCCCGAGCTCCTTCCGCCCGGGCTCTTGCGCCGGGGTGCAGGCCCGCGGTAGTCTGTGGCGGTGAAACGGATCTGCGGCATAGACGAGGCCGGACGTGGACCGCTTGCGGGGCCGGTCACCGCGGCAGCGGTGCTGTTCAGCACCGGGGGCCCGGGCTGCACCCCTGTGGACTCCAAGTCAGTGTCGGGCAGACGCAGGGCGCAGCTGGAGACAGATATCCGCGGTTCAGCGCTTGCCTGGGGCATCGGCTGGTCGTGGCCCGAAGAAATCGATCTGATCAACATTCACAACGCCTCACTGCTGGCGATGCAGCGCGCCTTCAGCGCGCTGTGCCATGACCTTCAGAGCCGACTTCCCGGTCGGCCGGCTCAGCGGGTTATTGCTGCAATTGAGATTCAGGTGGACGGCAGGTTTACCCCCGAGTTTGCCCTTCCGTGCCGCGCAATCGTCGGCGGTGACCGAACGGTAGCGGAGATCCAGGCAGCGTCGATTCTTGCCAAAGAGGCGCGCGACCGATGGATGCGCTGCTACAGCCGCGAGGAACCGCAGTACGGCTTTGAGCGCCATGTCGGCTACCCCACCGCCCACCATCGGCGCATGATCGGGCTCTACGGAGCATCGCGCATCCAGCGCCGCAGCTTTGCGGTTTGAGGATCCAATTGAGCCGCTCATGGCGGTGGCGCCGTCACTTCTTCTTCAGGAAGGCTATCGCTTTCTCAAACGCCTGGGTAAATGCTTCGACATCCTCTTCGAACAGCACCACCTGGTGGCGATGAAAATCCCCCTCTCCGTGCTTCTTGCTTTCAACGATGTTGAGGAACAGGTCCCCGTTGCGATTCTCTTTGACATTGAAAAAATAGGTGCGATTGTCGCTCTGCGTTGTTGCCCGAGTCGAAAACACCTCTCCGCGAATTCCCATCGATTGTATCCTTGAACTGACTGTGGTCAATCTACGCAAAAGCAGGCCGCTTTGCAAGACGCAAGCGACTCAAAGCTGCCGCGTTGTTGACAGAGCAGCGAGATTCCTGCTATACAGATTTCACCCACGCGACCGTCGTATAATGGCTATTACCTCAGCCTTCCAAGCTGATGATGTGGGTTCGATTCCCATCGGTCGCTCTTCTTCAGGCGCAGAAGTTGACCAAAGCGCACTGTGCATGGTTGACTGAACAGGTGCACCCGGTATACCGCCGACTACAACATCGTCTCGACGAGCTGCCGGTACCGTTTCCCGAAAGCGTAACCGGCGCGGAGATGCGGCTGCTTGAGGCACTCTTTTCTGAACACGAAGCGCAGATTGCACTTCATCTCTCGGCAATTCCCGAACCGGTTCAGACAATTCACCGCCGTGTTGATCAGCTTGTTCCCGATCAGGCGGCGCTGCGGGCCACACTCAAATCACTTGCCGGGCGCGGCGCTATCAACAGCTCGTTGCGCCGCATTCGCGGCAGGCCGGTGGCGTGCTACGGGCTGGCCCCACTGGTGATCGGGATGTTTGAGTTTCAGGTGAACAGGCTCACGCCGCAGTTTGTCCGCGATTTTCAGGAGTACTGCGACCACGGCTTCCGGGATTCGGTTGTGGGCGTCCGAACGCCGCAGATGCGAACGGTGCCGCTTGGCACCGCAATCAGTGGTACGCGTGCGGTGGGATCGTATGACGACATTCGGACCTACATCCGCAATTCGCCCGGCCCGTTCGCTGTGATGAACTGCGTCTGCCGTCAGGCGGCCGGGCTTATCGGAGAAGCGTGTACGACGAGTTCGACGCACGAGACGTGTCTCACGGTCGGCAGTGCGGCCGGTGCCACTGTTGCCGGAGGTATGTCACGTCGTATCCAGCGCCAGGAGGTGATTGATATCCTGGACCGCGCGGCACGCGAAGGGCACGTGCTGCAGCCGCAGAACTCACAGGCACCCGGGTTCATCTGTTGCTGTTGCCGCGACTGCTGCGAGATACTGCGAAACGCGCGCAAGCTCTCTCGGCCGTCCGATGCCATAGCCACAACCCATCGTGCAACCGTCGATTCTCCAGCCTGTATCGAATGCGGCGTGTGTGTGCAGCGCTGCCCGATGAATGCAATCGAACTGCGCGGCAGTGTCGCGGTGGTCAACGCTGAGCGCTGCATCGGCTGTGGTGCCTGTGTTACAACCTGCCCCACGACTGCCATAGAGCTTGTGCGACGCGGTGACGCGCGCGTACCGCCAAAAACCACAAACGCAATGTACGTCAAGATGCTCCGCGACCGGTTCGGGATCGCCGGGCTTGTCCGCGCCGGCCTGCGTCGGGTCCTCGGCCGCAAAGTGTAGCAGCCTATCTGTTACGTTATGCCGATTCGATCCGCTCTCTGAGCCACGCGACCCACCGGTCGACTCCCGCTGCACTCTTGCACGAAACCGGGAAGA
>REDW01000044.1 GCA_007693325.1 Spirochaetaceae bacterium
CGCTTGCCCGCACCTCGCTGCTACTGCTCGAGAGATCCCTCGTAGATAATCTTTTCCTCGCCGTCCAGGCTCACAAACTGGCCGTGCTCAAACTGGTCCAACGCGTCGGGAACTTCGGCGATAAACACCAGCTGTGGGTTTAACTCCAGCAGCTGCTCTTTGGAAAGCGAGGAGTTCTCCTCCAGGATCACGCCGCGCAAGGACGCAATCAGGCGCGAGTGCTCCGTGCCGATTCGCCGGGTCAACAGGATCTCGGTTCCGTCCTGTTTGAGCCGCGCCTCTGCGTCCGCGGCGGAATCTGCCCGGGTTATTTTCCCCGCGGCTGCAGCACCAAAGCCGCGATGCCCCCGGTTCAGGATACTGCCGAGGAAGTGGACCTTGATGGTATTGAGTGGGATAGGTGAGTTGAGAGGGACCCCGGTTGCGGTAACCACGCGGTCAAACCGCTTCACAAAGTCCTGCTTCATCGCCATCTTGAGCGCATTCTGCAGCATCAGCTCGGAGTCACGCACATGCTCGCTCAGAACGGGGAAGACTCCCCAGCTCAACAGCAGCTGGCGGGAGGTTGTCTCCGATGTGGTCACCGCAATGATGTTCTGCAGCGGCCGGAAACGGCTCAAGATCCGCGGAGTGTTGCCGCGCAGCGTGGGGGTTACTATGACCGCGGCGTCGATCTGCTCGGCAACTACGTAAGCCGCCTTCGCCACAGCGTGGCCGATATCGGCGGCCGATCTTTCCAGCGCAAAGTACTGGCGGCAGCGCTGGCGGTATTCGGGTGACTGCTCGACGCTCATCGCAATCCGGTGCATCGTCTCCACCGAGCGGACAGGATAGCGTCCGGCGGCGGTCTCGCCGGAGAGCATGACCGCGTCGGTACCGTCAAAGATGGCGTTTGCGACATCGGTCAGCTCGGCGCGGGTGGGGTTGGGGTTGTGGATCATCGAATCGAGCATCTGCGTAGCGGTGATTACCGGCTTGTTTTCGGCGTTGCATTTCTGGATGATGCGCTTCTGTGCCAGCGGAATGCGCTCGGTGGGCAGTTGCACGCCGAGGTCGCCACGCGCAACCATAACGCCGGCAGAGACGCGGATAATCGCATCGATGTTGTCGAGCCCTTCCTGGTCCTCGATCTTGGAGATCACCATAATGGGGGATTCGTACTGCTGAACGGTCTCCTGGATCTGGACTACATCCTCGGGCTTTCTGATGAAAGACGCCGCAATGAAGTCAAACCCGTTCTGGACGGCAAAGACAATATCCTCACGGTCTTTATCGGTGATCGCCGGCAGCGAAACCCTGACCCCGGGTATGTTGACGTTTTTCCTGCTGCCGAAGGTGCCCCCGTGGCGCACTACACAGTGGGTTTCGCTTCCCTCTATACTCACCACCTCCAGTTCGATCAGCCCGTCGGCGATGTAAATTCGTTTGCCGGGTTCGACCTCTGCGGGCAGCTGCTTGTAGCTGACCGAAAGCCTTTCGCTGTCACCCTCGATCTCTTCGGTGGTCAGCGTGATTTGATCATCGACATTGACGGTGATCTCGCGGCTCCCGCGCAGCGTGCCGGTGCGGATCTCCGGGCCCTTGGTGTCAAGCATTGTTGCCACCGGGATACCGGACTCCCGGGCGGCACCACGCAGCCGCTGCAGACGGTCCGCGTGTTCAGCGTGGTTGCCGTGTGAAAAGTTGAACCGTGCCACGTTCATCCCTGCGTGCAACAGAGCCTTCACCTGCTCCACGCTGTCTACCGCAGGGCCGAGCGTGCAGACAATCCGGGTCTTTCGGCGCTCAGACATCAGAAGCTACCTCCGTTGCCTCTATGGTACGGATTTGCGGCCAGAAGTTCCACGCCACGTGTGTGCAAGGCACTAACGCCCGGCTCCGGGGCCGCATCCGCTGTACTGCAGCTACCGCCGAGCTCGCCGTCATCGTATCGGCCAATCGAATGCAGTCCCAACGGCTGCCGAAGACCGATGCGAGCAAGACCCTTCGTCGGGCGCCTGTCCGGTCGGGCACGCTCTCCGAGCGCGCACTTGTGACCGCCCGCCAATCCGCGGACATATTCTGGTCGAAGTCGAACTCTTATGGTACAAGCACGAGAATGCGCTTGTTGGACACTTTGCTTAATCCAGGAGCCAGTTCAGTTTTTCTCTCGCTTCGTCCAGGAGGCTTCCTGGTGCCGTCTCAACGTATTTCGCTTTTCTGGCTTTCCAATCAAGGCTTTTTATTTGATCTGCAAGTATTACACCCTGTATCCTGGACAAAGTAATCCTGACTTCGAAAGGATACCCCTTTATCTGCGATGTAATAGGATAAAATAACGCTAGCCCAACTTTTTTGTTATAATCAAGTGAAGATATGACAATCGCCGGTCTCTTTCCTGCCTGTTCATGACCCCGCTGCGGATCATAGTCCAGCCAGACGACGTCACCCCGTTGGGGGAAGTATTCTTTCATAAAGCTTCGTCCCCTGCACTGACGTCAAATTGTTCCTTGTGGATATTTTCCTCGGTGATCAGTTCAAGAGCTTCCTTCAACCCTCTAGTCTTCTTTGGTTGTATGATGATCTTGTTGCCTTCTTCCATGATTTCCACTGAAGAGCCATGTTCCAGCGACAGATCTTTTGCAATGAAACCAGGAATACGAACGCCGAGACTATTACCCCATTTCTGAATTGTTGCCTTCATGACTTGAGTTTAAACTTTGTTTATACTTCCGTCAAGAATCTTTGTTGCGCTACTTCTTTCTGGGATTCGCTGTTGAGCTAAGGTCTTGTCTTTGCAAGATGCAAGTCCAGGCTTTGGCGGCAGAGGACCGCGCGAAGCTTGCTGAGACACTGCTTGAGTCACTGCAGACGCCGATTGCAGAAATCGAGACGGCGTGGGCCCAGGAGATTGAAGAGCGGGTTGCCGCACTTGACCGCGGCGAGACACAAGCCTACGCTGCAGAAGACGTTTTTGCGGAAGCGCGGCGACTGATTCGGTGAAGCGTGTCAGATCAGCCGTCGAGGATGCAACGGCTCGTGCCTTGTCCTTCCCGCTCGCCGGTTCGCGCGCGACCAAACACACTCGGCGAGTCTTTCTCAAGGATTTCCCTTTCGCTGTAGTCTATCGGCCCGATGCGGACGGTATTACGATTTTTGCGCTCGCACATCACGCGCGTCGGCCAGACTATTGGAAGTCGCGTGTTCAGGGCCGCTAACAAGCGCGTGATTGCGCAGGATGTGGCTCGCCGATTGCTTGAATCATACAGAGAACATGGCGATCTTTCGGCAGGCGGGAGTTGATTCCGACACCTTCCTGAGCGAATAAGGACCGTGAAGCACGGCGATGTGCTACACTGTCGGTATGCAGATACTGCCCTGCCTGGATTCCTCCCGGATGGCCGCCTCTCGACGCCACGAGTTGAGCATCCCGCGGGATGTTGCTGCAGCCCTCGGCCGGTCCGCGGTGGAAGC
>REDW01000135.1 GCA_007693325.1 Spirochaetaceae bacterium
ATCAGCAAGAGTTTTCCCGGCGTTCAGGCGCTGCAGGACGTGGACTTCGATCTCTATGAAGGCGAGGTGCACGCGCTGGTGGGTGAGAACGGTGCCGGTAAGTCCACGCTGATGAAGATCCTCTCGGGCGTTTATGCCCCCGAGCAGGGCGAGATCCTGCTCAAGGACCAGCCGATTGTGGCCAGCGGTCCCAGAACTATGCTGGATGCAGGCGTAAGCGTTATCTATCAGGAGTTGAACCTGGTGCCCTATCTGTCGGTGGCCGAAAACGTGCTGCTGGGCAGAGAGCCACTGACAAAGGCCGGAACGGTTGACTGGAAGGCAATGCGCGATGAGGTCACAAGCCTGATAGATCAATTCAACGTCAAGCTGGATGCGCGGGCGCTGGTACACTCAATCAGCCCGGCGCACCAGCAGGTGGTTGAGATCATCAAGGCGATCTCGTTGCGGTCTGACATCCTGGTGATGGACGAGCCGACCGCGTCGCTGACCGGAAACGAGGTTGGCCGTCTGTTTGAGATGATCCGCAACCTCAAGCGCAAGGGCGTCTCGATCATCTACATTTCGCATCGGCTGGAGGAGCTCTGGGAAGTCGCCGACCGGGTGACGGTCTTGCGTGACGGTAAGCGGATTGTAACCAAGCCGCTCGGAGAACTGGATGTGACCGAGATCGTCCGCAGCATGGTGGGCCGCGAGATGACCGAGCAGTATCCTTCTGCTGATATTGAGATCAAGGACGAACTGCTGCGCGTTGAGAACCTCTCCAAGGCGGGAATGTGCGATGACGTTTCATTTCATGTTCGCGGCGGCGAGATCCTCGGCTTTTCCGGATTGGTTGGCGCCGGGCGTACCGAGATCATGCAGCTGGTGTTTGGCAATCTAAAGAAGGACAGCGGTCGGACATTTATCAAGGGTAAGGAAGTGAACATCCGCAGTACGCGCGATGCGGTGCGGCACGGGGTTGCCCTGATACCCGAAGAGCGTAAGCGCCAGGGGCTTGTACTGGACCTTTCGGTATTTGACAACATCTCGCTGGCGGTGCTCGACCGGCACAGCCGCTACGGCTTCCTCAACCTGCCGAAACTGGGCGAAGTGGTCAGAAAGATCATAGACAATATCGGAGTGCGGACTCCCAGTCCGCGTCAATTGGTGCGTTTTCTCTCCGGCGGCAATCAGCAGAAAGTGGTGCTTTCCAAGTGGTTCATCCGCGACTGCGATATCTACATCTTTGATGAGCCTACCCGTGGTATCGACGTGGGCGCCAAGGTGGAGATCTATCGTCTGATGCAGACGCTGGCCCAGCGTGGCGCGGCGGTTATCATGGTGTCATCGGAACTGGTCGAAGTACTGAACATGAGTCACCGCCTGGCGGTGGTCTTCCAGGGGCGCATCGTCAAGGAGTTTGCGCGCGGCGAGGCAACCGAGGAGGACGTGATGCACTACGCCCTCGGTGTTGCCCAGGAGCAGGCGTCATGAAGCCGGCGACAGAGGAGTGGCAGGGATGAATCTCGATGTGAAGGCTATTCTCAAGACCTACGGCATACTGATTGCGTTTCTGGTAATCTGCGCGATACTGGCAATACTGACGCCGGTGTTTCTGCGCTGGGCCAACATTCTCAACGTGGTCCGCCAATCCTCAATTTACGGCGTTATGGCGGTGGGGATGACCTTTGTTATCCTTTCCGGCGGTATTGACCTGTCGGTGGGCTCGGTGCTGGCCCTGGCGGGTGTTATCGCCGCGGGTGCCGCAACCGCGGACATGAGTCTGCTGACGATTGTGGCCGCGGGACTGGGGGTTGGACTGGCGTGCGGGCTGTTTACCGGTCTGATGGTTACCGTTGCCAAGATTACGCCGTTTGTGGTGACCCTGGGTATGATGAGTATCGCGCGTGGTCTGACGCTGATCTACAGCGGTGGCCGTCCGATCAGCGGCTTCACCGGGGCCTTCCGCTTCGTCGGCGGCGGTTCAGTCTTTGGCATGCCGTTCCCGATCATAATCCTGGCATTCACCGTGCTGGTCGGCTGGACTATCCTGACCCAGACGCGGCTGGGACGCTACACCTACGCTATCGGCGGTAACGAAGAGACCGTCAAACTGTCGGGGATCAACACCGATCTATACAAGACGCTGGTCTACGTGTTTTCCGGTGTTACCGCAGCAATGAGCGCATTGATTCTGACCTCCAGGCTCAATTCGGCCGGCCCGGCAGTCGGGCAGGCGTACGAGCTGGACGTCATTGCCGCGGTGGTCATCGGCGGAACCAGCCTCAGCGGAGGGCGCGGCAGCGTCTGGGGAACGCTGATAGGTGCGCTGTTGATCTCGGTGATCAACAACGGAATGAACCTGCTGGGGATAAACCCGTTCTTCCAACTGGTTGTCAAGGGCGGCATCATTATCGGTGCAGTCTTCCTGGACCGCTTGCGAGATTAGCGCAGCTGAGGAGTTTGTGATGAAAGCCAGGAGTCTCTGGTACGTTGCGCCGCAGCAACTGGAAATTCGACAGGTCGATGTGCCGGATCCCGGCCCGCACCAGGTGAGGGTTCAGGTTCAGGCGTGTGGGGTCTGCACGTGGGATCTGTTTATCTACAGTGGCGGATTCCAGAGCTTCCGCGAATTTCCGTTCTATTTTGGACACGAAGGGATCGGCATTGTCGAGAAGCTGGGCCCGGGTGTGTCCCGGGTAGCCGTTGGTGACCGCGTGGCGCTGCGCGAAAGTGCCGTTATCGGCGCCGAGGGAACCGGGCACATGGCCGAGTACGCGCTGCAATCAGAGGCCGAGGTTGTTCCGCTGCCACACGACGGCAAGCCGGATGAGCACTGGATGATCGAACCGGTGGCCTGCTGCGTAAACGCAGTAGACCTGGCGCGTATCCGCGCCGGTGCACGGGTAGCACTGGTAGGCAGCGGCTTCATGGGCAGCATCATTCTCCAGCTGTTGGCGTTATCACCGGTGTCCAATATCAGCGTCTTTGATCTGCGCCCCGAGTCACTGGGCTACGCGCGCTCATTACCGGGCAGCGCACCAATCGATGTCTACGACCTGGGAACCAAGCCGGACCTTGCCGACCTGCCGGGCAGCTTTGATGTGGTCATTGAGACCGCAGCGGTCGAGCAGGCATTCCTGCTCGCTAATAGCCTGGTGCGTAGCGGGGGCACGTTTGTGGTGTTCTCGTGGCAGCATCACCCGTTCAGCTTTGACTTCGGCGACTGGCACGTACGCGGAATCAGTGTTCTCAACGCATCGCCGGCCGCTGCTGCGGACTTCACCGGTTGCTTCTATCAGTCCGTTCCACTGCTGCAGTCCGGCCGAATTGATCTTGCTCCGCTGGTAACCCACGTAGCACCGCCCGAGCAGGCGCAGGAACTCTTCCGGGACGGGCTGTCCAAGGATAACGGCTACATCAAGGGTATCATTCGCTGGGCATGAGGTTCTGGTCCAGCGGG
>REDW01000080.1 GCA_007693325.1 Spirochaetaceae bacterium
GATGAAGAGACCGCGGTGGTGCAGTTCGGCAAGGGAGACAAGTACTTCGGCGTTGCCACCGTAATGGTGACCATGCCCGGCCTGCCGATGTTCGGCCACGGCCAGGTGCAGGGCTTTGCCGAGAAGTACGGCATGGAGTTCCGCCGCGCCTACTGGCAGGAGAAGCCGGACATGGAACTGGTCGGCCGTCACCAGCGCGAGCTGTTTCCGCTGATGCGCCGCCGCTACCAGTTCTCCGGCGTGGACAACTTCCGCCTCTACGATCTGTGGGGTGATCAGGGCCAGGTGCACGAGGACGTCTACGCCTACTCAAACCAGGCCTACGGCGCCCGCAGCCTGGTGCTGTACAACAACGCCTACCAGACCGTCTGGGGCTGGCTGTCGATGTCGGCCGGCTACGTCGAGAAGGATGACCACGGCAACCGCCGCCATCGACAGGTCCACCTGGCCGAGGCGCTCGGTCTGCACAACGACCATCGCAGCTTCTGCCTGATGTACGAGAACAACAGCGGCCTGTGGTACATCCGCAACTCGGCGGATCTGTGCAACAACGGACTCTACGTCGAGCTGCAGGGCTACCAGACGCAGGTCTTCCTCGACATCTATGAGGTGACGGATAACGAGTATGCGCACTACGCGCGGCTGGCCGACTCGCTGCGCGGCGGCGGAGTGCCCGATGTAGACACCGCGCTCAAAGAGATCTACCTCAAGCCGCTGCACGAGAGCTTCGCGCTGGTGGCCAACTCCGGCGTCTGCCAGGAGCTCAGCTCTGAGTTCAGCGGCCGGAAACCCAAGCAGGCTTCCACCTGGGTCGAGCTGCAGGACAACTACCAGCGCTTTCTGCGCGTGGCATCCGAGTACTCGTGCGGCAGCGGAGACGTGGAGGGCGCGGCCGCCGAGTTCAAAGCGCGCCTGCGCACCCTGCTGGCAACCCGCCATCTGGAGCTGGTGCGGCCGCAGGAACACGTACCCAGCTTCAAGAAGGCGCTGCACGCGTTCACTCTCGGCCTGCGTGAAACCCCGGCACGCGTCTCCACCATGATTGCGCTGTTGATGCTCAAGCCGTTGTCGGTACTGGTCCATGAAGACCAGCCCGACGCCGAAGACGGTTGCGAGGAAGGGCAGCCCAATTCCGCCGCCGGACTAGCGGAGGATCTGATGTTGTTGAGCCGCCTGGATCCGGTGCTGCCGCTGCGCCCCTACGAGAACGAGGATAGCGTCGCCTGGAAGCTGCGCGTGCGTATTCTGCTGTCCAATTACAACTGGCTGTCGCTGGTAGAAGAGGGGCACAGCGCCGCCGAGATTACCGAGAATCTGTTGTCCCACAGCGATATCAACGACTATCTGAATATCAACACGCATCAGGGAGAGGTGTGGTACAACAAGGAACGCATGGATACGCTGATCTGGTGGCTGCTGGCGGTGGGTATGCTGCAGATTGCCTACGATGACTACACCACCCGGGACAGTACGTCGCCCGACCAGAGCGGAGAGATCGTCATGACGCGCGTTTTACGCCTCTACGACTACTACGAACGGCTGCGCCACGCCCACGAGGTGGCCGACTACCGCGTCCAGCGCCTGCTCGACGCGCTCAACCAGCCGTCCGTGGAGGCTGACTCGTGAGCAGTGCGGGTACGCTCAGCGAGCGGGTGCCCGTACTCTCGTTCATGGTCGATACCGAGGACCAGCTGTCGCTGCCGGGACTCTGCCGTATTCTGCAGGACGCCGCCTGGAAGCACGCCGCCGCGCTGGGATTTGGCCCCTCTGAGCTCGACCAGCGCGGGCAGATGTGGGTGTTATCGCGCCTGCTGGTGCGCGCTGTCTGCTATCCGCGCTGGGGCGAGGAAGTGGTCATCGAAACCTGGCCGTCGGGCATCGAGCGGCTGTTCGCAATGCGCGATTTCCGGCTCACCGGCGCTGACGGCAATCCGGTGGCACTGGTTCGCAGCGCCTGGCTGGTAGTAGACGCCGCCTCCAGGCGCCCGGTACCCCCCGCACGCGTGGTTGATCCGGATAGCTATCGTCACGCCGAGCGAGTCTTTGACGATCTGCCGCCCAGGCTGGACGGCGTGGACAGCAACAGCCCCGAAGTAGCCCAACACCGGGTTGCCTACAGCGACTTCGACCGCCAGAGGCACGTCAACAACGTGCAGTACCTGCAGTGGATGCTCGACGGCTTCTCCATGGATCACATGTTCCGCCACAGCGTGGCAGAGCTGGTGATCAACTTCCAGTCCGAGGCGCTCTACGGTGAGCGGATCACCATCCGCCGCCGCGATGAGGGGCCGATGTCTGCCGTGTCTGTCTTTCGCGAAGACCAGACCACCCCGGCGTGCAGCGCGCAGCTGCTGTGGCGGCTGAGGGAGGCCGAGCGCGCATGAACCGGTCGCTGCTGATCGCTTCCAATGCAGATACGCACACCGAGCAGCTGGCGCAGCAGGCGCACGGCGCCGGCTTCACGGTTGTGCTGGCCGTGGCCGACCAGGCGGTTGGCGCCGACAGCGTAGCCGCCGCAGGCTCCGGGCGCATTCACCGCCTGGCGTGGAACCGCTGCTCGCCGCTTTCGGCGCGCGCGCTGCTGGTGCAGGCGGCAAACGCCGCTGCGCCAATTACCGATGTGGTCTATCTGCACGCGCCGCACTCGCGGACCACGCCGTTCCACGAAACCAGCGCCTCCGGCATAGAAGCGGTGGTTGACGTTGACACCCGCGGCCGGCTCTTCTTCCTCAAGGAGGCGCTGGGCTGTCTGCAGCGCAGCGGCGGTGGATCGCTGACGCTGCTGTTTGACGGCGACCTCAGCGCTGACAGCGCACCGCTGGACGCCGAGAGCGCCGGCGCATTTCTGGCGCTCGGCCGCTCGCTGTTCACCCAGTATCAGAACGAGCCGGTGCAGCTGCGCGGCTTTCAGTCTAGCGGCGCGGCTGCGGAACAGTTTGCGCGCTTTGTGGTTCAGCAGCTGTGCGCAGAGAGGTCCAGGCAGCGCGGGCAGTGGCAGAAGTACTCCGGCAAGCCGACCCTCTTCCCCTTCTCCCGCTAATCTACTATGGTTTTGCCATGAAGATATGGATCCGATTCCTCGTGGGCAGCGTTATTGGCGTTATCCTGGGCGTCTGGCTGCCGGAGGCCGGCGGAGACAGTGCCCAGCTGTTTGGGGCTGTTGCCGCGTTTGTTATCAATATCGGGCGCTACCTGCTGTTCCCGTTGCTGTTCTTTGGCATCACTATCGGGGTCTACGAGCTGGTGCAGCAGCGCGCCATGCTGCGCATCTACCTCAAGATGATCGGGTTGATTGTAGCAACCTCGGCGGCAATGATTCTGCTCGGTGCGCTCGGGGTGCTGTTTCTCTCTCCGGCGCGAGTCCCGCCCATCTTTCAGGAGGCGCCGCTGCTGACGCTGCCGACGCTGTCGGACCTGCTGTTTCGCGTCTTCCCGCGTAACCTCTTCCTGATCTTTGCCGAAGACGGCAATTTTCTGCTGCCTGTTGCGGTGTTCGGTATTCTGCTGGGTGTTGTTTTCGGGCGCGAGCAGCGCGTCAGCGAGCCGCTGGCGCAGGTATTTGACTCGGCCTGCCGCGTCTTCTACCGTCTGGTATCCTACCTGATTGAGGTGCTGGCCATCGGCATGATCGCCATCTCGGCGGCGTTTGTCTTCGAACTGCGCGCCATCACCGACTTTGATATCTTCTCACAGCTGATCATCGTTCTGCTGTTCACCGTCGGTGTGATCGCCTTTGTGATATTCCCGCTGATTCTGTACTTCGTCACTGACCGTGAGAATCCGTACCTGTGGCTGTACGCCATGCTGATACCGGTCATCAGCGCCGTCTTCTCGCGCGATGCCTACTTCGCGTTGCCGGCGCTGACCAGAGTTGGCAAGGAGAATCTCGGTGTGCCGCGCAGCGTCGGCAGCAGTGTCTTTCCGTTGGCAGCCGTACTGGCCAAGGGGGGAACGGGGCTGGTGACCGCGGCCTCGTTCATCCTGATTCTGCGCTCCTACACCGCACTGGAGATCACCTTTGCTCAGGTGACCTGGGTCATGGTTGCAACCTTTGGCATCTCGTTTATCCTCGGTTCGGTGCCCGGGAGCGGCGTGCTGGTGGCCCTGTCGCTGCTGTCGAGCGCCTACGGCCGCGGGATGGAAGAGGTCTTTCTGATTCTGATGCCTATCGTGCCGATTCTGATCAGCATCGCCGTTTTTCTGGACGTGGTGACCGCGGGGTTCATCGGTTATCTGGTGGCGTTCTCGGAGCGCATGACCAAGCGCGTCGACCACCTGGACTACATCTAACGGCCGTCGTCGTCGGCCGCCCGGCCCTCCAGGCGCACGCGCACCAGCGCCATCAGCGAGATCTTCATCTCGTCCCAGACCGCCACGTCGTACTGGCTCCACAGCGAAGCAACCGGCCACAGCACGCGCAGCAGCCCGCCAAACTCAAATTGATCGGAGACCTGGTAGCGGATCGAGCCCTGGGTCTCGGGGTAGAAGAAGCGCAGGCCGGAGTAGAAATAGCTCCACAGCGCAGAGACGTCCGAGCCTTCGATCGGCGCTAACGGCAGGCGCAACAGAAAGGCCGGCCCCGCGCCGGCTGCCAGGACAAGCCGTTGGCGTACCTGCCACTCCCGGTTCACCGGCATGCTCAGCAGGATCCCCAGCGTCCCGGCGGCGTCACCGGCTGCCGATCCTGTCTCGATCTGAGTAGGCACCACCTTGCCGTCCTCAGCGGCCGCCAGGTACTCCTGCCAGTAGAAATCGATGCCCGGTGTCAGTATCAGCCCGTTTTGCAGAACCAGCGGCAGCGCCGCGCCGCCAAAGATGCGCAGCGGGCTGACATCGCTGCCCTGGACCGTGGAGCCGTCGGGGTATTCGCGGTACGCGTTGCCAATCCAGGTTGGACCGGCGCGCAGCTCCAGGCCGGGAAGCGAGATAGCGTGCGCTGCCGCAGTAGCGGCCAGCGCGATAAGAATCAGCGGAACAATGCGCCGCGCTCTCATAGCTTCACCGCTACCCAGTATAGCACGCGCGCCTCAGTAACTCCGGGCAAAGATCGCCATGTGCCTGGCCGGTTCTCCGGTTACCACGCAGCGTTTGCCCGCTGCTTCCTGCTCGTTGCCAAACGGCAGCACCCGGATCGTGGCTTTGGTCTCGGCCTTGATTCTGGCCTCGGACTCCACTGAGCCCGACCACGCTGCACGCGCAAAACCGCCGTCGTTCTCAAAGAACGCCAGCAGGTCGTCGTAGTTGTCGATATCGCGCGTATTCGCTTCGCGGAACTCCAGCGCGCGGTCGTAGAGCGATTGCTGGATCTGCTGCAGCAGTACACCGATGCGCTGCGGCGCCTCGCTGATAGCCACCGGCAGTTTCTCGCCGCTGTCACGGCGTACCAGCACCACCTGGTTGTTCTGCATGTCCTTGGGGCCGCACTCAACGCGGATCGGTACGCCGTAGAGCTCCCACTGCGAGAACTTCCAGCCGGGCGAGTTGTTGTCGTCGGCATCCAGCACCACGCGGTAGCTGCCCTTGAGCGTCTGGTTCAGCTTGTCGGCGTAGGCCAGCACCTCGGTCTTGGTCTGGTTCTTGAATATCGGCACAATCGCCACCTCAACCGGTGCCAGCTTCGGCGGCAACACCAGGCCCTTGTCGTCCGAGTGCGCCATGATCAGCGCCCCAACCAGGCGTGTCGATACGCCCCAGCTGGTAGCCCAGACGTGGTCCAGGCCGCCCTCGGCGGTCTGAAAGGTCACGTCAAACGCTTTGGCAAAGTTCTGGCCCAGAAAGTGCGAGGTCCCGGCCTGCAGCGCCTTGCGGTCCTGCATCATCGCCTCAATAGCGTAGGTGTTGACTGCACCGGCAAACTTCTCGGCCTCGCTCTTGACGCCGGTCAGCACCGGCAACGCCATGTATTCCTCGGCAAAGCGGCGGTAGACCTCCAGCATGCGCAGCGTTTCCTCGCGCGCCTCTTCCGCGCTGGCGTGCGCGGTGTGTCCCTCCTGCCACAGAAACTCGGTGGTGCGCAGAAACAGCCGCGTACGTTTCTCCCAGCGCAGCACGTTGCACCACTGATTGATCAGCAGCGGCAGGTCGCGATACGACTGAATCCACTTCTTGTACATGCTCCAGATGATCGTTTCCGAGGTTGGGCGGATTACCAGCGGCTCCTCGAGCTCCTCGCCGCCGCCGTGGGTAACCACCGCGCATTCGGGCGCAAAGCCCTCTACGTGTTCGGCCTCTTTCTTGAGGAAGCTCTCGGGAATCAGCAGCGGGAAATAGGCATTCTGATGCCCGGTCTCCTTGAACATGGCGTCCAGCGCGGACTGCATCCGCTCCCACACCGCGTAACCGCGCGGCCGGATCACCATTGTGCCCTTGACCGGGCTGTAGTCGGCTAATTGGGCGTTGAGCACTATGTCGACGTACCAATCCGAGTAACTCTCGCTCCTGGGGGTAATGCGTTCTGCCATCTATCCTCACTGAAATGTTTTGTGAACGCATTGTAGGAGGAGGTCTTGCGTGGTGTCAAGGCGAGGGCCGGCCCGCGCAGGTTGTCAGCGGAAGCGGACGGTTTCCACCATGTAGCGCACGCTGCGGCCGGCGCTGGTGTCGCTGATGCGCTCTACAACAAAAATCAGCGAACGTTCGTCCGGCGAGAGGAACGCCTGGTTGATCTGATACCAGGAAACGCCTTCACGGAAGAAATTCGGCAGCCCCACGGTGAAATTACGCGGCGCGCCGCTGACCGGGGTCACGGTCAGCTCCAGATGAAAGGCAGCCTCCGCGGTAGGGCCTTCGCCGCGGCGCCGCTGATGCATGCGCACGTTATAGCGGGTGCCGTCGGAAAAGTCGCGAAAGCTGATCTCGGGTTTGGGTTCGCTGCCGTTAAGCAGAAAGTACACCAGGCGGCCCTGGTTGAGCGGATCGATACCCCAGCGCTCCACCAGGGCGGCGTTCTCCGACAGTAGCCGCAACAGCGCTCCGCTGCCGTCCTGGCCCGGGGTTACCGCGGCGTCGAAGGTTGTGCGCCGCACACCGTCGGCCACAAAGCGGTTCTCCGGTACATCAACTACGTACATTTCGGCATACGGTCGGGCGGTTTCCTGTTCTATACCGTACTGGCCAAACATCAGGATGCGCGAGTCATCCGAAAAGCCCATGTTTACGAAGGTGGCTATGTCGCCGGCAAAAAGGGTTCCGCTAAGCGCAAACACCAAGGCCATCATGAGCAGTTTCTTCATGACATTATGCCTCCCTACCATTGAGTATCGAACAATTACGGTCATTCTATAGCCTTATTTTTCCTGCTATACTGGCGCTCTATGACGCTGACTCTGCGTAACACTATTCTGCGCGTTTCACTGGCCTTGATAGTCATCACCTCAATTGGCGCGGCGGTCGCGCTGGTTCGCCTTCAGGCGCCTTTGCCCTCAGCCCAGGCGCTCGGTATCCAGACTGCCCAGCGCTGGTTGTTCGTCGGTTGGCGCAGCGGGCTGGACTCACTCAACTGGCTGGTCGGCGGACTCTTTGTTGTGTCCGGGTTCAGCGTGGTGGCAGCGGCCATCATTATGCGCTATTTTCGCAAGACCACCGCGCCTGAGATGCTCTTTTTCGTCATGTTCATTCTGGCAATCGGGTTCGATGTCTGGAAGGTCGGCCACGTAGTGCTGCACCTGCAGCAGATGCCGGTCTACTTCGCGGTGGCATTGACCCGCCTGGTGCAGTTTGCCCACCTGTTCGGTGTGCTCTGTCTGTTTGTCTCAACGCTCTACCTGACCGGCGTCGAGTACAAGAAGACCGGTATGGCGCTCAGCCTGGCGGCGCTGATATCGCTGTCCATCGTCTACGCCATCCCGGTTGATCACCTGGCGTTGCATCCCAATCTGGTGCACAAGATCGGCGACCAGACCACAATCCAGGCCGTTGTTCTGATCTTGCACTGTCTGACGGTTGCCAACGTGGTCTACGCAACGGCGTATCAGCGCAACGAGGAGTACCTGATACTGCTGCCGATGGTGGTTCTGGCAATTATTGGACGTGAGCTGATCTTTTATCTGCCTTCAATGTGGTTGGCGTTTGCCGGATTTGTGCTGCTGGTCACTGCTACCGCGGTGTTCGGCTACCGCATGCACACTATCTATCTGTGGAAATAGCGCTGCGGTTACACAAACAGCAGCGCGGCAACCAGGCCGGTTCCGGTCGGCAGCAGCAGGTTATCCAGATCGCTGGTGGGGAAGAGTTCCAGCAGCGCGGCTGCCGAAGCGATGATGCCGGCCTCCAGCGAGCGCCCGGTAAGCGCGTACACGGTCAGGAAGACCGCTACAAAGCAGGCCATGCTGCCTTCAATCGTCTTGCCGCCGGTAGCGGGAACTGTCAGCCGTCCAAAGAACTTTCCAAACAGGCTGGCCAGGCCGTCGCCAAACGCCAGCGCGTAAATTGCAATTGAGGCCGCCGGGTCGGGGTAGAGCAGCAGCGCAATCATTGCACCCAGTCCCAGGGTAATCGGGCCCAGGGTGAAGCGCCCTATTTCGCGCTGCCTCGATGCAACCGTTGTCAGTTGCGATATCAGCGCAACGCTGTAGCCCTGCATGCGCAGCACCTCACAGTAGGTGTAGAACAGCGTTCCTGCTGCGAGCAGTGCCAGCGTGAACTGCACGCCCACAAGCGCTGCAATTCCGGGAACCAGCGCTATCAGCATGTGAATTGATTTTCTCACCAGTTCAGTCTGGAGTTCCTGCTGTAGTTCGTGTGGCAGCGCGATGCCGGTCAGATCGGTCAGCTGCTGCGTAATTCCTGCTGTTCTATCCATTGCAAATGTCATCCTGCTGCGGTACTATAGCTTCATATCGGCGCAATTCCCATGTTTCAGAGCTTCCGCCACAGTGATAATCAGTGCAAGAACAGTGCCATCCGGCGGTTTGAAAACGATATTTGCTATTCGCTTGCATTATAATGGATTGCAAGGGCGTATGCAAGAGCCTGGACGCCAAATGACCGCAATGTATGAAAAATTGTACCATGGCTTTCTCGAATGACTATCGTTAGAGTCCAAACTATCGGCTTGCGGCTGCGCTGCGTTGCAGCCGCGTCTCTCTGTGCGGTGCTCATCGGGTGCGCTTCGGTTGCACCACAGCGGCCCGAGACCAGCGCTGATGCCGCGGCTGATCGCGCCGCCGTGGTAGCCGATCCGCCCGCTGTGCCCGAGCCGCAACCCGAGCCGCAACCCGAGCCCGAGGCTGACCCTGAATCAGCAGCCGCCGCCGCAGCCGAGGCCGCCGCCCCCCAGGCGGCGGCCGCGCGGCGGTACGCCGTAGATGCGGCGCAGGCGGCGCCCCGCCGCCGCCGCCGCCCCCGCGCCCCCCCCCGCCGGGGGGGGGGCGGCGCGGCGTTCCGCGGTAGATGCGGCGCTGGCGGCGCTGTCCACCGAGCAACGCGTGGGTCAGCTGTTCATGCCGGCCTTTCCGGTGGACCAGCACGGCCGCGGCCTGCTGGCGGTCGATGACAACGTACGCCGCCTGATGCAGCAGATTCAGCCCGGTGGCGTGCTGCTGGTGGGCCTCAACGTGGACGCTACCGAGCAGCTGACGCGGCTGATACAGGAGTTACAGCAGAACGCTACGCTGCCGCTGTTGATCGCCACCGATCACGAGGGTGGGGCGGTGAGTCGGATCAGCGCCAGCGGCAAGATTCCGGCAACGCGCATTCCAAGTCCGCACGTTGTAGGTGCGGTAGCTGATCCTGCGCTGGCGTACCGTCTCGGCGCGGTCATCGGTCGCGAGCTGCGCAGCCTCGGCATTCAGGTCAACTTTGCCCCGGTGGCTGACCTGCGCACCAACCCGGACAACACGGTTATCGGGGATCGCTCGTTCGGTAGTGATCCTGAAGCGGTCGGCACGATTGTGGCCGCGCTGGTGCGCGGCATGCAGCAACACGGCGTGGCCGCGGTGTTGAAGCACTTCCCCGGCCACGGTGACACCTACGAGGACAGTCACTACGAGGCGGCCGCCGTCAGACATAGCCGTCAACGGCTGCAGAAAGTCGAGATGGTGCCGTTCCGCTACGGCATAGACGCCGGCGCCATCGGGGTGATGACGGCGCACATCAGCGTTCCGGAGGTCACCGGAGACCGGACCCCGGCAACCCTGTCCAGCGAGCTGCTGGGGCCGATACTGCGCAGCGAGCTGGGGTTCACATCGCTGGTGTTCTCCGATGCGCTCAATATGCACGCGCTGACGCGCTACTATCACCGCAGCCGGGTGGCGCTGCAGGCGCTCGAGGCCGGGGTTGACGTACTGGTGCATCCCGAACGACCTTTGGAAGCCTACCAGACGGTGCTCGAGGCGGTCCAGAGTGGGCGGATCAGCGATGAGCGGCTGGAGCGCTCGGTACGCGCTATCCTGGAGGTCAAATGGGACCTTGGACTGCTATCCGGCGCGCCGGATGCGGCTGAATTGGGCCACGATAGCGCGCAGCTCACGGTACTCGGGTCCGCCGAGCACCAGGCGGTAGCAGACGAGATTCTGCTGCGCTACCGGCAACAGCAATCAGGAGCACAGCAATGAGTACCGGTGACCTGCAGTTTCCCGCCGGTTTCCTGTGGGGGGTGGCCACCGCTTCCTACCAGGTAGAGGGGGCGGCAACCGTGGATGGACGCGGTCCGAGTATCTGGGACGCGTTCTGCCGCAGGCCCGGCGCGGTGACCCACGGACACAACGGCGATGTGGCGTGCGATCAGTACCATCGCTATCCAGAGGATGTCGAGCTGATGCGGCGGCTGGGCGTCGGCGCTTACCGCTTCTCGCTGGCGTGGCCGCGTATCTTTCCCGCCGGCGGCGGCACGCCCAACCCGGCGGGCTTTGACTATTACAAGCGGCTGCTCGATGAACTGCAGCGCGCCGGTATCGCTGCGGCGGTGACGCTCTACCACTGGGATCTGCCGTTAGCGCTGCAGGACGCCGGCGGCTGGGCCAACCGCGATACCGCCCTGCGCTTTGCCGACTACGCCGGGCACTGCTTTGGCGCGCTCGGTGACCGCGTTGACACGTGGTTTACGCTCAACGAGCCGTACTGCAGCGCTATACTCGGCTATCTCGAAGGCGTTCACGCGCCGGGAATCCGTGACCGCGCCGCGGCGTATCGCGCCGTTCACCATCTGAACCTGGGCCACGGCCTGGCGGTGCAGGCCTACCGCGCGTCGCCCTCCGCTGCGGCCGCCACGCCTGCGCCCGGCAGCGGCGCAGCGCGCGGCATCGGACCGGTTCTCAACCTGCTGGCAACGCGGCCTGCAAGCGCACGCGCCGAGGATGCAGACGCCGCCGATCGCGCGCAGGACCTGCAGAGCCGCATGTTCTTTGATCCGATCTTTGGCCGCGGTTACCCCGAGCGCCACCTGGCGTCCTACCCGCAGGCTCCGCTGCCGGTTGAGCCCGGCGATCTGGAAATCATTGCCGCGCCGGTTGATTTCCTGGGACTGAACTACTACTGGGAAGAGGCGGTCCAGGCCGATCCTGAATCGCCGCACGGGTTTCGTTTTGCGGTGCAGTGGCAGCCGGTCACAGACATGGGCTGGCCGGTGGTCCCCGGCGGCCTGCTGCGTCAGCTGCGCTGGGTGCAGCAGCGCTGCGGCGCGCTGCCGCTCTATGTAACGGAGAACGGCTGCGCCGCGGCTGACCGGCTGAACGCGGACGGTACGCGCTGTGCCGACCGCCCGCGCATCGACTACCTGCGCGGGCACCTGGCCGCCTGTTCGCAGGCGTTGCAGGAGGGTATCCCGTTGGCCGGCTATTTTCTCTGGTCACTGATCGACAACTTCGAGTGGTCCTTCGGCTACACCAAGCGATTCGGCATTGTCTACTGTGACTACACCGACCTGCGCCGGGTACCCAAGGACAGCTACTACTTCTACCGCGACGTGATTGCAAGCCATGTCTAAGAGTGTAGCTGTTATCGGCGCCGGGTTGGGTTCGCTCGCGGCGGCTATTCGCCTGGCCGCCGCCGGCTGGAAAGTCGATCTCTACGAGCGGCTGGAGGGCCCCGGCGGCAAGGCCGGCAACCAGTCCCTGGACGGCTACCGCTTTGACAGCGGCCCCTCGCTTGTGACCATGCCGTGGGTATTCGATGCGCTGTTTGCCGCCGCCGGCAAGCGGCGCGAGGATTACCTCGAGTTCATCCCGCTGGAGATTGTCTGCAAGTACTTCTGGGATGACGGCATGGTGCTGCGCGCCTGGGCTGATCGGCACAAGCTGCTGTCCGAGCTGCGCCGTACCACCGGCGAGTCCCAGGCGCGACTGAACGCCTATTTTGAGCGCTGCCGCAGAATCTACGACATTGCCGGCGAGCTGTTCCTGGAACACAATCCCAGAGAGCCTTCTACCATCTTCTCGGCACGCTTCTTCAAGTCGTTGCTGCGCGTTGGCGGTATAGACGCCGGGCGCAGCCTGGCCGAGGCACACGAGCAGGCCTTCCTGAGCCCGCGGCTGCGTCAGCTGTTCAATCGCTACGCCACCTACAACGGTTCCAGTCCGTACCGCACGCCGGCCACGCTCTCCATCATTCCGCACGTGGAGTACGCGGGCGGCGCCTACGCCGTGCGCGGTGGAATCTACGCCATACCGCAGGCCCTCGACCGCCTGGCGCGCGAGCTGGGGGTGCAGCTGCACTACCAGACAGCGGTTGAGCGCATTCTGCACCACCGTGAAGCCAAACGCGGCCGCTTTCGGGTGCACGGTGTGACCGTGGGCGGCGCTGAGATAGCGTACAACGCCGTGATTGCCGGTGCAGATGTGCGTCCGGTCTACGATGATCTGCTGCAGGATCAGGAGGCGCCGGACATCGTGCGCTACCGCAAGCTCGAGCCCTCCTCATCGGCTCTGGTGTTCTTCTGGGGCATGAAGCGCACGTTTCCAGAGCTCGAGCTGCACAACATCTTCTTCTCGCGCAACTACCCCGATGAGTTCGGCGCCATCTTTGACCGCCACGAGTGTCCCGCCGATCCCACCATCTACGTCAACATCACCAGCAAGGTGACGCCCGGGGACGCGCCGGCGGGCGGCGAGAACTGGTTTGTGCTGATCAACGCACCGTGCGATATCGGCCAGGACTGGGAGGCCCAAACCGCGCGCGTGCGCCGGCGCGTCATAACGCGCATATCGGAGCTCTTCCGTATCGATCTGGAGTCCGAGATCGCCGCAGAGTCGGTCATGACGCCGCGTGACATCCAGCTGAGGACCGCCAGCCACGGCGGCGCGCTCTACGGCATATCTTCCAACAGCCGCAGCGCCGCCTTCTCGCGCCATCCCAACCGCTCACGGCGCTACCGGGGGCTCTACTTCTGCGGCGGCAGCACCCACCCGGGCGGCGGCATGCCGCTGGTGCTGCTCTCGGCCAAAATCACCACCGAGCTGATGCTACGCCGCCAGGCGTGAGGGCTTGCTGGCGTAGCCCACGTAACAGAGGTTCTTGAAAAAGGTCTCGTGACAGCGGAACAGGGCACACAAATCGCGGAAATCTATTTTGTCGGCAACCAACTTCGGTAACCGCGGAAGATGATAGACGAAGCTCAAGCCCGGAAGCACGCCGCGCATGTCTTCCACCTTCATCCCCGCGGTCCTGGCAGCCTGGCTGAGCTCTCCAGGTCTGATGAAGTAACGCCAGTTGTGAATGTCTGCAGGCATGACGCGCGTCAGAGGAAACTCCTGCATGAAGAAAATCACCACCAGATAGCTCAAAATTGTCCTGTTGACGGTCTCGAAGAAGAAGAAACCGCCGGGAACCAGCACCCGTGAGATTTCCGAAACCACCGTGCGGAAATCACGCACGTGCTCGAGTACGTCGAGACAGAAGACCATATCGAAGGAATTGTCCGGGAAGTCCAGCGCCTCACCGGCTCCTTCCTGATAGGTAATGGCCAGGTCCAATGCCTTCGCATGTTTTCGCGCCTCACGCAGACTTGGAACCGAAGGATCCACACCGGTGGTGTCCAGGCCAAACTTGGCAATTTCCTCGGTAAGAAAACCGCCGCCGCATCCGAGATCGAGCACTTTCCTGCTGCGATAGTCGTATGACAGCTCGACCAGCTGCCGGATGACATATGCAAATCGAATAGGATTCATCATGTAGCGGATTATGGCCAGTGGACTCTCGGTGGCCGACCACCAGTACGCCGCCTCGCGATCATAGAAATCGTTGTCTATGAACCCCCTCTTGTTCCGTCCCATAGCTTAATCGTAACACGGTTATCGATAAAAGTCGAACGGTATTACGCGGCGCGGCGGCTTCAGTAGCGGCCCCATTTCTCGGCGGCTTCAAAAATGGCCTTGACGTTTTCAACCCTGGCATTGGCCGGCACCGCGCAACCGGTGGAGAGGATGAACCCACCGCCTTTGCCAACCTTCTGGATCAAATGCCGACAGTAGTCCAGCACCTCGTCCCTTGTGCCAAAGGCGGTCAGATAGGCGGGCACGTTGCCCTTGATGCACATGTGTCCGCCCAGAACCGTTCCGGCTTCTACCATATCAGTGTCGTCGTCCAGCTCTATGATGCACTTCCCGGCAGGGAAGCGTTTGAACACCTCGAGCCGGCCGTTCCATCTGGTGTCGCAGTGGAACACGGGGGTCATGTTGGAATCAATCAACATGCCCACGATGGTCTTGAGCTCAGGGTATACAAACTCTTCAAAGTGCGCCGGCGAGATGAAGGCGGGTGACGCACGCGCCAGCGCGAGGAACACACGCTTGACTCCCACTATCCTGGCCCAGTGGATAGCCATGCGGGTCATGGCTACTGCCCATCTGCCGCCGGTGGCCTTGACCGCTTGCGGCCGATCGTACAGGTCTCTGCACATCGGCTCCAGGCTGCGGCCAATTGAGAAGTACATGAACAGCGGCCCCGGGTGCATAAAACCCGCGGCCGGCTCGACGCCCGCCGCGCGCAGCGCCCGCGCCTGGCTGCGCGATTTCAGGACAAAGGACAGCAGCAGCGACAGCCCCTGAATAACGCTGATCTCGGGGTAGAGCCGCCTGGCTACCTCGCGCAGGAAACGAAGCAGCCCGAGGCGCTGCAGCAGTGCATAGTCGTCAGGGCCCAGCAACTCGAATTCCTCGACCTGGTGGATCTCATCATCGGGCAGGTCAACGCCGGGCCAGTACACCCGGGCAGGGACCGCCAGCAGCATTGCCTCGCTGGCGTTCTCTCCCATGTAGGTCATGTCCCACGGACCGAGCTCCACTGCAGTCCTGAGCACGGCCGCAGATCTCTTGTCAGCGTCAAAGATGAATTCTTTCTTGGAAATCCCCGTGTAGGAGGCAGCAAAGAGGCCGAGCCACGGCGATACCGGGACACGGTCCGCAGGTTCAAGCGCAATAGCGGCGTCGATTCGCTGTCTCGAGTCCATATTCGTCTCATCATAGCACAGAACCGCCGGCGCCAAAGCTGCCGATTTCAGCGCCGCCGCAGCTCAGCTATCAGCGCGCGCAGGTAATCCGGCAAGTCCGCGGACGGTTGTTGTTTAACTAGTAGTCTAGTAGAATGAAAGTATGAAAGATGTCGGAATGTTTGAAGCCAAGACAAAGCTCTCGGAGCTTTGTGATGAAGTGCACCGCACAGGAGAGACGGTTCTGGTGACCAGGCGCGGGAAACCGTTCGTCTGTATCGTGCCGTACCGGGAGATCGAGAGTGCCGGCTCGCCGGTATGGGAAGCGCGGGAGCGATACGAGTCAGAGTACGGCCTCGACGATCTGCCCGAGTTTCCGACAGTTCACCGGGACCCGGAACCGCTGTATGATCCGTTCACTTCACACCAGACCGAGTAGGATATGTCTTACCTGCTCGACACGTCGATCTACAGTCAGCCGCTGAAGCGTTATCCGATTCCCAGCGTCATTGAACGATGGAGGGAGGTCGGTGACGGCCGGTGCCGTATCTCGGTGTTCTGCGAACTGGAAGTGCTGCAAGGTCTCGAAATGGCGGCGAGTGCCCGGCTTCGCGACCTCTATCGCATGGTGCTCAAGGACCGTCTGTCGGTCATCGCGTTTGCCTCTGCAGAGGCCGCAGTATACGCCCGGATTCAAGGCGAGGCCGCGCGCGCCGGCACAACGCGGCCGGTCATCGATTTATGCATTGCCGCGACGGCGATCACCCACTCCCTGACCCTGGTCACACTCAATACCCGGGACTTCTCCGCGATAGCGGGCCTCACCCTGGAGAGCTGGTGACCGCTGCCGCAACAGCACCGCCTC
>REDW01000074.1 GCA_007693325.1 Spirochaetaceae bacterium
CACAACCGGAAATCTCCTGCTGCTTCAGTTTCACCAACATTTTCGGCACCAGTTCATGCGCGGTTGATTCCGAGGCGTATCTGTGCTATTAGCTGAAGACCATGTACATCAGTGTCAAAGCGGGACCAACCGGTGGTTGATGTCCAGAACCTCAATGACGAACGCAATATCCCGATCGAGAAAGTTGGGGTCAAGAATCTGCGCTACCCGGTAACCGTACTGGACAAGGAGTACGGTCAGCAGCACACCGTAGCCACGGTAAACCTGTTTGCCAACCTGCCGCACCATTACAAGGGCACCCACATGAGCCGCTTCATTGAAGTGTTCAACCAGCACTACACCGAAATACAGATGCCGACCTTCCTGACAATGCTGGAGGAGATGCGCGTTGCGCTGGACGCCGAGACGGCATACGGCGAGATACGCTTCCCGTACTTCCTGCAGAAGGCAGCGCCGGTTTCCGGCCAGAGAGGCATGATGTCCTACAGTTGCTGGTTTATCGGCGAGCGCGGCGTACACGCCAAGCGTTTTGTGGTTGGTATAGAGGTTCCGGTGACAACCCTCTGCCCCTGCTCCAAGGAGATCTCCGCTCGCGGTGCCCACAACCAGCGAGGTATCGTGCGAGTGCAGTTGCAGCTCGGTCCGTTTTTCTGGATAGAGGATATCATCGCAATTGTGGAGTCAGCAGCCTCGAGTGGGCTCTACACGCTGCTCAAGCGCGAGGATGAACGCTTTGTTACCGAGCGCGCCTACGACCATCCAGTCTTTGTAGAAGATCTGGTTCGTGAGGTGAGCGTTGGTATCGAGCAGCTGGATTCCTTTCCCTGGTTCAGTGTCGAGGCCGAGAACATGGAAAGCATCCACAATCATGAAGCCTACGCCTACGTAGAGCGCGGAGAGAAACAGTGGCAATCGAACGGGTGACAAAGACCGACAACCTGGTGGCGTTGCGCCACGCGCTGGTGAGCGTTTCCAACAAGACCGGCCTGGAGGCGTTTATTCGCAATCTCGCGGCTGCAGCCCCAGGCATTACGTTCTATTCAACCGGTGGTACGTTCAACGCACTGCAGCCGATTGTGGCATCGCTGGATTCGGCTTCGCTGGTAGCGGTGAGCGATTTCACCGGTCAGCCGGAAATGCGTGGCGGCCTGGTCAAGACGCTCGACTACCGCATCTATCTAGGCCTGTTGTCCGAGACCTACAACCGCGACCACCAGCAGGACATCGAGCGCCTGGCGGGGGTGCGCTTTGACATGACGGTGGTCAATCTGTATCCGTTCCAGCGCGTTACAACCAACCCCAACGTAGACATCGAAGACGCTCGCGGCAACATAGATATCGGTGGCCCGGCAATGCTGCGCGCTTCTGCCAAGAACTTCCTGCGCGTAATGGCTGTCTGCGATCCCTCGGACTATCAGACTATAGTTGACCACCTCGGGCAGCACGGCGGTGCCTCTACGCTGCAGATGCGCAAGCAACTGGCGCAGAAGGTCTTCCGCACCACCAGTGAATACGATGCAGCAATTGCCGCCTATCTCGAGGGCATTGGCGCCGCCGACCTCGATGCAGCCTACGATGTAGACGCGGAGTCCCCATGAAAGCGTCACGCGAAGTCGCGTCGCAGTATCAAACCATCAACCGCGATGTTTTCCCGGCCAGAATGGATATTGCGTTCTACGACGATCAGTCCAACCGACAGACACTGTGCTACGAGAAAGTATGCTGGTCCATCGATGGAGATCGCCAGGGGTTGCGCTACGGCGAGAACCCAACTCAGCCCGCGGCGTTCTACCGCCTGATCAACGGGAACCTGACCCTCGGCGAGGTTCAGATGCTGGCAGCGGGAAGATATCTGACGTCCGACATGCAGCTGCTGCAATCGGGCAAGCACCCCGGCAAGATTAACCTGACAGACGTTGACAGCGCTCTGGCCATCCTGCGCTACTTTGCCGATACGCCAACCGCGGTGATCGTCAAACACAACAACCCGTGTGGCGTGGCCAAAGCCGACACTGTACTCAGCGCGTGGCAGCGCGCGCTGGAGGCTGACCGGATTGCGGCATTTGGCGGCGCGGTGGCGCTGAATCGTTCGCTGGACATCGAGACCGCAGAAGCCATCGCCTCACACTATGTGGAAGTGGTGGCCGCCCCGGACTACGAGGAGGGTGCCTTTGAAATACTGCAGCGGCGCAAGAATCTGCGCATCCTGCGGATTGCCAACATTGCGCGGCTGCACGAGTTTGTAGCGCAGCCGGTGCTGGAGTTCAAGAGCCTGATTGACGCCGGAGTGATCGTGCAATGGTCATTCACGCCGCGGGTTCGTACTGTTTCTGACTTTCAACCCGCCGAGGTCGAGCATCAGGGAACGGTCTATCGCGTTCAAAGAACCCCCTCCGCAACAGAACTCGACGATATGTTGTTCGGTTGGCTTGTGGAAACCGGGATTACCAGCAACTCCGTGATCTACGTCAAGGACGGCGTCACGGTTGGAATTGGCACCGGAGAACAGGATCGTGTTGGAGTGGCAGAAATAGCGCGCGACAAGGCCTACCGCAAGTCCGCCGATCGACTGGCGTGGCAGCAGTTTGGTAACGCCTACAGTCAGCTGGAAGATCGCGATCAACTGGCCGCCATTGATCACATGGTGGCACAAATCAACGGCGGCCTCAGGGACTCGATCATGATCAGCGATGCCTTCTTCCCTTTTCGTGACGGGGTGGATGTGGGCATCCGCGAAGGCATCCGCGGCGTGGTGCAGTCCGGCGGCAGCGTACGCGACTGGGAAGTCATTCAAGCCTGCAACGAAGCCGGAGTATCGATGGTGTTCACCGGCGAGCGGTGCTTCCGTCATTGACCGCTCTTTACCGCCGGCGCACAACGCGCTATTATGAATTTACAGAGTTCAGCGGCAGAGAGGCGCATTGGGGAGAAACCAAATGAGAGAGATCGTTCCGCGAGAGACACTGGTCAGACAGGGAATGCGCGGCTTCGGCGGTGTAGGCGGTGGGGTGGGATTGCTGGTTTTGCAGAGTCTGGCGCGCATCGGCAGCGGACTTTCGCTGCCGGGGTTGATCGTAGGCGCAGGATTGACGGTCCTGGGGCTGGGGGTGGCCGCCAAAGATCCAACCGACCGTGATGCAGGTCTGGTCACCGCAGCTGCCGGTATCATGACCGGGGTTGCCTCGTTACCGATAGTCGGGGGATTGGCCAGCGGTCTGATGTGGATCTCCGGCGTGGGACTGCTTGCAATCGGCGGTTATAACCTGTATCGCTTCTTCAAGGGCATCAAGGCCAGAAGCTGATGCCCGGGCAATCAACCGATTCCGTGACCAACAATACCACAAGAAGGAGAAAAACCGTGCCGTGGCGCTTAGTCCTGTTCTTGATTGTGCTGGGTTTGGTAGTAGCCTTTGCCGGATTCAACGCCGGGAATGTCACCGATATATCCTTCGGCTTTCATACCGTAGAGGCCGTTCCTATCTTCATGAGCCTGTTCGCGGCGTTTTTTCTTGGGGCGCTGATCGTTCTGCCGTTTACGGTCTTCCGTCGCTCAAAGAAGAGCCGGAAACCGCCGAAAGATAAGCAAGAGAAGTTGACCAGGGCGCAGAAGAAGGAACAGCGCCGGATGGACAAGAACAAGAAACAGAACGCCGACGCCGCAGCCCACACGGTTTCACACTGATCCAGGGATGCCGGGCGCCGGCCAATTGGGGTGAGGGCGCATGTATTCCTGTACGTCTTATCGATTTCGCGTAACGCTATACGTTTTTGTCTTGCTCCTGCTGCCGCTGTACGGCGCTATTGCGCAAACCGACGGCCCAGATCCCGCTCTTCAGCGGGTACACGCTGCCGACACTATCCGTGAAAGCCGCCAACTACTGCGTGAACTGCTGGAAACGCTGGAGCAGCCGGCCGATCTGCAGCGGGCTCACGCCTTGATTGGCGAGCTTTCTGAGCTGTCCGGCGATTACTCGCAAGCGCAGTATCACTACAGACGTGCGTGGGATCAGGGCAGCCAGGACCAGCCAGCGCTCGGACTGCTGTTGCTCTCGGCGCAGCTCCTGCTGGAGCTGGGAGATATCGAAGCAGCGTTAGAGGAGGCGCAGCTGGTAGTCGAGCGTTCCAGCGAGGCCAGCCGGCAGCGTGACGCCATGCTGCTGCAGGCGCGCAGCCGGCTGGCCGCCGCCGATCAGGACGGCGCCGCGCGTACCGTCTCTGAGGTCTGGCAGGCGGCGTCTGCGGATGCACGCGGCCACGACCGCCCCGGTCAGCTCTACGTCATCTACGACCTTGCACGTCAGCTTGAACTGCAGCAGGTGGCGCAAGAGACGTTAACGGCTCTGGAAGAGAATCACCCGCACAGCGTTGAGTACGCGTTGGCCCGAACCGATCGTCCGGCGCACCGAACGCGGGTTGAACCGCTTCCGTCACCGTCGCAGGTGCTGGTCGCCCTGCCGTGGGTGGAATCTGCGTCACCGCTACGTGCTGTGCCAAGCGCAGCGGGACCCATTGCCGCTGCCACAACGACGCAGCAAGAGAGAGCATCCGAGCCAACGGTACACGCGATTCAGACCGGATCATTTCGCGATCCCGAGAATGCTACCTATATGGCGCGCGACATCAGCAACGCGGGCTTTGCCGCGGAAGTCCGTCAGCAGAGCCGCAACGGACAAAAGCTATATCAGGTGGTGGTGCCGCTGGACAGCGGTACTGGACGCCAACAGGCTCTTGCCACCATGACTGCGTTGAAAGACGCCGGGATCGAAGGGTTCCTGCTCTACCAATAGCCGCCCACGCGCGACACTAATCATCCGGCCGACTGCTGCTCGGGTGTGAGTTCTTCTATCTGCTCCAGCGTGATGGTTCTCGTGCTGACTGTCTCGATTCCGCTTGAACGTACCCGCGCGGGTGTGAGCTTGACGGTGCGCACAACGCGGTCATCCTGTACGTCTTCACTGAACTCGATTCGATACGTCCGGTTCTCGGATACCAGGCCGTTGGGATCGAGAAACTTGAGATCGAGCACGTAGTCTTGAACCCTATACACCGCGTACCCCCCGGTGCGTTCCCGTCCGCCCTCGCGCATCGTGAAACGCGGTCCAGTGAACAGGATCTCGGTACCACTCTCGTTCTTGTACAGTCCCGACAGCGGCAGATCTGCCGTGCGCGCCGGGCGGCTGCGCTCCTGGACCATGCTCTGCTGCAGTCCCGGTGTAAGCCGGCGGTAAGTGCCGTTCCAGCCGTGGCCGCCTTCGATGTTGAGCGAGATCGTGTCGATTGCCGGCACCGAAACCGCCGCTTGCTTGCGTACGGTTTCAACCGCCTCGCTGTGCAGATTGATCCACAATCCGGGACCCGAACGATAGATGGTGCGGTTGGAGTTCAGCCATGAGTATGACTCTTGCGACTCACCACGGTACAGGATAATGCGGCGCGTCTTGGGGTTGAAGTAGGCAATCTCTCCCGATCCGTTGGCCGAGTCTTCAGCTATCGACCGATACCACGGTCCGGCGAGGTAGGACTCAAAGTCCGATGCAGCCCCGTCGTAGAGCGCGGCCAGCTGAGCCTCTTCAATCGAGGCGCCGGCAATCTCTTCCTCGATTGTGCGGACGTACTCACCGAGGTCATTACGCCAGTGGTAGGTGGTCTTGATCAGATCCAGCGGATTGTCCGATTCCCGGTTGCGGCGGTAAACCGATATTGGGAAACTGCGCCCGGTTGTCTGCAGCGAGGCATACGCCTCGGAACGGTCGCTCTCTTCGATCTCAATGCTTGCATCCGAGACGAAAGACGCTACATTTTCATAGTACAGTCCAACCCCTGCGGGGGCCGTGGTACGTCGAAACAGGTCAAGGGTTTGTTCTCCGGCGTTGTTCATGCCGATAGCGACTATCTCCATCTCGTGATCACCGATCACATCGTTGACGTAGAGCGCGAACGTTCGCATGTTGTTGGCCTGCGTCTTTCCTTCCCATGTTGGCACGTAGGCGTTGCGCACCGTGTCAAAGTCCACCACCAACAGCCGTATCCGGTCCTCGGGATCATCGCGACGCTTGAACACGATGATCTGCTCCTCCATCTGATCCTGATCGAGATTGGTGTCGATCACCTGCGAGACAATGAAGTCGCTTGAGAGCGAGACTCTGAGTTCGTGTGCCCCGCTGCGTTCACGAATGGTTATCGGGGTTTGAACAGCCGAGGAGAGCGTTACGCCTTCACCGGCTTCCGGAACGATGAATCGCGGGCCACCTGAACTGGATGAGGTCGGTTGCTGCTGCGAGCACGACGCCAGCAGCGCTAGCATGAGAAAAGCGGTAACTGTGAGTACGGAGTGTCTCATAGGGCACATTATCTCGCAAATCAACCCGAGTTTCCAGCGCTGTTTGACAAAAGCAGGCGCTTTGGGCATGATGCTGTATGGACGCCCGCGGGATCTTCGAGAATATCTCACCGCTCGATCATCGCTACTATCAGGCAAACCGCGAACTCTTCGATCAGCTGGGCGAGTATCTCAGTGAACGCGCTTCGGTGCGCTACTGTCTCGCGGTTGAGACGGCGCTGCTGCGTGGCCACTTGCGGGCAGCTGATCAGCTTGACGCCGAGGCCGAGCAGGAACTTGCCGCGCTGACGGAACTGGTGAACGCCGAAGAAGTCTACGCCGAAGAAGAGATCACACGTCACAACATCCGCGCGCTGGTCAACGTCATGCAGCGCAATCTGTCTCCCACGCTCGCAGCGTGGGTACACGTGGGCGCCACGTCGGTGGATATTCTCGATACTGCGCAGGCGATGCGCATCCGCGATGCAATGCAGAACGTGATTGTCCCGCTTGCCGCACAGCTGGTAGACGCTCTTGTTGCCCGCGCCCGCCAAGAGTCAGACACCGCACAGGTTGGGCGCACCCACGGCCAGCACGCGGTGCCGATTACTTTTGGCTACGCGCTCGCTGAGTACGTAGCCCGTCTGGGCAAGAGCGTGCAGCAGCTCGCTGCGCGCAGCGCCGATCTGCGCGGCAAGCTCGCCGGCGCGGTTGGCGCCTATAACGCGCTCTCGGTTGTGACTGCTGACCCACTGGCTTTTGAGAAATCAATACTGCAGGAACTCGGGTTGACGCCGTCGGAGTATTCGACTCAGCTGGTTGAGCCCGAATACCTGCTGCGCCTGCTGCTCGAGATCAATACCGCATTCGGCATTGTAGCCAACCTGGCCGACGACCTGCGCCATCTGCAGCGGACAGAGATCAACGAGGTGCGCGAAAGCTTTTCCGCCTCTCAGGTTGGATCTTCAACCATGCCGCAGAAGCGTAACCCGTGGAACTGTGAACACATCAAGAGTCTGTGGAAAGCGTTTGCGCCGCGGGTCCAGACGTTCTACATGGATCAAATCTCCGAGCACCAGCGAGATCTCAGTAACTCGGCTTCATCGCGATTTGTTGTCGAGTTTCTGGCCGGGTTTGCCGCGGCGCTGTCGCGCATGCACACGGTTGTGACCCGCCTTGAGGTGGATCGCCGCCAGATGATGCGCAATCTGCAATCCGGTGGACAGATGGTGCTGGCTGAACCGGCGTATATCTGTCTTGCACTGGCCGGGCGCAGCGATGCTCACGAAGTCATCCGCCGCGCTACGCTGCAGAGCCAACAAGAGGAGTGCAGCATTGTTGCGGTTTTGCGCCGCGACCAGCAGGTGTGGAGTGCAATTGAGGCGCGTCTGAAGCAGGTCGGCTACGATGACGCAGACGGATTTTTTGCGCATCCGCAGCTGTATCGCGGCCGCGCGGTAGCTCGAACCATCGAGCTCTGCGATCGCTATGAACTAATCATGAAGCGACTCAAGGAGAACAGTGGTGCTTGAAGAGACACTCAGTTACGACGACGTACTTCTGCTACCGTCATACGCGGATTTTCTGCCCGGCGAGACTTCGGTCAAGACCACCCTGCTGCCCGGCATTGAGCTCAACATCCCGATACTTTCTGCGGCAATGGACACGGTAACCGAAGACCGGCTTGCCATTGCGCTGGCTCTGCAGGGTGGGGTAGGTGTGATTCACCGCAATCTTGCACCAGCTGAACAGGCCCGCCAGGTTGGCATGGTGAAGCGCTTTCTTAACTGGATTATCGAATCTCCGGTTACCGTTGAGCAACAGCAGACCGTTCACGAGGTGTGGGAGATCATGTCGAGCTACCGCATCTCAGGGCTTCCGGTAGTGTGCGACGGAAAACTGTGTGGAATCATTACCAGCCGTGATCTGCGCTTCTGCCGCGACTACACGCTCAAAGTCAGCGACGTGATGACGCCCAATCCGATTGTTGAGGTTGGAAGACCGGACATAGAGAGCGCCAAGGCGAAGTTTGACTTGCACAAGATCGAGAAGCTGCCGGTGGTAGACAGCAACAACCGCCTGACCGGCCTGATCACGGTCAAGGACCTGGAGAAGCACAACGAGTTTCCGCACGCTGCAACCGATTCCGGTGGGCGCCTGCTGGTCGGAGCCGCAATTTCGCCAAATGACATTGACGAACGCCTGCCGCTGCTGAAAGAGAGCAAGGTGGACTTCGTTGTGCTCGATACTGCGCACGGCGATTCAAAAGGCGTGCTGCAAGCGGTAACGCATGTCAAATCGAAGTACGCGGTTGCTGTCATTGGAGGCAACGTTGCCACACGCGAGGGAACCCGCCGCATGATCGAAGCCGGCGCCGACGCCGTCAAAGTAGGCGTAGGCCCGGGCTCAATCTGCACCACGCGCGTGGTTGCAGGCATTGGGGTACCGCAGTTCTCCGCGGTTGCGTGGGCAGTCGAAGAGGCCGCCGCCAGTAAGACGCCTGTTGTAGCCGACGGCGGGATCAAGTACTCCGGCGATCTGGTCAAGGCAATAGCTGCGGGAGCTCACACGGTGATGATCGGCAACCTGTTTGCCGGTCTGAAAGAGTCCCCCGGGCGCGAGATCATCTACGAAGGGCGGATCTTCAAGAGCTATCGAGGCATGGGGTCGATCGGTGCCATGCGCCAGGGATCATCCGACCGTTACGGTCACAGCGACAGCGAAGAACCGGTGCCCGAGGGCGTTGAAGGCCGGGTACCGTACAAGGGAGAGCTGCAACCTTTTGTGCATCAGCTTGTCACCGGTTTGCGCAAGGGCATGGGGTATTGCGGCTGCCGCACAATTGAGCAATTGCGCGATTACCGTAACTTCATTAAGATATCGGCGGCCGGACTGAAAGAGGGACATGTGCACGACGTCATGATCACCCAGGAACCGCCAAACTACTCGCGCTGACAGGCGGACAATCGGAAGGACCAGACATGAATCTTGTAGTAATTGGTGCCCAGTGGGGCGATGAAGGAAAAGGCAAGGTAGTTGACTACCTGTCCGACGGGGCAGACGTTACGGTGCGTTTTTCGGGCGGCGCCAACGCGGGGCACACCATCGTCCGCGATGACAAAGTATACAAACTGCATCTGGTGCCGTCGGGCATAGTAACCCCGGACAAGACCGTTGTACTCGGCAGTGGCATGGTCATCGATCCCGAGGCGCTGTTTGCCGAGTTGCACGAGCTCACCAACCTGGGGGTGCTCTGGGAAGGACGGGTACTGATATCAGACCGGGCTCACGTTGTGCTGCCCGCGTACCGGCAACTGGATGTTGAACTCGATCAGAAGCGAGCCGAGCCAATTGGTACCACCGGCCGCGGTATTGGCGTAGCGTACTCCAGGAAAGCGATGCGCGACGGCTACCGCATGGTCGACATCCTGGAACAGGATGTCTTTGAGACTATCGACGCCCAGGACCGTGAGTTTCTGGAACAGTATCGGGCTCCGCTTGCAGACATGGTCATCGATATACAGCGCTACATGGAGCTCAAGGGCAACAAGACCGTGTTACTCGAAGGAGCACAGGGTGCTCTGCTGGATCTCGATCTCGGCACCTATCCGTACGTCTCCTCCGGCTGCTCGGCCGCTGCCGGCGCTTCGCTGGGAAGCGGCATCGGTCCGCGCGCAATCGACAGGGTCGTCGGTGTCTTCAAGGCGTACTCCACCCGCGTCGGCAACGGCCCTTTTCCGAGCGAGTTTCAGCCCAACCGTGACGGCCGCCTGACCGAGCATATCCGCGAGGTCGGCAACGAGTACGGGGTGACCACCGGACGCCCGCGGCGCTGCGGCTACCTTGATCTTGTAGCGCTGCGTTACATCTGCCGCAGCAACTCGATCGATTCGCTGGCGCTGACCCATATCGATGTCTACGATGATCTGGACGAGGTCAAAGTGTGCGTTGCCTACGACATAGAGCAGTCCAGCATAGATAGCTTTCCGGCATCTCGCGGTGCTCTCAACAAGGCGCAGCCGGTTACCAAGAGATTTGCGGGCTGGAAAACATCGTTGTCCGGGGTTACTTCGTACAAAGACCTGCCGGTTGCGGCGCAAGACTACATCGCATTCATCGAACAGTACACCGGTGTTCCTGTCGACATCGTTTCGGTTGGAGCTGACCGTCAGCAGACCATCGTAAGACGTGATCCATGGACACAATCCTGATTCTCGATTTCGGCAGTCAAACCACGCAGTTGATCGGCCGCCGAATTCGTGATCTCGGCGTGCACAGCAGCATCGTAGCTGGTGATACCGCGATCGAAGATTCGCTGTTGCGCGACGTCAAAGGTATTATTCTGTCCGGCAGTCCCGCGTCGGTAGCTGACAGCGACGCCCCCGTCCCCGATTCTCGAGTATACCAGTGTGGCGTACCGCTGCTCGGTATCTGTTACGGACTGCAGCGCCTGGTGGCGGATCACGGCGGAACGGTTGATGCCACGGTAGCACGCGAATACGGGCGCAGCCGCCAACACTACCGCAGGCAGCATCCGCTCTTCAAAGGCGTTCCCGACGGATTTGTCTCCTGGATGAGTCACGGAGACAGCATCCGGGAGCTGCCTGCCGACGCCACCCTGATTGCCGAGTCGGAGCACGGACTGCCCGGGTGCATCTCATTTGCTCAGACCAACAGCGTGGGCATTCAGTTTCACCCCGAGGTAACGCACTGTGAGTACGGGGACACTATTCTGGAGAACTTTGCGGTCGGCATCTGCGGCGCCCGGCGGCAGTGGACCGTGCAGCACTACCTGGAGCTCGAAGGCCGGCGGGTGCGCCAGCAGGTTGGTTCGGATCCGGTACTGCTGCTGATCTCCGGCGGGGTGGACTCTACGGTGGCCGCGGCATTGCTGTTGCAGGTGCTCGATCCGCAGCAGGTACACTTGATGTACATCGACACCGGCCTGATGCGGCATCGTGAGAGCGAGGAAGTGGAGCGCGGGTTGCGTGACCTTGGAGCCCGTCATCTCTATTTGATTAACGCTGAAGAGCGCTTCCTGTCCCGTCTGGCAGGCATCAGTGACCCGGAACAGAAGCGCGCTGTCATCGGGGACGCCTTCATCGAAGTTCAGCAGCAGGAAGTGGCCCGTCACATCAGCGGTGACTATTTTTTGGCCCAGGGCACCCTCTATACCGACCTGATCGAGTCAGGACGCGGGGTGGGCACCAAAGCCAAGGTGATCAAGTCACACCACAACGTACGTTCACCGCTGGTTGAGGCCAAGCGCGCCGCGGGACGGATCGTCGAGCCGCTGTCCGGGCTCTACAAGGATGAAGTTCGCCGTCTCGGCAAACTGCTCGGTGTTGCCGCGCACACCGTTGACCGCCATCCGTTCCCCGGGCCGGGACTGGCGGTACGAATCCTGGGCGAGGTCAACCGTGAGAAATGCGATATTCTGCGCGCGGTCGATGACATCTACCTCTCGCAACTGCGTTCTCGTGGACTCTATCACCAGATCTGGCAGGCGTTCAGCGTTCTGTTGCCGGTGCGCTCCACCGGAGTTACCGGGGACGCGCGCGGTTACGGCTACGTGGCTGCTTTGCGCGCCGTTATATCACGCGACGGGATGACTGCCGATGTTTATCCGTTTCCGCCGCAGGATCTGCTGGAGATATCCGCTTTGATAACCAACCGCGTGCCGGAGGTTGGCCGGGTGGTCTATGATGTTTCCAGCAAGCCTCCGGCCACTATTGAGTGGGAGTAGCGTCTCTCCGGTCCGACAGCACAAAGCGAGCGGGAATACGCGTGGTATCCACAGCGCGTCTGCGTAGCGTGAGCAACCGCTGTAAGGCGGTAAGCTCGCGTTCCACCTGCTTGGGTATGGCGTACCGCTCAATAACAATCCCTCCAGGCTCGCTGTAGACGCGGAAGTATCCGATACGAAACGAGGGGTAGTACACATCGGGTACCAGGGTCCATTTGCTGCGCAGACGCGTCAGCCGCTTGAGCCAGGTCCCGGTGTTGATCACCGCGCGTCCATCGAGCACCGTCAGCGACGGATTATGTGTGTGGCCGTAAACAAAAACCGCCACATCCGGGTTGGCACGGAATACCTCGGCCGCCGCGTCGAGGTAGCGCTTGTCTTTCTGCTGACGTTTCCTGCTGGTGAACCGTAGCTCGTATCGTTCCAACGTACGACGGAAGTCTCTGATCAGGATCCAGACCGGTACGGCAACAATGAGTACCACCAGTAACGCGCTGAGATTCAGCGCCACGAAGTAGCGGATGGGCGTCCCCAGAAGCGGTGCGCGATAAAGCCACTCGTCACGAAAGATGGTTGTTGGCACCAGCGAGAACGATTCCAGCATCGTTCCCAGAAAGATAAGCAGGCTAATTCCAGTGAACAGCAGGAACGGTAGCGCGATATAACGCAATACCGGATGCATCTCACGATAGAAGTAATTCGACAGCAACCAGTTCGGAACGTTTTCGCTGGGATTGACGGCTTCCATATCCACCAGCCAATCGCGCTTGCCCAATGTGGAACGTTCGGCCGCCGCGCGCACCAGCTTGCGCGTGATGAAGTACCCGACAGGGTTGGCGTGGGGATCGTGCCACGGCTCAAAACGGTTGAAGCTATCATGTTGATTGCCGTGCTCGACCCAGATTTTGCGCCCGCCACAGCTGCGGGTGATTGCGTAGTCCTGTTCGAGCACCATGTTGTATTCGGCCAGCTTGGCCACAAACTCCGCCTCGCAGGCCAGGTCGTGATCATGGTTGCCGGCGGTAACGGTGATGCGAACATGGCGTCCGGTTTCTTTGAACTGGCCAAAGATCGCCGGATGGTCGGCGGCAATGCGGTCCACCATTGCCGGGCCGTGGACCCCGGTGAGTTCCCAGAAACCAAAGGTGTCGCCAAGCAGCACGAGTTCCACCGCAGCGGCAGCACCGCGCGCGTACCGATCGAGTTGTTGCAGAAATTCGATCAATTCTGCTTCAAACTCGCATTCTCCCAGGCCGGCGTCGCCACCGATATGCAGATCGCTGATGAAGTAGTACTCAGTTTCCATAGGACTGCTACAGTGTAACCCCAGGCTGTCAAGATTTCCATATCCCGGCAGCTTGCCGGATCAGGCTTGTTTTGCGGACCGCGCTGTAGTACCTTTGCTCAAGTATGAAAAACGCCTTGAGAGCCGCCTGCACTCCGACCACGCTGCGAACGGCATTCATCTTCCTGGCGATCCTGCTGACGTTCAATGCAGCGTTGAGTTCTCACCGTTGGATCCCCGCGGTATCGCCGTTGGCGGTGATTGTTCCCACGGCTGAAAGTCTGGCTCTGCTCTGGCTTGTCATTCTGTCGGTTCATCTCGGCCGGATCAAGCGCGTTATCACCCTTGGACTAGTTGCCGCGCTATTCGCAATCATGACCATTTTTTCCGCCGCAGAAGCGTTCTTTCAGTTCATCTATGCGCGCCCGTTCTCCCCTGCTGCCGACCTACCAATGGTGCGAGGCGGCCTGCTGCTGCTGTTTGGCGAGATAGGCGCGCTGGCGGATACGCTGGCACCACTGGTGATTGCGCTGATTGTCGTGCTGTTTGCTGCTGTAGGACTGGCTATCGGCTGTAGCGGATCGCTTCTGCTGCGCCGCTGGGGCTATAGACTACCACCGCGGGTAATCGCGTTGAGCGCAACGCTACCGCTGCTGGTTGGGCTGGCCGCGCCGCAGCTGTTGTCAGCCGACCTGGTGCGTTCACTGGCCGGCGATGACGGCATTGACTTTGTCGATGCGGTGGAATACTCCGAGCGGCGAAATGAACGTGTCGAAGCTGAACCCGAGGCCGCGGATTACGCGTTTGCGGGGCTGCTTGATCGCGACATCTATGTCTTTGTGATCGAAGCCTACGGTTACGCCGCCTTCAGCCGCGACGAGCTATACCGCCAATTAGCGCCGGATTTTGCGCGCTTCAGCGAGGTCCTCGAGCGTCACGGCTACGGCATAAAGAGCAATTACCTGCTCGCCCCGGTTGCCGGCGGCTTCTCATGGCTGGCCGAGGCAACCTTTCTCAGTGGACAGTGGATCAACACGCAGCCGCGGTTCGAGCAACTCTACGAGAACCAGGTCACAACGCTGTCAGGGATGCTGCACGACGGCGGGTATTACACGTTTACGCTGCGCCCCGGGACGGTACACGGCTCGTGGCCGGAAGCGTGGGACCTCTATCGGTTTGAAGAGGCGCTGGTGGCCTACGAAGGAGACTTTGATTACCACGGCCCGGGGTTCTCGTACGTTCCCATAACCGACCAGTTCGCTATCTGGAAAGCGCACAAACATATTGAGCAAGCCCAAGCCCCCGGTGGCGCAGCGCACCAGCGGCCGCTGCTGGCCTACTACCAGCTGGTCAGCAGCCACACACCATTCAACCGCATTCCGCCGTACATCGAAGAGTGGGACGCACTCGGCGATGGAACGATCTATCATGAACGCTCGGATGAGATCCTCACATTTGACAACACCTGGGGCGGAGGCAGCCAGCTGGATGAAGGGTTTGTGGCCTCGATATCGTACGTGTTCACCGTGCTCAGCGAGTACATCGATCGATTCATGGATCACGATCGCAGTCCGATCATTATTGTCTTTGGTGACCATCAGCCGCAACGTCCGATCCGAGAGCAGGACGCGCACCTTTCGGTTCCGATACACATCGCCTCGCGCGATGCAGAGATTCTGCAGCGGTTTGCCCGCTATGGCTATACCCAGGGCATTCGTGGAGAGCAGCCGGCGCCGCACCCGCGTATGAGCGAGTTCTTTCCGATGTTTGCCGAGCTGGCCCGTGACACCGCTCAGCGTTGATACGCTCGGCTTTGGACTACTGATTGCACGTTTGCCGATGCGGGTATAGGATACCACTATGAAGGTACTTATCGCAGATTCAATGCCGGATCATGCGGTCGACGAGCTCACAAGCGCCGGCCTCGAGGTGTCATACCAGCCGGGGCTCAGCGCCGCCGATCTGGCAACCGAAATAGGAGCAGCAGCGATTCTGATTGTGCGCTCGACCAAGGTAAGCGCTGATGTCATCCACGCCGCTGAAGACCTCAGCCTCATCGTCCGTGCCGGAGCGGGAGTCAACACCATCGATCTCGACGCCGCCAACCGGCGCGGTATCTACGTTGCCAACTGCCCGGGAAAGAACTCGATTGCCGTAGCCGAACTGACCCTCGGCCTGCTGCTGGCGCTGGATCGCCATATAGCAGATAACGTCAACGATTTCCGTTCCGGCGTCTGGAACAAGGCGTTATACTCCAAGGCCAACGGTGTAGCCGGTTTGACCTTTGGCATCATCGGTTTTGGCCAGATCGGCAAAGAGGTTGCCAAACGGGCGCGGGCGTTTGATATGCGGGTCATTGCGTGGTCACGCTCGCTGACTCACGAGATCGCCGCAGCGCACGGTGTGGGATTCTGCGCCACAATCGAGGATTGTATCAGCGCTTCCGACGTGGTATCGCTGCACAGCGCTTTGAACAAAGACACACGGGGACTGATAAATGCCGAGCGCCTAGCACAGATGAAACCCGGTGCCATCCTGTTGAATACATCGCGCGCCGAGCTGGTAGAACAGGACGCGCTGGTAGCCGCGCTCGAGTCCGGCGCCATACGCGCTGGACTGGACGTAATAGCCGACGAACCGGAAGCCAAGAGCGGCACGGTTGACAGCCCGCTCAAGGATCGGCCTAACGCAGTTGTCACGCACCATATTGGCGCCGCTACCGAGCAGGCGCAGTCCGCGGTAGCCGCCGAAGCGGTGAGGATCGTGCGTCAGTACAGCAGCAAAGGACAAGTTCCCAACTGGGTCAATCGCAGCAGTTTCACTCCGGCAAAGTGGCAATTGGCAGTGCGCCACTACGACAGACCCGGGGTGCTCGCAAACGTGCTGACCGAACTGAAGCAGCAGGACATCAACGCCCAGGAGCTGGAAAACGTCATTTTTGAAGGTAATCACACCGCCTGCTGTACCATCAAGCTCGACGATAAACCAAGCCAGCAAACGTTGGCGCGCATCAGGGCACGCTCGCAGGAAGTCATCAGCGTAACCCTGTTTGAGTAACGTGACCGGGAGTGACTTCGTGGCTCGACCTCGACTTGAGGCGGAGATGATCTCGGAACTCGAAATCATCTTCAACTCAACCCACGACGGCATTATCGCCGTTGATAACAACGCCCGCATTACGCTGTTCAACCGTTCGGCCGAGGAACTTACGCAGCGCCGTGCTCAAGAGGTCATCGGCCGCGATATTCGCGAGGTTATTTCCTCGACACGCCTGCCCAACGTGCTCGAAACCGGTGTTGCGGAAATAGACTGGAAACACCCGCTGGGCCACACCAACATCATTACCAGCCGGATGCCGATCATCGATGAAGACGGAAGCATTATCGGCGCATTCGCGGTGTTCCGCGATGTGACCAGACTGCTGGAACTGGCCGAGGAGATCACCAACCTGCGCGAGATGCGCATCATGTGGGAAGCAATCTTCAACTCGACCCAGGACGCCATTTCAGTGGTTGATGAGCGCGGCATTCAGGTGTCGGTCAACCCGGCCTACACCCGTGTGACCGGCTTTCCCAGAGACGGTGTCATCGGCCAGGCCTGCACCGTTGATATTGCAGAGGGAGAGAGCATCCACATGCGCGTACTCTCCACCGGCCGGCCGGTGACCGGAGCCAGATTAAAGGTCGGCCCCCACGCAAAGGATGTGATTGTGGATGCCGCGCCTATCATTGTCAAAGGCGAAATCAAGGGCAGCGTTGCGGTCATCAAAGACCTGACGGAGATCCGCCGCCTGACCAGCGAACTGCGGCAGGCACAACAGATCATCCGTAAGCTGGAAGCCAGATACATTTTCGATGATCTGATCGGAAAGCAACCCAATTTTGTGCACGCCGTACAGAAGGCCCGCGTAGCGGCGGCATCGCCGGCAACTGTGCTGTTGTGTGGTGAGAGCGGTACCGGCAAGGAGCTGTTTGCACACGCCATTCACAACGCCAGCGATCGAAGCAAACAGAAGTTTGTACGCGTCAACTGTGCATCGCTGACCGACGGAGTGCTGGAAAGCGAACTGTTCGGCTACGAGGATGGTGCGTTCACCGGCGCGCGTAAGGGCGGCCGTACCGGGCTGTTTGAAGAGGCAGACGGTGGGACAATTCTGCTCGATGAGATCGGCTTGATGAGTCTGGAGACGCAGGCCAAGCTACTGCGCGTGCTGCAGGAGAACGAAGTGCGGCGTGTAGGCGGTACCAGCAATAAGCGGATCAACGCGCGGGTGATTGCGGCAACCAACCTGGATCTACTGGAAGCCGTGCACGAAGGTCAGTTCCGCGAAGATCTCTACTACCGGCTGAATGTTATTCCTGTACAGATCCCGGCGTTGCGCGAGCATCCCGAAGACATTCCGCTGCTGATTCAGCACCTGATTCGACGTATCAACCAGGAGTACGGACGCGCGGTGCAACGCGTTTCTCCGGCCGCACTGCAGCGCCTGGTTCGCTACCGCTGGCCGGGAAACATCCGTGAGCTGGAGAACGTGCTGCGGCGCGCCATAATCAACCTCAGCGTCTACGAGAGCGTCATCGCCGATGTACACCTGCCGGAACTGGCTTCCGAGTGTGATGACACGCAGCAGCCCGGCTGCGCTGACCAGGGCGAGCAGCACGTCGCTTCGCTGCGCGATACACTGGATGCAACCGAAAAAGCGCACATCAGCCGCGCATTACAATCGTGCGCCGGCAGCCGCACGCGTGCCGCAGCTCGCTTGGGAATCTCGCTGCGCAGTCTGCAGTACAAATTGAAGCGGCACGGTCTGACGCGCAATTCTTTGCAGAACGACTAGCTTATGTGCAATATATTGCGCGCAAGAGTTTGCACTTATAGACCTGCGGCGCACCTGGATGACATTCCGCTGGTACGCATATGAAAGCTAACCCACTTCTGCATAGAGAGTTAGCGGTATTTCGGACACTACGGCGCAGACACGCGTGCCTGGCAAGCTCTTTGCAGTACTTCTTTGGACTAGTAGTTAGAGAGACCTCGACCAGGGAGCGCACCTATGCCAGATCGATATCTTATCCTCGCCATCAATCCCGGCTCAACCTCCACCAAGATCGCGCTGTTTGATAACGATACACTGCGCTTTGAAGCCACCATACGTCACTCCACAGAGGAATTGGAACAATTTGAAACTATTGGGGAGCAGCACGCGTTTCGTAAGTCGGTCATCGTGAACCAGCTGACCGAGAACGGCGTTGACCTCGGCGCTCTTGACGCAGTGGTTGGCCGCGGAGGACTGATTCATCCGGTCAGCGGTGGCACCTATGCAGTCAACGACCTGATGCTGGCCGATCTCAAGCAGGGAGTGCTCGGTGAGCACGCGTCCAACCTCGGTGGGCTGATAGCCCACGAAATAGCGAGTCAGAGCAGCTGTGAGAGTTTCATTGTTGACCCGGTGGTGGTCGATGAGCTGGAACCTGTGGCGCGCTATTCAGGGGTACCGGAAATTGAGCGTAGCAGCATTTTCCACGCACTGAATCAGAAAGCGGTTGCGCGCCGCGCCGCGACGGCCCACGGCGGGAGCTACGCTGACTACTGCTTCATCGTAGCGCATATGGGCGGGGGCATCACCGTTGGAGTACACCGCCACGGCAGAGTGGTTGACGTCAACGATGGTCTCAACGGAGACGGACCGTTCAGCCCGGAACGCAGCGGCGGACTGCCGGCGCTCAAACTGGTAAAGTTGTGCTTCTCCGACCACGCAAGCCAGCCGGAGGTTACCCGTCGCGTCAAAGGAGGCGGCGGTCTGGTGGCCTACCTGGGCACAAATGACGCGCGCGAAGTCAATCGGCGTATCGACAGCGGTGACACACAGGCCGAGTCAGTCTATCGGGCAATGGCCTACCAGATTGCCAAAGAGATCGGGGCAATGGCGGTTGTAGTGGCCGGCCGCATCGACGCAATCGTGTTGACCGGAGGGCTGGCTCATGACCAACGCTTCTGCGGCTGGATAGAGGAGCGCGTCAAATTTCTGGCGCCGGTAGAGGTCTATCCTGGTGAGAACGAGATGATCGCTCTCGCCGAAGGTGCCCTTCGAGTGCTGCAGGGTCACGAGAGCGCCAGACAGTACCGTGGAGCCGCGGGAGGTCATAGTGAGCGCTAAAGCAAACGAGCAGGCGCGTATCATCATTCTGACCGGCCATTACGGCAGCGGCAAGAGCGAGCTGTCAATTCAACTGGCACTGAAGCTGGCACAGCAACACGCAGCGGTAGCGCTGGTGGATGTTGACGTGGTAAACCCGTACTTCCGTTCCCGTGAACGCAGAGCCCTGCTTGAAGAACACGGCATACGCGTCATAGCAAACACTCTCGGCGTTGACCAGGGAGTTGATCTGCCGGCGATATCAGCCGAGATATACGCGCCGTTGCGCGATGGCCATACCCGTACCGTGGTGGACGCCGGGGGAGATCCGGTCGGCGCCCGTGTGCTGTCGAGTTTTCGCCGGTTGCTCGATCCGCGCCAAACCGAAGTTCTCTGCGTAGTGAACGCCGCGCGTCCGCAGACAGCCGACGCGCGAGCGGTGATCGATCAGATTGCCGCTATCGAGCAGGCGTCCGGACTGAAAGTCACTGCGCTGATCAACAATACCCATCTGCTGGAACACACCGAGCGCCTGCACGTGGAAGCCGGCGACGATGTGTGCCGCGAGGTATCACGACAGAGCGGTTTACCGATCCGCTATACGGGCGTGACTGAACACGTATGTTCTGACCTGCCGGCTGATCTTGCCGGAGAAATAATTCCAATTTCGATGCATCTGCGCGAGTCGTGGATGAAGAGTTCATAGGGGGGCTGATATGGCAAAAGCAAGAGGTGCGGTCTACTTCGAGACTGATCGCTGTAAGGGGTGCGAGCTGTGTACAGCGGTATGCCCGGTAGATATCGTAGTCATGGACCGCAAGAGCATAAACCGCAAGGGCTACAATCCGGCTACCGTCACCGAGATGGACAAGTGCATTGCGTGCGCCAACTGCGCCACGGTGTGTCCTGATCTTGTTATCCGCGTAGAGCGGGTTGCGTAGGGGGCTGCTATGGAAAAGGTCTTGATGAAGGGCAACGAAGCGATTGCGCAGGCCGCAATCCACGGTGGGTGCCGCTACTTCTTTGGTTATCCAATCACACCGCAGAACGAAATCCCCGAGTATATGTCGCGCGAAATGCCCAAGGCCGGCGGAGTCTTTCTGCAGGCCGAAAGCGAAGTTGCCGCTATCAACATGGTGTACGGTGCTGCCGGAGCCGGTGCGCGAGTAATGACCTCGTCATCCTCGCCGGGGATCGCCCTTAAGCAGGAAGGTATCAGCTACATTGTCGGAAGCGAGGTGCCGTGTGTGATTGTCAACATTTCTCGTGGCGGCCCCGGGCTCGGTGGCATTCAACCTGCGCAGTCTGATTACAACCAGTCTACGCGCGGTGGCGGTAACGGGGATTACAACATAATCGTGTTCGCTCCGGCCAATATTCAGGAAGCCGTCGACCTGACCGCCGAAGCGTTCGAGATCGCAGACTTCTACCGCAACCCGGTTATGATCCTGGGAGACGGCATGATCGGGCAGATGATGGAACCGGTTGTTTTCCACGAAACACCAAAACGCGAACTGGAGCCCAAGACGTGGGCTACCACCGGTACCGGCGGTAAACGCGCACCTAACATCATCAATTCGCTGCACCTCGATCCAGCCAACCTGGAGAAGCACAATCTGCATCTGCAGCAGAAGTACGCACGTATGCGCGCAGAAGAGACGCGTTACGAGCTCTACCAGGTAGATGACGCCGAACTGGTATTTGTGGCCTACGGGACCGCATCGCGTATTGTGCGCAACGCGATCATTCAACTGCGCGAAACAGGGGTCAAAGCCGGCATGATCAGGCCAATCAGCGTGTGGCCTTTTCCCCAGGCAGCCTTTGACCAGCTTGGATCGCAGGTGCGCGCTCTGATGTCAGTGGAACTCAGCTGCGGACAGATGGTGGATGATGTGCGCATTGCAGCGGCTGGTCGCTGGCCGGTGGGATTCTACGGCCGCAGCGGAGGAATGATTCCAGCCCAGCACGAAATAGTCGACGCCTGTCGCAGCATGCTCGAGGAGGTTGCGTAATGCCCACCGTATTCGAACCAACCAAAGGTCTTACCGGGGTTGAGTTTCACTATTGCCCGGGGTGTACCCACGGTGTGATTCACCGTCTGGTGGCAGAAGTGCTCGAGGAAATGGAAGAGCTGGGAAACTCAATCGGCGTTGCGCCGGTAGGCTGCGCTGTACTGGCCTACAAGTACTTCAACTGCGACATGCACGAGGCTGCTCACGGGCGCGCGCCGGCGATGGCTACCGGTGTAAAACGGGTTCTGCCGGACAGGATGGTCTTCAGCTACCAGGGAGACGGCGATCTGGCATCAATCGGCACAGCCGAAATAGTTCATGCAGCCGGTCGCGGCGAGAACATCACGGTTATCTTTGTCAATAACGCCATCTACGGAATGACCGGGGGACAGATGGCGCCCACAACCATGGTGGGGCAGCGCACTACCACCAGCCCATTGGGACGTGATCCGCGCCAGGTCGGTTATCCGCTGCGTATATCCGAACTGCTGGCAACCATAGACGGAGCTGCCTTTGTGGAGCGCGTTTCGGTGCATAATCCGGCCAACATTCGCAAGGCAAAAAAGGCGATTCGCAACGCGTTTGACTGCCAGAAACAGCGCTCGGGTTTCTCGCTGGTGGAGGTGCTGTCCAACTGTCCAACCAACTGGGGTATGTCACCGCTGGAATCTCTCGACTGGGTCAAAGAAACCATGATCCCCTACTATCCGCTGGGTAATTTTCGCCGGCCAGAAATGGAGGAGAGCGAACATGCTTGAAAAAACCATCTGCGCCGGGTTTGGTGGGCAGGGCGTGATGTCGATGGGAAGGCTTATCGCCACCACAGCAATGGAGAATGGATTGGAGGTTTCGTGGCTGCCGTCTTACGGCCCGGAAATGCGCGGCGGTACGGCTAACTGTCACGTTATCGTTTCCAGCACGCCTATCGGGTCACCGATTATTTCGACCGATGCCACCACCGTTCTAGCGCTGAACCTGCCGTCGATGAAGAAGTTCGAGCATGAACTGGTAGAAAGGGGCCTGATGATCTACAACAGTTCGCTTATCGACCAGCAGCCGGAACGTAAAGATCTGCGAGCAGTCCCGATTGCCGCCAACGAGATCGCTTCGGATATCGGCAATCTCAAAGCCGCCAACATGGTGATGCTCGGGGCTTTCATCGAACTCACCGGCATACTGAAAGCCGACGACCTGGTGCGGGCGCTAGGCAAGATGTTCGGCAGCGGCAAGGAACAGTTCATTCCGATCAACGAAAAAGCGTTGCGCGAGGGAATGCGGGCAGCCGCACAAGGATGAGTCCCGATGCACAGTTTTGAACAGATCATGACGATTGCTAAACAGAGCGCGCGCAACCGGCTGGCGGTAGCGTGGCCGCACGATGAGGATTCACTGCAGGCGGTCATTCAGGCGATGGATGAAGGTTTGGCGGAACCGATTCTGGTTGGTGAACCAGGCAGGATTCGTAGCGCCGCCGGCAACAGCGCTCGTCTGCGCGAACTCACTATCGTAGAGGAAAGTCTCCCCGAAGACGCCGCTGCAACTGCGGTCAGGCTGGTGCGCGAAGGCCAAGCCGAGGCTCTGATGAAAGGGCTTCTGGAGACCTCGGTACTGCTCAAGGCCGTACTCGATCCCGAGCACGGCCTGCGCACCGGACACGTTCTGAGCCACGTTGCGCTTTTCTCTGTTCCAGGTCGGGATCAGATGCTGCTGTTGAGCGATGCCGCCATGAATATCGCACCCGATGTGGAGCAGAAGCGGCAGATTGTGCTCAACGCGGTCGAGGTAGCACACACGCTCGGTACGGCTAACCCGGCGGTTGCGATGCTGTGCGCCAAGGAGAAGGTCAACCCCAGAATGCCGGCAACCGTTGATGCGCAACAGTTGCACGAGCTGAATCAAAGCGGTGAGATACCCGGGTGCGTGATCAGTGGGCCGCTGGCGCTCGACAACGCGATAAGCCCGGCCGCCGCCAGGCAGAAGGGTATCGATGATCCGGTTGCCGGCCGGGCCGATATCCTGATTACGCCCGACATCGAAGCGGGCAATATACTATACAAGGCGCTGGTGTTTTTCTCAGGGGCAGCCAACGCCGGCATCATAGCCGGTGCGTCAGCACCAATTGTGCTCACCTCCCGGGCAGATTCGCGCCAGAGCAAACTGGTTTCGATTGCGCTCGCGGTCAGCGCGGGCAGGACGCAGCAGAGATGACCACGCTAGTACGCAGCGGCCGGGTCAGCCTCGTGCAGCAGGCTACCGTCGCGCAGATAACGCTGCAGGTTCTCAACGGTCTCGTGCGTAGAACGCAGCGCTGAACGCCTGGTGTAGCCTGCGGTATGAGGCGAGAGCACCACGTTGTTCAGCGTTTCAAACGGAAAGCGCGACGGCGGCGCGACCGTTCCATGCTCGGGGTAACTATACCAGGTGTCGATTGCCGCGCCGCGAAGCGTGCCACTGCGGCAGGCATTGTAGAGCGCTTCCTCGTCGACGATCTGGCCCCGCCCAACGTTAACGAGCAGCGCACCGCGCATAGCGTCCAACCGCCGTGCATCGATCAACCCTTCGGTCTGCGGTGAACCCGGAAGGGCAATGACCACAATCTCGGCACCCTCGATCGCCTCGTCCGGATCATAGACAATCCGGTCAAAGGCAGGCGTATCGCGGTGCTCCGGCTTCCGTCTGAATCCGGTCAGGTTGCAGTTGAATCCACGCAGTAGACGCGCCAACGCTGTTCCGATAGCCCCGGCCCCCAGAACCGCTACGCGCTTGTCATAAATTGACTCCCAGCTGTCACCGAGGCCCTGTCCGCTCCAGAATCCGTGCCATTTCCGCTCGCGCAGATCGTTATGAAACTCAATTATTCTGCCATAGAACGCCAGGATCAGCGCCAACGTGCGTTCGGCTACCACATCGGCATTGGCATGAGTGTTGCCGACGCGAATTCCGCGCTGCACGATCAGATCGAGCGGTAAATGCGTGATACCGGCTATCGGCACCAGCAACAGTTTCAACGCCGAAGCCTGCTGCAGCAGCCGGCGATCGGGCTTGCTGCAGATGATAACCTCGGCTGCAGCAATCAGTGAGGGTTCTACGTCGGTACCGTAGTGCACTTGGACATCGTCGTGCAACGATACCGCGCTATGCAGTAAATCCAGCCAGATATCGCTCGGTTTCTGGTACAGCAGCACTATCATGCGAGCGATTATACATCGTTGTGCGCATAAAGAAAAAGGCGGCCCGCAGGCCGCCCCGATACAGCTCCAATGGAAGCGTTGGGTGGTTAGAAGTCACCGTCCATTGGTTCTTCCATTGGCTGATCCATTGGTTCCAGTTCGCCGTTTTCAATTGGTTCACACGCGGCAAACACCAGCATCAACGCCGAAGCAATAACCGTAAACACAATCAGCTTTTTCATCTCACACCCTCCTCTTGTTTGGTGTACTAAGATAGTACCACCGGCATATCTGCGGCATATCGGCGATATGTCAAGATTCTGTCAAGTTTGATGGACCGACTGCTTGCCGCAGTTCGTGGGCTGTAGTACCATGAGGTCAGGCTATGAAACTACTTGGATTCTGCATTCTGCTATTTCTCACAAGTGCCGGCTTGTCCGCCGAGGGCGACTTCATCCGACGAGGACTCGAGGTGAGCGGTGATCCCTATTCGGTGCGCCTCTACGATGTTAACGGAGCAGCAATCCTGCGCGAAGAGGCCCTGTTCAACGGGCGTGCTCGAATCAAGGATCGCAAGAGTTACACCGAAGACGGCGCTTTTCAACTCCACACACGCTACCAGCGCGATGATCGCGGCAATCTGAAGACGGTTTCCGCGTATAACCAGGCGGGAGATTCGCTCTGGCGCCACGAGTATCGCTACCAGAACGCCACGCTGCAGCAAGAGGTTGTCTACAATGCCACCGGAGAGCTGGACTACACCGATCTCTATTCCTACGACAGCGACGGAAACCTGCTCGAGCGGGCGCGCTACGGTCCCGGCGGTCTGCCTCGCTGGCGGACGCAGTACGAGCACGACAGCGTGCAGAATCGAGTACTTTGGGAAACGTACTACAGCGATGGACGCTTGCTGAGGCAAGGAGAGGAGCAATACGACCAGGAGGGCAGACTTGTCCGCGAAGTGCACCGGGATGAAATCCAGGAGACCTACCAGGAGGTCCGCTACGCCTACGATCAACAAGGTCGCCCGATCAGTGAACGGATAAGTGACAGCGAGGGTTCACTGCGGTCGGTACGGCGCATTCGTTACGACGATTTTGGCAATATCGCCGAAGAGACCGAATCGCGCTTTGACGGTAGGGTCACACGACGTGTGTTGTACCACTACCGCTACGATGAATACGGTAACTGGATAGAGCGCACGATCACTGAACGCGAGAAACCACAGTTCGGTCCGGTTTTGACAACGGAGCGCGTACATCGGCGCACAATAACCTACAAAGGGGAGGGGTAGACGCAGCATCATGCCACGAGTCTTTCTGGTCGAAGATCATGAGTTCATCCGTGAGGGAATCAGCGAGTACCTGCAGATCGAACAGTTCGAGGTCAGCGAGTTCAGTGGAGCTGCAGGAGTTCTGGATCAGGTGCGCCGCGATGAGCCCGATCTGATCATTCTGGATGTGATGCTGCCCGATGGCAACGGGTTCATGCTCGCGCGCGATATTCGGTCGTTCTCTGATGTGCCGATCATCTTTCTTACCGCCAAGGAGACCGAATCCGACCGCGTCACCGGATTCGAAATCGGCTGCGACGACTACGTGGTGAAACCCTTTTCCACCAAAGAGCTGGTGATGCGCGCCAAGGCCCTGTTGAAGCGGACGCGCGATGACGCCGGCACGGCGCGCGATCGCGGCCACTGGGTTCTCTCAGGGCACGAGTTGCGTATAGATAGTCCGAGCCATTCAGCGAGTCTGGACGGCCAAACGCTTACGCTGACCGGCAGTGAGTGGGAGATATTGAGCTATCTGGCGTTTCGCAGTGGCAGGGTTGTGGCGCGCGAGGTGATTCTAACCGATTGCCTTGAGTATCTCCACGAGGGGCCCAAGCGTACCGTCGACACTCACATAGCCAATCTGCGTGCCAAACTCGGTGACGTTGAGTGGATTGAGACCGTTCGTGGCTACGGATACCGCTTTGCAGGGGATCCGCAGTGAAAACGCTGTTTTCACAGACCTTTGTAGTATTGCTTGCCTCAATGTGTATTCTTCTGGTGGTCGTAGCCGGTGTGTTCCTGTTCGGCATACGCCGCTCAATCCAGGATTGGAATATCTACCGGCGGCACGCCCTGCAGAACCTGATCGTGCCGCATCTGCAGCAGGTGTACAGAAGAGACGGGAACCTGTCTCGTGAAGCCGTAGCGCAGTCACTCTCGGGGATTCTGACCAACAACCAGTACGTCTACATCCTTGACCCCAACCGCAATCCGATTTTCCTCTACTACGGCGGAGAAGACCTGCTGCTCGAGGGCGGCACACCGGTAGATAATGTTTTGCGCAGACTGGATCAGTCGCGCGAGATGATGCGCGCTGTGCTGGACGGCGATCAGCCGATCGCATTTCTGCGTGCCAATACGCTCGGTTTTCTGAGTGACGTTGCAAACCGTCGCTTTGTGAGATCGATCGGGGTCTCGCTTGCGCTCGGACTCCTGGTTGCGTTTGTGCTTGCGCTGCTGGTAGCATTGCTCTTCTCGCGCCACGTCTCTCAACAGGCCAGGCTTATTGGTTCAGGTCTGCAGAAACTCAGTCACGGCGTGCGTAACGTACAGTTTCCGCAGCAGAGCGCGCGCGAGATCCACGAAATTGCCACGTCTGCGCAGAAGCTGCAGCAGCAGTTGCAGCACGAATCGCAACTGCGTCGTCAGTGGGCCGAAGACGTCGCGCACGACCTGCGGACACCGATCGCGGCCCTCAAGACCCAGTTTGAGGGTCTCAAGGATGGTTACATCCAGAGTACACCGCAACGGATGAAGGCGTTGTTCTCAGAGCTGCTGCTGCTGGAAGGTCTGGTGAACGAGCTGCAAGAACTGAACCGCATGGAATCACCCGAGATGACCCTCGAGCTGCAACCAATTCACGCTGACCGCTTTGCTGCTGCAATCGAACGCACCTTTGATGCGTTTTCGCAGCGCTGCCACGCCGGGTTCAGCGTCGAGCACACGCCTTGCACCTTCAACGCCGACGAGCGCTTGCTTTCGCGCGCGGTAGAAAACGTGCTGCAGAACGCCTTTCAGCACGTGCAAGCCGGTGGAGAAGTGCAACTGCGGCTGTATCGCAGTTACCAGGAGAATCGGGTTGTCTTCGAGGTCTGCAATACCGGCCGTGTTGACGAAGACGAGATCCCGAAGCTGTTCGACCGATTGTATCGCGGCAGCAACGGGCGCCACGGCGGCGGATCGGGGCTTGGGTTGTCGATCACCAAGGCAATTGCCGAGCTGCACCACGGAAGTGTTACTATGTTCCAGCAGGGTGACACCACCCATGTTCAACTGAAGATACCCTTTGTAGCGCCTGCGGCCTCAGCGTGACCGGTACACACGGTAGACACCGCGACGGCGAAACTTCTCGAGGTAGCGGCGCCTGCCGGCCAGCGCTATGACAAACCCGTAGAGGAATCCACCGATGTGGGCAAAATAGGCTACATTGTCGAAGGGGCCGGCCATCACCGCGAAATAGCCCGAGAAAGCTTGTAGCGCAACCCAGGCAAACAGGAAAACAAACGCCGGAAGCCGTGCGGGCATCAGAAAAATCCCGATCGGAATCAGCGTGGTGACTCGCGCCAGCGGAAATAGAACCAGGTATGCTCCGAGAACCGCCGAAATTGCCCCTGACGCACCAATCACCGGAGTGGATAGATCAGGCATCACAATCAGCTGGACTGCCAGGGACAGCGCGCCGGCAAAGAAATAGAAGAACAGATAGCGCAGGTGGCCGAGCGCATCTTCTACGTTATCGCCGAATATGAAGAGAAAAAGCATATTACCGATGAAATGCACAAACCCGCCGTGAAGGAACAGCGTGGTAAACGGGGTGTACCACCACTGCAACGGATCGGTCAGGAAACGCTGTGCAATAAACGCGTACTCCAGCGTGAACTCCAGCGCAGCTGCTTCGGGAAGCGTCAACTGGCGTACAAACACCAACACGTTGAACCCCAGCAATACCAGGTTGAAGAATGGAAAGCCCTTGGAACGAAGGTGGTCACGCAGCGGTATCATAGATCAGTATTGTCAACGATCCGCGGTCGAATGTAAATAAGAATCAGAAGCTGTACTCGAGGGAGAGATTCCACAACCCTCGGTAGCCCAAATCCCCATCGGGCAGCGGCCGCTCGGCGATGCCGCGGTGAGCGATGCGCCACAGCAAGGCAGAGGGGAGCCGCAGCCCCACACCAGCTTGCCACTCCAGACGCTGGTCGAGTGCCCCGGACAACTGCGACAGCGACTCCACCGGTTGATTCTGCAGTGTGTAAGCTCCCAGTCCGGCATCGAGAACCACCCGATCGGCGATGCGCAGCATGTATTCGACCCGCAGATTGAGCAGTTGCTCGCTGGCCACACCGGCGGCAATTCCTCGCGGAATGGCGTAGCGCAGCAGCAGCAGGGAGTCAACACGCTCTGGATCGGCGCTGCCGGCTGGAATGATCCACGGATTGCGATCCGCCCGCATCAGGATAAGATCGAACTGATTGTACGAATTGCCGTCAGCAAACTGCCGCATCCAGTCCCATCCAACACCCAAACCGAAGAAACCATGCGTTTCGCCTGTACCAAAGACAAGATCCTGCTGCACGCGCCGTTCTCGCTGCCCGGTTGATCGCTTACTGCTGCTGTATTCGGCGGTGGTGCGCAGGTAGTACCGTGACCACGGCCACTCCAGCCGCAGACCCAGCTGGTTCTCGCTGGGCACAGCGATGCCGTCGCTGTTTACTTCTGCGGGAAACCCGACACGCAACGCAAAACGATCACGGCTGGTGTGCGCCAACAGTGCCGGAAGACCCGGCCGAGCTATCGCCGCCGGCAAACCGGGATCCGGCAGGCGCTCTGCGCCGGTCACGTACAGGATCTGCTGCTGCAGCACATCTGACGCCGGCATGACATGCCCACCGGAATACTCTCGATAAACATGCTCGATTGCCGCCGCTTCGAATCGGCTGCGCGCATAGTTTATGCCGCGATAGCGGTTAGGATCTTCGCGGTCGCCAATCAGGAAGGCGCCGCGAAATTGTCGCTGTCGCAGCGCCTCGAGTGCTTCGGGACTTACCGGATGTGAAGCCCGGGTCCCCGCCATCACCGATCCGGCAAAGATATGCGGGTTACGCACCGACAGCGCCCAACTCAAGTCTCCGCCCAGCGAGTAGCCGCCGAGGTATATCCGCTGCGGATCTGTACTGTACTGCTCGAGGACGTAGGCCAGATCCTGCAGCAGTCGTTCCTCGTACCATTGCACAAACTGAGAAAAATGCGGAAGGTACTCGTCTCTGGAGGGTCGCCCGGCGGGTAACACCAGCACAAACTCGCGCTGCCGTGCAGGATCAAGTCCGTAGCGCGGCGCGATGCGGGCCGCCTGTGTGCCGGTTGGTGGAAGCACCACAAAGACCGGGTAGCTGTTGTTGCGATTATAGCCGACGGGAAGCACGATCTCGGCACGCTGATCAAAATAGGCCGGGCGAGGGATAGCGGCAGACGCCATTGTAGCGGCCAGCAACAGTACAGCTGCTATCATTGCCCGGTTGGGCTCGTGAATGGCGCGAGAATCGATCATCTTCGCGTAATGTAGCGCATCATCGGCGAGCGCACCAGTGCACAGAGCGTAGTTTTTTGAGGTACAATGTTCGACCATGCCGCTGAATGTACTGCTGGTTGAATCATTCTACGGAGGCTCGCACGCCGCGTTTGCCGACGGACTGGCACGCCACAGCAGCCACACGATTACGCTGGTCACGTTGCCGGCGCAGAACTGGCGCTGGCGAACCAGGATTGCAGCGTTCGAACTGGCGGCGCAGATACCGGACCCACAGCGATACGACGTAGCACTGGTGACCGACCTGATCGATCTGGCCGATCTGCGCGCAATCTGGGGCCGCTTGTGTCCGCCGGTGCTGCTCTACGTCCACGAAAGTCAGTTGACCTATCCACATCCCAAGGACCGTAACCCGGACATGAATACCGCGCTTCAGGACATCAAGAACTGCCTGCTTGCCGACCGTGTTCTGTTCAACTCTCAGTTCCACCGGACGCAGTTTCTGAAGTCCACACGTGAGCTGGTATCACGCCTGCCCGGAGAACAACCGCTTACGTGGCACGATACTCTGCGCGACAAGAGCGGCGTGCTCTATCCTGGGATCGAGACCGATATGCTGATCGGGCGCCCTGCACACAGAATACCGCGCGTGCTCTGGAGCCACCGCTGGGAATACGACAAACGACCGCGGCCCTTCTTCCGTGCTCTTGCGGCATTGGCAAAGCAGGAGGTTCCTTTTGAGGTAGTGGTCCTGGGTGAGAATCCACAGCTGAAACCGGTGGAGTTCCTGAACGGCAAGCCGGCGCTGGCAGACCGTATTATCCGCTGGGGCTACGTCGAGTCACGCCAGGAATACTGGAATTGGCTGTGCGCCTGTGACGTGGTTGTTTCAACGGCCATCCAGGAGAACTTCGGCATAGCAATGGTTGAGGCTATCCTGGCCGGCTGCCAACCGCTGCTTCCGCGCGGGCTCTCGTATCCGGAGATTATTCCCACTGCGTTTCACGAGGCTGTACTGTACGACAGCCACTCTGAGCTGACCGAACGCTTGCGTACGTTACTGCAGGCTATTGATCCACAGCAGCCCGGCGACGCACAGCTGTCAGCGGCGATGCAGCGCTACGCGTGGCCCGTTCTTGCTCCTCGCTACGATGACGAGCTTACGAGGATCCGGCTTCACCGAGCGTCTTGATGTACTGCAGACGTTCGAGCGTCTCGCTCTTATACGATTCGGACTGCGTAAGCTTGCCACGTATCTCATCAGGAGCACCGAAGCCGTGCTGGTCGAGCCACAACTCCAGATCCTTGATCATTACGCCCAGGTGCTTGATCCCCTCGGTGTACAGTACCGAGGCAATCTGCACCACATTTGCCCCGGCCAGAATCATCTTGGCGGCGTCCAACCCACTCTGAACGCCGGTTGAAGCCGAGAAGTCACACTCGATCTGGGGTGACAGAATTGACACCCAGCGCAGCGGCAGGTGCATCTCCTGATGCGAACTGAACTGATAGCCTGGAACAAGCTCCATCGTCTCGGCATCGATATCGAGCTGGTAGAATCGATTGAACAGCACCACACCGTTGGCGCCGGCCTTTACGACACCGGCTACAACGCGCGGTAAGGCAGTGAAGTAGGGGCCGATCTTGACGGTCAACGGCAAAGACACCTGTTTTCGGACCTGATCGATGATCCGATAGAACGCGTCTTCCAGCCCTGCGCCCTCCTGGTCGAGGGTTCGCGGCATGATGGCAATATTGAGCTCGAGAGCGTCGGCGCCGGCAGCCTCGATCTGCTGCGCGTAATCGCTCCACCAGCGCGCCGAGACGCAGTTCACGCTGGCGATGACCGGGATATCGACTTCGCGCCTGGCTTCTTCAATGAGTTGAAGATAACTACGCGGTCCGTGCAACTTGCCGAGCTCTGAGAGATAATCGGAAGCTTCCGGGTGGATGTCGATATCGCCGCCGAGATCACCCATGCCGATCTCGGCTTCGATCTGTTCTTCAAACAGAGACTTCAGTACCACAGCTCCGGCGCCACAGTCCGCGCACTGCTTGACACCCTTGACCGTTGCGCTGACACCACAACTGGAAACAACAAACGGGTTCCTGAGGTTGAGCCCGAGATACTTTACCGAAAGGTCCGCCATGTCTGCACTTCCTTCTTACTTGTCTTGCTGTCTTCTCGTTGCAACGCTACAGGAACACAAAGCCGGTAAATCCCAGCGCAAAGACCGCAATTGCAAAGAACAACGTTCCGATGCGTTTTGCGTACGCCGGTGCTTCGGCAATCCGGATCTGTTCGATAGTTGCCACCATAATGACGATGCCGAGGTAGTATCCCACTGCCGCTCCAAAGGAGGCCAGCACGGTATCAAGTCCACTAATACCCTCGGTCCACAGGTACATCTGCAATCCGGCAATCGGGGCCACCGCGAGCAACGAGCGCGGTATTCCGGCCCACTCACCCTGAAGCTCGCCCCAGCGGTACAGTGCGGCGACTGCGGTAACCGATACAACCATGATCGCTACCGGGCTCAAGAACGCGCTGTCTTCGGGAAACAACGAGAACAGAGCCGTACCCACCATGCCCGCCAGCGCCAGCACCAGCGCGTGTTTCAGCCCAGCGGTCAGAGAACGCTTGACGGTAAGCTCGGCGGCAATCGGCACCAGCACACCGAACATCAGTATGAATACCACGTTATGGGTCAGGGCGAACTCAAGAAAGATCTGAACGCTATCATTCATGATTCTATCTCCTGCTTACTGTCGGACTTGAGGTCGCTGACCAGATGATTGACAAACGCCACCGATGCAAACAACAGTAGCGCTCCGGTTCCCGATGCCAGGATCCCTACCGGGACCAATCCCGGCTGCCAGACATCAATTCCCAGCACGCTACCCTGCCCAAGGGGTTCGCGAATCACTGCAAAGCCAATGACAACCACCGCGTAGCGAAGCAGTACCAGCAAGTAATCGCGCGTGCTGTAGAGAGTGCCCGCACCGACGTAGACCAGAGGCGTAGCGCCCACCAGGTAGAGATACACAAGCGCCGCGGACGGGATCGGCACAACGTAGCCGGCGATATTCGACAGCGCGTACGAAAGCCCGAGACCAAGCGCTACCAGTGTACCCCAGCGTGTGGTATGCCCCACCTGCGCCGGAATAAGCCGCGAGGCCAGCCACACCACCAGCGAGCTCACCACGCCCACCAGCGCGGCAGTCAGTGCAGCACCAACCGCTGCGGTAGCGCCCAGTATCGGGATAATTCCCAGCAAAAGGACTTGCTCAAGACGCGTCAGCTCTTCAAATCTCTTCATCCGTATTCTCCGGTTGCTAGTTTCCCGACAGTGCGTCTTCAACGGCAGCACTCAAACCGCGGCTGCTACCGGTAGCACCACTGACGGCGTCTACGGCAAGACTTCCGGCGTCGATAATCCGGTCTGCCATTGTATCCATTGCCCGATCTCCAATGCCGGGGGTCTCGCTATGACTCTGGATTTCAATTGCGCTCACGCGGCCGCCCTCAACGGTAACCGTGACAACAATGTCACCGGCGTAACCACGGCCTGATCCCTCGAATACCCCGTCTTCAAGGTCGGCAAGCGCTGCATCGGGCTCATCGGGTGCCGCAGCGTCCTCGTCGCGTGCAGCCAGTATGCGCTCTACCCCGCTGATAACCGCACGCGATGACACGGTTGCACCAGTGATGAACTCCACTTCATCGAGCAGCCCGTCCCGATCATCGGGCCCAAAACCGGCAAACTGTTCCAGAAAGCCGCCAGAGCGCACCTGCGTGCCGATAGTGGGAGTCTCGGCGTGTTCGCCTACCACCACCGACGTTAGCTTATCGTGTTCGTCGAGCAGTGCCGTGATCTGCATCGGCCCGCCGTAACCGTTGACGCGCGTGCGTGCGTAGTAGCCCAGCAACTGTCGATCTTCGTAGACCCGGTAGATTGATACCTGAGGATCGTACGCGGTTGCCTGCACAATTCGAGTTGCCGTGGGATAACCGGCAACAATCGAACGCTCGAGTTCCGCCTCCACGTAGCGGTCGGCCACAAACGCGCGGCCGGCGAAACCGGCTACCGTCAACAGCGCCATCAGGGCAACCGCACCAACCAGCAGAGCTGCACGATAGACCCGACGCTTGCGTTCTTCGACCTGCCCGAAAATCGGATCGGCGCCGAGTCGGTCCATCAGGTACGCCAGACCGTTCATGATCAGAAAGGCAAACGTGATCCCCTCGGGATAGGCGGTATAGCGTCGGATAACAACGGTCAGGAAGCCGCACCCGGCGCCGTAGACCAGGTGAGATGTCTTGCCGGTTGGACTGGTGACCATATCGGTTGCCATGAACACCGCGCCAAACATGATGCTTCCCGAAAGCAGCGTGAACAGAGGGTCCAGTCCGAAGAGAACCGCGGCAACCGCAGCGCCGCCGAGCACCGATAGCGGTACGCGCCAGCTGATCAATCCCCTGACTATCAGAAATGCAGCACCCAGCAGCAATGCCACCACGCTGGTCTCGCCCAAACTACCGGGAACGTTGCCGAGGAACAGCTCCAGGTATCCAACCTCGAGTCCACCAAGCGGGGTAGCGCTGGTTGTGCCGTCCAGCGGAGAAACCCAACGCGTGATCTGATACGGCCACGACAGCAGCAGGATTGCGCGTGCTACCAGCGCCGGGTTGAAGATATTGTTTCCAAGTCCGCCAAAAACGTACTTGCCAACCACTACCATCAGCGCGGCACCAACAATCGGAACCCACCACGCCGAGGTTGGTGCCAGAGACAGCCCGAGAATCATTCCGGCAATGAAGGCGCTGCCGTCTCCCAGCGGGAATCGCAATGAGAAACCGTCTCCGTTCAACGGCATCTCGATCAGAGCCGATGCAACCGCGGTGGCAAATATCAGATAGAGCGCGTAGGGTCCAAAGAGCCATGCCGACACAACCGTTGCCGGAAGCAAGGCAACTGCTATGCTCCACATGGTGCGCGCAATACTGTCCTGACTGTGGATATGCGGTCCGGTGCTCGAATACTGCAACGACACTGCCAAACCTCCTACACCGGATTGCGTCGGCGCCGCTCTTCGGCCGCCGATGCGGATTTTGCTTTTCCTTCGCGCAGCCACTGCAACAGCGGACGCCGTGAGGGGCAGACAAAGGAACACGCACCGCACAGAATACAGTCGTTAACGCCGAATTCTTCGGCTTCTTCGATCATCTCGTTGCGCACAAACGTGGTTATGCGGTTTGGCTGCAGGTACATGGGGCACACCGAGACACAGCGGCCACAGCGTATGCAGACCTCAGCGCTACGGTCGGCGTATTCGCCCGGCCTGATCAGCACGATGCCCGATGTACTCTTGGTCACCGGAATACCGTAGTCATCGGTGAGCATGCCGGTCATAGGGCCACCGACTACCAGGCGATAGTCGTCCTCGGTAGGGCCTCCGGCCGCCGTTACCAGGTCACCCAGCGGAGTACCAACCGGAACCGAAAAATTTCCCGGTTGGCTCACCACGCTTCCGCTGACCGTCAGGACACGGCGGGTAAGCGGTATTGCGTGATCTACTGCTTCAGTAATCGCAATGGCGGTCTGAACGTTGTTGACTATAACGCCGACCGCCATCGGAAGCTGTCTGATCGGCACTTCGCGATTGAGCACTGCTTTAATCAGATGCTTCTCTGCACCGTGCGGGTAGCGGGTGTCCAGACGAACTGCTTCCAGCTGCGGCCAGCGTTCTGCCTCTTCGGTAATCGCCTTGATAGCCGCCGGCTTATTGACCTCACAGGCAACGTAGCCCCTCTGCGCGCCAACAGTTTGACGGATGATATCAAGACCACGGTACAATTCGGCGGTTCGTTCCTGCATCAGACGGTCATCGGTTGTGATGTACGGCTCACACTCTGCGCCGTTGATAATGATCGAGTCAATCGGCGTGTCCTTCTTGACCTGCAGTTTCACATGGGTAGGAAATGCTGCTCCGCCCATGCCCACTATTCCGGCCTCTTCAACCCGTTTGCGCACCTCATCAGGTTCCGGCACCGCGTCAGCCGGGCCTTTGACAGGCACCGCAGCGTCGATGCCAGGTTCTTGCTGATCAGCGGCGTTGCTACATTGAATGACCACGCATTCAGTAGCTGAGTGATCGATCATGACACGCTTTTCGATAGCGGTGACCGTACCACTGGTGCTGGCGTGGATGCGCGCCGACAACCCTTCGCTGTTGGCTCCAATCAGCTGGCCGACGTGCACCTCGTCTCCGGCGGACACAACCGCCTTGCACGCAACACCGAGGTGCTGTTTCAATGGTATTGCAACGCTCTGCGCCGCGTTCAACCACTTGATAGGGCTGTCTGTGGTAAGATCCTTATTCTCCGGTAAATGAGTTCCCCCGATAGGGAATTTCTTGATCCCCGGCATGAGCGCTCCTTTGAAAGCTGTCTGGCTGGTAGTCGCGCCTGCGCAAAACTAAACTTGCGACGAATGGTCGACAATGATTCTAAATCGATATCAATCTGCGGTCAATACGAATTGATCGATTAGTGCAGCGATCTCATCTGCCGTCAGTGTTTGATGGAAATGGAACCCCTGGTAGGCAAAACAGCCCTTATCAACGAAGTAGTCGCGCTGTTCGGCGGTCTCGACCCCCTCGGCTACGATTCTCAAACCCACCGAATGCCCCAGGTTGATGATGGCCCGAACGATCTTCTCGTTATTCAGCACAAACAGGTTGCTGACAAACGAGATATCGATCTTGATGATATCCGCCGGCAGGCGCGTGAGGTAACTGAGTGAAGAATAGCCTGTTCCGAAGTCATCGATCGCAATCGACAAACCGGGATAGCGCCGCTTGATCGCCTGCAGCGTGGCGATTGATTTCTCAGGCGCGCTCATGACGCAGGTCTCGGTAACCTCGAGAATGATGCGAGCAGGATCAATCGTGGTCCGGTTGATAACGCCGGTAATGCTGTCCAACAGATCCGGCCTTTCGAACTGCTTGGCTGACAGATTGACCGCCATGAACAGCGGCGTACCGTCGCGTGACGGCCATCGGCTGGCATCGCGGAACGCAGTTTCGATAGCCCAGCTGCCCAGCGGCACAATCATGCCGGTCTCTTCGGCAATCGGAATGAACCGGTTGGGCGGTACTTCGCCGTGCGACGGGCTGGTCCAGCGCAACAACCCTTCGGCACCCAGGATAGCCCCGGTTGCGTCAACCAGCGGCTGGTAGTGCATGCGGAACTCCTGCTTCTCCAGAGAGGTTCGTATTCCCTGTTCAAGTTGCCAGCGGTCGTGGGCGCGTCTGTCCAGCGAGCGCTCGTAGAATGCAAACCGGTTCTTTCCGCTCTCCTTGGCCGAGTACATCGCCAGATCAGCGGCTTTGGTCACTGCCGCGATGCTGTTGCCGTCATCGGGCACAATTGCGATCCCGATGCTTACACCAACACTGACGCTGGTCACCGACTGGTTTGTCCCGCTGAGCTGGAACGGGCGGCGGATCTCGCCCAGAATATTGTTGGCCACTACGGATGCTCCGCGTCGTTCGCGGATGAAGTTCAGCAGCACAACGAATTCGTCACCACCAAATCGAAACACCGAGTCATTGTCGCGCAGAGTTTTGCGCAACCTGGAGGCTGTCTGGACCAGCAATTCATCACCGGCGTCGTGGCCAATGGTATCGTTTACCTGCTTGAACCCGTCCAGGTCGAGAAACATCAGCGCGGCAAAGCCGTTCTCGAAGAGCGCAGGATTATCAAACAGACGCCGGATATCCACTTCAAACAGGTCACGGTTGCCGAGGCCGGTCAGCTGATCGTGATAGGCGAGGTGTCTCAAGCGGCGTTCAGCATTCTTGCGCTGCGTGATATCACGAATGATGCAGGTAAGCGTACGCCCACGATAATCCTTGGAGTTGCCGAAGGACATTTCCATCGGAGCTACGCCGCGGTTCTTGTGACGGCCTAGAATTTCAATCGTGTTGCGCAGACCGAGTTTGCGGCGATCCTGGTCATCGACTACAAAGTACTTGCGAAAATCCGCTTCGCTGCGCTGATAGACCGTCTCGGGGAACAGAACCGAGAACCGCTGCCCGCGCAACTCTTCAGGTTCAAATCCAAACGTGGTCTTGACCGCTGAATTGGCGAACACGATTTCCAGATCTTCGTTGATACGCAGGATTGCTTCGGTTATGGTCTCGGACAACGCGTCGTAGTTGTCCCGGCTTTCGCGCAGTTCCTCCAACAGCCTGCGGTCAGTTGTAAGATCGCGCATTACCACCGCGAGTACATCGGCGGAATCGTCCACAACGGTCACCAGCGCCACCACCGAGACGCGGTTGTCAGCGGTGCTACCCAATTGGTAGAGCAGAATATCGTCCGGCCGCGTCGGTTCCCGCTGGCGATACTCGTGCACTACGCGCTGCAGCTGTGAAAGGACGCTGGATCGATAGCGCGCCTCGATCAGGTCAAGCAGGGAGGTGCCGATCAACTGTTGCGGCTGGTATCCCAGGCGCTCGATGAACGCGCTGTTGGTTGAACGGATCTCGCCGGAGGATGTCACAAAACAGACCAGATCGATAGTCTGCTCGCTCAGCTCGTCAAAGCGTTGCGCCAGGCGTTCATCATCTGCTAACTCGTGATATCCCTGGACCACGTGTTCCAGCAGGATTTCAAATAGAGAATCCCCGGTTAACACAGGGCGCCGGCGCACTGCAGCACCGGCCACCACCGGCCGCCCGTTCTTCTGATGCTGCGCGAGATCATCGGCCAGTGCGCTGATCCGCTGCTCGAGTGTGGTTAGCTTCAGGTCAAAGCTTTGCAGGGGGTCTGCCGGCGCCATAACGTGTCCACTATAATGCGCCTGAGCGCGAAACGCAACGCGCGGCCGGACACTAATCGCACCTCGTCACTCCGGCCCCTGCACTACTACGCCGGCGAACGCGCGTAGACGGGTTCCAGCGGGACCCGTTTCAAACGCAGTGAGTTGTAGACCACGTTCAGCGAGCTGACACTCATGGCTGCAGCACCGATCATGGGGTGCAGCAACCCGAGCATCGCGATTGGTACGGCGGCGGCGTTGTACGCCCAGGCCCAGAAGTAGTTCTCTTTGATCTTGCGAAAGATCGCTTGCGAAAGATTGATGGCGGTCACCAGCGATCCGAGCTCACCGCGCACCAGTGTAACATCAGCCGCTTCAATCGCGATGTCAGTTCCGCTGCCGATAGCGATTCCCACGTTGGCCTGCTTGAGTGCCGGAGCATCGTTGATGCCGTCGCCAACCATCGCAATCGTTCCGTACTGCTGTTGCAATCGCCGCACTTCGTTTACTTTTCCCTCGGGTAACACGCCGGCAATTACATCGCTGATACCAACCTGGGCAGCGATTGCGCGCGCGGTGCGCTGGTTGTCTCCGGTTATCATCGCGGTACGGATTCCCATGCGCTCCAGCTCGGCAACCGCGCCGGCTGAATCGGGCTTAATGGGGTCGGCAACAGCCAGTAACCCGATGATCTGGTTGTCTCTGGCAACCAGCATCGCAGTCTTGGCTTCATCTTCCAATGCCGTCAACTGGTTTTCCAGCGTGCTGACGTCGATGCCGTTCTCTTGCAGCAGCGCTCGGTTGCCCACCAGCACCGTCTGGCCGTCAACGCTACCGCGTATCCCGCGCCCGGTCAGCGCCGCAAAATCGTGCGGTTCCGCCGGCTCGGCGCCCTTTTGGCGGGCGGCTTCTACCACCGCACGCGCCAGTGGATGTTCGCTGGCGTTTTCCAGTGACGCAGCCAGCAAGAGAAGATCGAACTCCTCAACGCCGTCCGCCGGCTGGATGTCGGTTACCGTCGGTCTGCCGACGGTGATAGTACCGGTCTTGTCGAATGCTACCGCGGCAATATCCTTGAGCGTCTGCACAGCTTCTCCGTTGCGGATCAGGATGCCTTTTTCAGCCCCGATACCGCTGCCGACCATCAGCGCGGTGGGGGTTCCGAGACCGAGGGCGCAGGGACAGGCGATTACCAGCACGGCGGTAGCGGTAATGAATGCAAGTGTCAGGGGAGCCAGGTCGGGATTGACCCACGGCAGAAACGACGAACCCCACTGCATGATTCGGAGGTGAAACTCGGGAAACAGGTTAAACGAGACAAAGGTGATAACCGTCAGCATCAGGATAATTGGAACGAAGTATCCGGTTACCCGATCGGCAAACTCCTGGATCGGGACCTTGGTTCCCTGGCACTCTTCTACCATCTTGATAACCTGGGACAAAAAGGTGTCTTTGCCAACCTTGGTCACGCGCACCCGCAATACACCATTGTTGTTGACCGTTGCACCGATCACTTCGGAGCCCTGGCTCTTCTTCACCGGCTGCGGTTCGCCGGTGGCCATGCTCTCGTCTATGAAGCTTTCGCCGGAGACCACCACACCATCGGTGGGGATCTTCTCGCCCGGACGCACGATCATCACGTTGTCTACCGCCAGCTCGCTGACATCGACCTCAATCTCCTGGCCGTCAACCAGTATGTTGGCCGTCTTTGCGCCCATCTGTACCAGTTTGCGAATTGCCTGCGAGGCACGGCCCTTGGCACGAACTTCGAGGTACTTGCCGATAAGGTGAAAGGTCATGATCGTGGTTGCCATTTCAATGAAGGTCTGTACCGGAACAAAGAACCCGGCCATACCGACCAGAAACGGAGGTAGCGAGCCGAGCGATACCAGCACGTCCATGTTGGGCCTACCGGAGCGAATCGCCTTGAACGCGGCAATATGCACGTGACGCCCGACCCAGAACACCACCGGTGCGCCGAGGATAGCGACAATCGCCAGATAGCCCGGCACGGAGACAACAAACATATGGATCACCATCAGCGCCATGACCGTGGCTGCCAGCGTAGCCGCAATCATCAGTCGTCGGCGGGCGTTCTTGACCTTTATCAGATCCGCGTCCTGGTCACCGCTGCCGTCGTCCTCCAGCAGGCGGTAGCCGACATCCTCAACTCGCTTTTTCAGCTGCGGCAGGCGAACTTCTGCGACGTTGTAGCGGATAGTTACCTTCTCGGCAGCAAAGTTGACCGTTGCCGATTCCACTCCGTGGCTGGCTGCAAGCGTGGTTTCAATTGAGGACGCGCAGCTGGCACAGGTCATACCGTCTACCAGCAGGGTGACGCTGGTGCTCTGTCCGCTGTCATCAGGCGGATTTCCGTTGTTCTGTCTGTCTGCTGTCTGCAGCGTTCTGGGATCAACCGAAGCTATCTTTACCGCAGTGCGGCTGCCATCATCGCTCATCTGAACCTCCCGGCCGTATGTGGGCCTCGCTACGCATCAATATATTATACCCCGGTAGGGTATGTCAAGCGATAGCAGCGCAGGTTTGCACCTGGGGTCTGCTGTCCGCTGTCAGCTCAGGTTGACTGGTGAATCCACCTCCGTTTACAGTATCACTATAACAATAACGAGGTTCAGCGTGCGCCTGCAGTTATCGCCACACCTGCCGATGGTTCTCGCGCTTGGGGTAACCTGTCAGATTGGACAGGTGATATTTCTGCGCGAGCTGCTGATGGTTTTCCACGGCAGCGAGTTATCGCTTGGGATTATCCTGGCGGCATGGATGATCTGGGTGGCTCTCGGCAGTAGACTTGGAGCGTGTCTGGTGCAGCGCTACGGCAACGCGCCGCTGCAGCTGCGCGTCAACGCAGTCGCGGTAGCCCTGCTGCTACCGGCAACCGTCCTGTGGATACGGCTGGTACCGGCTTTCTTTGCGCTGCCGCCGGGCGCGCTGCTCTCGCTGGGCGACATGGCACTCGCCAGTCTTGCGGTCATGGCGCCGGTCACCCTGCTGTTGGGAGGACAATTTGTCCTGCTGGCACGCATCTGGCGCGACGCTGAGCACGCCGTAGATAGCTCAGGTGCGGCCAGGACGTACGTCGGCGAGGCCGCCGGCAACGTTGCCGGAGGGTTAATCTTCACCCTGCTGCTGGTGCATCATCTCAACTCGTTGCAGGCCGCCGCACTGATTGCAGCGGTTATGCTGGCGACAGCGCTGCATCAGTACCGCAGATGGCTGCCGTTGTTGCCTCTCGCGCTGATCGTGCTGATGATTCCGACGCTGCAGCAGCTCGACCGGTGGTCAGCGCAGTTGCAATGGCAGCTGCGCTTACCCGATTACGAGCTGGTGCAGACGCACCAGTCACGCTACGGGGCGGTCTCCGTGCTGCAGCACGAGGATCAGTACAGCTTTTTCCAGAGCGGTCATCTGGTATTCTCCACCGGCGGCACAACCGATAGGGCGGTGGAACTCGAGGAACAGCAGGCGGTAACGTTTGCGCACCTGGCAATGACACAGCACCGCAACCCGCAACGCATCCTGCTGATTGGCGGCGGTCTACGCGGGACGCTGCGCGAAATAGCACGTTACGACGTTGCACGGATCGATTACCTCGAACTCGACCCGGTTCTGGTGCGCGCAGCCTCGGCGCATATCGGCGACGGCACGCGGCGCGCGCTGGCTGATCCGCGGGTGAGACTGATTCACAGCGACGGGCGTCTGTTTGTCAAAGGCAGTGATACAGATTACGACTTGATCATGGTTGACGTTCCCGATCCAACAACCGCGGTTCTGAACCGCTATTACACCGAGCAGTTCTTCAGCGAGGCGCGCGACAGGCTCAAACAGGACGGGGTACTGGTGGTCAGCGCACTGTCAACCGCGGACCTGCGCGGCTCGGCAATTGCCAACCGCAATGCGGCAATCTATCATACGCTGCGTTCGGTCTTTGATCAGGTCTTGCCGCTGGGAGAGCGCATGCTGTACTTCTTTGCTTCGCGTGAGTCTGATCAGCTCTCCGCAGACGTTATGACGCTGGTGCAGCGGTTCTCACAACGCGGCGTCCAGACCGCCGGTTTCAGCGCCGGACACTTTGCTGTTCTACTGGATCCCGCTCCACTGCAGCGCATCAACTGGGTATTGCGTCATCACGGCCGGCGTCGCGGAGCGCACCTGGAAGCGCCCCCGAGCAGTCCGCTGCTGCCCGGCACAATCGAGGAACAGCAGCAGCAGGAACAACAGTTGCCGCCGGTGGATCAACGCTTCTTCATCAACTCCGATTTTCGCCCGGTGGGATACTACCACACGCTGATGTACTGGAACGTTCTGACGCGTGGTGACCACGGCGCTGCACTACGCTGGATTGGCCGAGTCCAGCCGTGGTGGATAGCTGTGCCACTTGCCTTGACGCTGGGTGCAGCACTTGTCTTGCGCAGCCTGCCGCGTACTCGCGCCCGCGCTTCACCGCGCTTTGCGGTGTTGTGTGCGGTGTTTACCACCGGATTATCGACTATGGCGATGCAGATTGCGCTGTTGTTCGCATTCCAGAGTCTCTACGGCTTTGTCTACGAGATGGTGGGGTTGATTGTGGCGGTCTTCATGGCAGGGCTGGCACTAGGAGCCACACTGACGCAACGCCTGGTGCCGGACCCTGCCGATCGACGCGTTCTGGCGGCGGTTCAGGGGCTTGTGGCTCTGTTTGCACTGGCAATCGCGCTAACGTTGCCGCGGGCAGCCGGGCTTACATCACCGGCGGCGGTCTTCACGCTGTTCACCGCAACCACGTTCGCTGCAGGCGCATTGAACGGCGCAGACTTCCCGCTGGCGGTAGCGTGTTATCTGGCGCTGGATAATCAACCCGAGCGTTCCACTGCGGCGGTATACGGTGTAGAATTAGTGGGGGCATGCAGCGGCGCAGCTATCGCCAGCGCAGTGGTTGCACCCGTGCTTGGCATTATCGCGTGCGTCCTCCTGGCCGCGTTTGCCAACGCGTCCGCCTGCGCAGCACTGGCGATCTGCGGCGTTGCCCCCGGGAGGCGTTATGGATGAAGTGGAAGTGACACGCCGCGGTTTTCTTAGAAGCGGTGCACTGGGAGCGTGCGCGCTCTGCCTGGGCGGGTTGTTGACATCGGCGCAACCAGCCGCGGCCCAATCTGCTCACAAGGGGCTGATCGGTCTGCGCCGCTCCAGGTGGTTTCAGCCGCTGAACGGCAGCGATATACGCTGCACCCTCTGTCCTCACGGCTGCCGCCTCTCCTCCGGCAGCCGCGGCCGATGCCGCGTGCGCGAGAACCGCGATGGAACCGGCTACACCCTGGCATACGGCAATCCGTCTCTGGTTCAACTCGACCCGGTCGAGCGCAAACCGTTCTTCCACGTCCTTCCCGGAACGCGGGCACTGTCGGTATCAACCGCCGGCTGCCCGATCGAGTGCAAGTTCTGTGAGGTCTGGGACCTGGCGCTGGTGTCGCCCGAAGAAGTCTACGCCTACGATCTGCCGCCACGCGAGCTGGTGCAGCACGCCAGGGACGTGGGTGCCCAGTCGCTCAGCTACGCGTTTGGTGAGCCGGTAGCGTTCTTTGAGTATATGTACGATTCGGCGCGTCAGGCCAAACGTGCCGGCCTGCTCAATCTACTGCACACCAGCGGCTACATCGCCGAGCAGCCGCTCGAGGAACTGGTAGAGCTGGTGGATGCGGTCAACATAGACCTCAAGGGCTTTGACGCATCGTTCTACCGTGACATGTGCGCCGCCGAACTGGATCCGGTGCTGAAAACACTGAAGCGCCTGCGCAGCGCCGGCGTGCACATCGAAATAACCAACCTGGTTATTCCGACGCTCAATGACAGTCCGCAGATGATCGGCAGGATGTGCCGCTGGATCATGGACGAGTTGGGGCCCGAGGTTCCATTACACTTTGCGCGCTTTTATCCGTTGTACAAGCTCGCCAATCTGCCGCCTACACCGGTCTCCACGCTGGACCGTGCGCGCGAGACAGCAAAGCAGCAGGGCCTGCACTACGTATACATTGCGCGGGTAACCGGCCACGAGGGAGAGAACAGTTTTTGTCCGCACTGTGGTCAGACGGTGATCTCGCGGATGGGTTTTGTTGTTGAAGATATTGCAATTGACAACGGCCGCTGCCGTCATTGCGATCAACCGATACCGGGCCGTTGGAGCTGATAGAAACGCGGCAGGCGAGGCTTGCGGTCCTGTCCGTCAGCCGACGCGTTGTCGGAACAGCTCGCGCTGCATGACGGAACGCTGGTCCAGATTGGTCAGTCCGGCTTGATCGGCCCACTCCATGGCCTCGAGAAACTCGTTTGCCGTGATCGCCCGCGCGATCTGCGGGTACTCGAAGGCGCGGTGCTCAACGCGGTACTGTGACATGATGTTGACGTAGGTGGCAGGCGAGAGCGTGTTGGCAACCCAGTCGACAAACTCGCGCGTACCGGCTACGCGATTCGGCATCACCAGATGCCGCAGCATCAGACCGCGCAACGCAACGCCGCGCTCATCGGTGATGAGATCACCAACCTGACGGTGCATCTCTGCTATTGCCTGTCTGGCCGTTGCGGGATAATCGGGAGCACCGCCGGCGTAACGCTCGGCTTCTGCTGCATCCATGAACTTGAGGTCAGGCAGGTAGATATCCACTATTCCGTCCAGCAGCTGGATGGCAGCCAGCGAATCGTAGCCGCCGGTATTGTAGCACAACGGAATTCGCAACCCGTTGTCCGCCGCAATCCGCGTTGCCTGAACGATGTTGGGCATGATGTGGGTCGGGGTAACCAGGTTGATATTGGGGCACCCCATGCGCTGCACGTTGAGCATGATCTCTGCCAGCCGCTGGTCATCGACTACGGAACCACGCCCCTCGTGCGCAATCGGCCAATTCTGGCAGAATACGCAGCGCAGACTACAATTTGAGAAGAATATGGTTCCCGATCCGTGTCTCCCTACCAGCGGGATCTCTTCGCCAAAGTGAGGTTGAAAACTGAAGACCACGGCCTTGTCCGCAGTACGGCAGACACCGGTTTCACCGCGCAGCCGATTTACACCGCAGCGTCGCGGACAGAGTTCGCAGTGTTGCAGCATCGCGCGCGCCTGTTCAGCACGTTCAGCCAGCCGGCCTTGCTGCTCGAGTTGCAGATACGCCGGTTGCCAGCCGCCGGCAGCAGCAGCCGGTGGTGGCGGGTCGGCCTCGGCCCGCGCGCGACCGCCGATCAACAGGGTCCCCGCGGTTGCCAGTACACCGCCCAGAAAACCACGTCTCGTTATCGCCATATGCGCCTCCAACTCAAAAGCGCTGCACGCACGGGCTACCAGTGATGCTTGAAAAAATTGCCGTCATCTGCGTACGCCTGACTGAGTTCTTCCACAGCACTGAGTTCATCCTGCGACAGTTTGTACCCCCGGGCAGCGATACGCACATTCTCTTCCAGCTCGCGTACGCTGGAAATGCCTACAATCGCAGTGCTGACCGGAAACGAGAGTGTGTAGCCCAGCGCTTGCTCCATTGAAGTAATACCTCCCTCGCGGAAGATTCGTCCCACGGCGGTCACCTTCATCGCAATAATTCCCATATCCTGAGATCGTGCCTCGGCGAGCAGATCTTTCTGAAACGGCCTATAATGGATGTCTGCAGCATTGAGCGTCATCAAGAGGCAGTCGAAGCGGTATTCGCGAATCGCGCGCAGCAGAACATCCGGATCACGGTGTCCGCTAATTCCGCTGAAACGGACCACACCGTCGCTCTGCAGTCGCTCAAGCGCCTTGACCGCGCCACGCTCGCCGAATGCCCGGCGCACATCGGATTCGGTGCGCACGTTGTGAATCTGGTACAAGTCGATGCGGTCGGTCTGCAGTCGTTTCAGCGACTGCTCAACCAGCCGCATGGTTCCGTCATAGCTGCGGTCGTGCGTCTTGGTTGCCAGAAACACCTGATTGCGACGATCCGCCATCACCACCCCGATGTTTGTCTCACTGCCTCCGCTACCGTAGGTAGGGGAGGTGTCAATGTAATTGACTCCCAGATCTATTGCGCGATTGATGATCTGCACCGCTTCTGACTGGCGCGGCAGTTGCTGCACGGTGGCCTCACCGCCGAGGCTGAACGGAGCAACCGATACACCGGTATCCCCGAGGCGGCGCAGCGGCATCGAAGCAAAGCCGTCCTGGTCAGGATCTCGGGATCGGTCACGCTGATCGCCCCACAGCGGCGCAAGGTTCAGCAAACCGGCCCCGGCTACTCCAATTCCCAGTCTGCGCAGGAACTGACGCCGGCTGTGTGAATCTACTTTGTTGCGGTTGTCACTGCTTTTCATAACTGGCTCGTAGCTAAATTTAGCATGAGTAGCTGAAGAACGCAACGTTGTGCTGCGGCCTGCAGCGGTTTTCGTGCCGCTGCGGAGTTGTTATGATGTACAATATCGGAGTGGTGATGCGATGAACTCACTCGAACAGCTCTACGCGCATATGCAGCAGCTTGCCGCGCTACGCCGCACAATTGCCGCCGGCGGCACGAATCGCTCGGGCGTTGACTACAACCTCGATTCGCTGAAAGAGGTTCGTGACGATATCCTGAGCTGGCCGCGGCACAATGGCCGTTTTGTGCTACGGGCAGGCTCTGCCGGGGAAGTGGTTAGCGGGCTTGATTATGAACTGCAGGAACTCGAGCGTGATATCGTCTACATTGGTGACGGTGAGAGCGCCCTGCTGCAGATGCTGCGGCAGCAGAACCCGGGTTTCGATCAGGGGCTGCAGCAGCTGGAGCAACAGCTGCGCGGGTTCATTCCGGCAGATGGCGCTGACAGTCGTTCTTCGGCCTGCATCTTTGTGACCGACCGCGACGGAACAGTCAACAACTACTGCGGACGCTACCGATCGTCGGTGCAGGCCGCCTATAACGCCGTTTTTTTGACCCGCTTCGCACGCCGCTGTTGCCGACGCAGCGTGATTCTGTCTTCTGCTCCGCTGACAAACGGTGGCCTTATCGACGTCAGCGTTAACCCCGAAGGCGTTTTCGCGTACGCCGGGTCCAAAGGCCGTCAATATCGCGATGAACGCGGCAACAGCGGTGCGCTTGCGATCGATCAAGAGCAGCAGCGAGTGCTTGACCGCTTCAACCAGGGTCTGCAGCAGCTGGTTGACCAGGAGCAGTACCGTGTCTTTGCTCTCATAGGATCGAGCCTGCAATTCAAATTTGGACAGACAACCGTGGCGCGTCAGGATGTCGAACAATCCATTCCGCACAAGCATTCCACGCATTTTCTGCAGGCGGTGACGCAACTGGTGCGTCAGATCGATCCCGAACAGCAGTACCTGCGTATAGAAGATACCGGCAAAGACATCGAGATCCTGCTTACGATAGACTCCGCGGCTGATAGCAGAGATTTTGACAAGGGCGACGGGCTCGTTTTTTTGGACAACGAGCTCACTCTCGGCCTGCGGCATAGTCCGGTGCTGGTATGCGGTGACACCGCCTCCGATGTGCCGATGGCGCGCGTTGCCGCGCAGCGCAGCCGGCACTCGCTTGCGCTGTTTGTTGGCGCGGATTCCGAGCTACAGCAGGCGGTCTGCTCGGCAAACAGCAACGCAAGCTTTGCAGCTTCTCCGGACATGCTGGTTGCCGCGCTGAACCGCATCGGCAGATCAAAGGAGCAAGGCAGCGATGATGTGTAAAGGAGCGATATTCGATCTGGACGGTGTGATTACCGCTACTGCCCGCGTTCATTTCAGAGCCTGGAAAGAGACGCTTGACGAGGTCCTGCTGCGCCGGCATGGCCCCGGCGGCAGACAGCAGCGTGAGTTCAGCTACGAGCAGGACTACATTCCCTACGTTGACGGCAAACCCCGCTATCAGGGCGTGAAATCGTTTCTGCAGTCGCGCGACATAAACATCCCCTGGGGGGATCCGTCCGACAGTTCAAGCGCTGAGACGATCTGTGCAATCGGCAACCGTAAGCGGGTGCGCTTTCGCCAACTGGTGCAAGAAGAAGGCGTAAGCCTGTTTGATTCCACGATCACGCTCGCGCAGACGTTGGCTGGACGGGGAATCAAGCTTGGCGTGGCTTCCTCCAGTTCTGACTGCGGCTGGATTCTCACGCAGGCTGAACTCGATCAGCTGTTTCCGATTGTGGTTGACGGCCAAATCAGCAGTCAGCTCGGGCTGCGCGGCAAACCGGAGCCGGACATCTTCATCCTCGCCGCCGAGAAAATGGGTCTGAGTCCGCACGATTGCCTGCTGGTAGAGGATGCCTACGCTGGGGTGGAAGCGGGCAGGAGTGGCAACTTCGGCCTGGTGCTCGGTGTGGCGCGCAACGTGGAGATGGGAGAACTGCGCAGCCGCGGCGCCGATATGGTGGTAGAGGACCTGGCGCAGTTCACGGTAGAGGAACTGGAAGAATGGTTTGACCACGGAATAGTGCAGGATGCGTGGCGGCTATCGTACCACGGTTTTGAGCCAACCGGCGAACGGCTGCGTGAAGCGCTGACCACGGTAGGCAACGGCTACTTCGGCACGCGCGGTGCGTTTGCCGGGGAGGCAATCAACGGCGATATTCACTACCCCGGCACCTATATAGCGGGACTGTTCAACCAGCTTGAAACCGAAGTCCACGGGAAAACGGTACGCAACAATGACTTTGTGAACTGCCCCAACTGGCTGTCGATCCAGGTTCGCGTTGAGAACGGCGAGGTGCTGAAGCCACTGACCAGCGGGCTGCAGGACTATCGGCATTATCTGGATATGCGCCGGGGGCTTTGCGTGCGCGAGGCAACCTTCTGCGACACCGCCGGCCGCCTGACTACCATCCGCACCCGATGCTTTGCAAGCATGGAGCGGGTACACCTCGGGGCAATAGAGCTCACTCTCATTCCGCGTAACTACACGGGTACCGTCACATTACGGTCCAGTCTTGACGGTACCGTCTACAACTACGGCGTAGAGCGCTACCGGCAACTGAACAGCAAGCATCTCGAGCCGGTCACTGAGCAGGACCTCGCTGTTGACGGTGGTGAGGAACCTCAGGTACAGCTGCAGGTCAGAACCAACAGCTCCAAGATCGACATCTGTATGAGCGCCGTGTCGCGGTTCTACTGCGCGGACGACCGTCTGCAACCACCGCGTCAGGTTCAGCAGGAGCCCGGCCTCATCAGCGAACTGTTCACCCTCCAGGTCGAACAGGGCCGGGAGTACCGCCTCGAAAAGAGCGTCAGCATTTTCAGCTCGGCGCACTGGGATAGCAGCCAACCCGCGCGCGATGCCGAAGTGGAGCTTGAGGACATAGCGCCATTTGAAGCACTCCTGGCCCAGCACGAGAAGGTCTGGTCAGAGTACTGGAACCTGGCCGATGTTGTAGTCGAGGGGGACCGCTTTGCCCAGAAGGCGCTGCGGTTACACATTTACCACCTTCTGACCACCGCAAACCCGGCCAGTACCTTTGTTGATAACGGACTACCGGCCCGCGGATTGCACGGTGAAGCCTACCGTGGGCACATCTTCTGGGATGAGCTGTTCATCGCGCCGTTCTACAATCTGCACTTCCCCGAGGTAACACGCAACCATCTGTTGTACCGCTACCGTCGTCTGGACGCCGCGCGGCAGATTGCGCGCGAAGACGGCTTTGCCGGCGCGCTCTATCCGTGGCAGTCGGCAGACAGCGGATTTCGTGAGTCGCAGCAACTGCACTACAACCCCAAGAGCGGTCAGTGGGACCCCGACCTCTCGTATCTACAGCGGCACATCAATATCGCGATAGCCTACAACATCTGGGAATACTTCTTTACCAGTGGCGACACAGCGTTCATCGAAGAGCACGGCATCGAGATGCTGCTGGAAATCGCTCGTTTCTGGTCCAGCATTGCAAAACTCGACGAGTCCGACGACCGCTACCATATCAGAAAAGTGGTAGGACCGGACGAGTTCCACGAGAAGTACCCCGATGCCGAAGAGGGCGGACTTGATGATAACGCCTACACCAATATCATGACCGCCTGGCTGCTACACAAAACCGTGGAGACCTGGGACTATCTGCCCGGGTCCGTCAAACAGCGCGTACAACGCGAGCTGGACTTTGACGAGGCCGAACTGGAGCGTTGGCGTGACATCGTAAAGCGCTTGTACGTGCCAATCCAGCAAGACGGCACCATCGATCAGTTTGCCGGCTGGAGCAACCTGAAGGAACTCGACTGGAACGCCTACCGGCGCAAGTACGGCAATATAAGACGGCTGGACCGGATTCTGAAAGCCGAGGGAACAACGCCGGACGCCTATAAGGCCATCAAGCAGGCCGACATGCTGCAGTGCTTCTACATGCTGGCTCCGGCGCAGGTGAGCAACATCCTGCAGAAGATGGGCTATAGCGCCCCGGATTCCACTGAACTGCTGCGCGTGAACTACGACCATTATGTCCCACGCACAAGCCACGGCAGCACGCTGAGTTACGTGGTGCACTCGTCAATCTCCAACTACCTTGCAAGCCACCATCAGGCCAAGTGGAACTGGTTCCGCGACGCGCTTGCCAGCGACATCTACGATACGCAGGGCGGAACCACGCTGGAAGGTATCCACTGCGGCGTCATGGCCGGTTCACTCGAAATTCTGCTCAAGGGCTTTGCCGGCATCAACCTGTTCAAGGATCGAATCGTGCTTCATCCTCAGCTGCCCGAAGATTGGCGCAGGCTGGCGTTCAAGATTCTGCACCGCGGCAATCGGCTGGCAATCGATATCACACCGCAGAAGGTATGTGTCTGGCGCATGGGCGATGCAGACGCACAGGAACTCCCGTGCAGCGAAACGGATGACGGTTTCACCGTAGAGCTGGAGTAGGGTGGATCAACACAAAGGCAGCGCTGCCTCAAACCGGCTCCTGATTTCGCGCTGCAGCGTCTGCTCCATGTATTCGTAGACGTCGGGGATTCCCAGTACTATCAGCTGCGCGCCGGCACTGGCGGCCGGGAATGCGGCGCGGATCTTGTTTGCGTGGCACTGTTCCATAACCACCACCAGATCGGCCCACTGCAGGTCTTCGGCAGTCACCTCGCGCCCCATCAGCGCATCGGTTCCCGCTGAGCGCACTTCAAAGCGCGGGTCATTGCGGTACATCTCCTCGGCGGTAGGGCTGCGTTGTTGATTTGCCGTACAGACAAACAGTACACGCTGTTTGTTTTCTTTTCCGTGGTCCATGAGTCTAAGGTACTGTCAGCACACCGGCCTGCGTCAAGGTGTGTTAACGCTCATTCACTGACCCTGATTCAGTCTCGCCGTGCCGGATACCCGGTTGGGGTTGTAGGCGCGGGAACCCCGCGCCGCCAACCCCCCCGCGCATAATAAAAAGAGCAGCAAGAAAAATGGGCAAAATCCTTGACACAAAAT
>REDW01000069.1 GCA_007693325.1 Spirochaetaceae bacterium
TGTTCTCTCATTCTCCTTCCGGGTAGAACCACCGCGGTCTATCCTCGGCAAAGACAAGCTCGTGAGTGGCGGGATTGAACTCACGCCTAAAGGTATACTCAATCCAGCGCATGGCCTTCTCGCGCGAGCGGAACTTCATCATCCGCTCACGGCCTGAATCCGCTTCTTCGCGCATGGTAACGTGGAAATGCGTGCCGTGCCCGCTGAACTTGCCCACGTGCACAACCACCTTACGCCGCTGGTCTTCAGACGCCATCACTCAAAGGTACGTTAACCTCTCCGCCGCGTAAAGCGCTCGGGCTTTCCTGCCGGCCACGGTGGCGGACCGACTGTCAGCTGCAGCAGAGCGCTACGGCAGTGCGCAGATGCCTGAGCCTGCAAACCTTGCTTATTGTTTCGAGCTCTTCTATTCTTTGTAGTGGAGGTACCCGAAATGGCAGCAAACGAGTGGAGAGAGATAGCCGCGAGTGGAGACATCGTCCAAGGGAAGCCGTTCCCGGTTGAACTCAGTGACAAGGATAGTGTGCTGTTGCTGCGCCGAGGCAACACGCTCTTTGCCTGGGACAACTCGTGCCCGCACGTGGGGTGTCCGCTCTCGTGGGGCCACGTGCACGGAGATCAGATAATCTGCGGCTGTCACAACGCGCGCTTTGATATAGAAAGCGGCGCACTGCTGAGCGCCCCGGCTATAGACGATCTCTCGGCCTACGAGGTCCGCGAGCAGGATGGAACCGTGTACCTCGGCCGCCGCCGACAGGCGTCTATTGCTATGCCGGCCGGAAGCGATGGGCGCACCGTAGTGATAGTCGGTGCCGGGGCCGGCGGCAGCGCCGCCGCGGAGACCCTGCGCCGCGAAGGATTTGCCGGCGGCATCGTTATGATAACCGCAGAAGATGCGCGCCCCTACGACCGAACAGCGCTCTCCAAGTACTTCCTCTCCGGTGACGCATCCTTTGATGCAGTTGCGATGCGTCCCGAGTCATTCTACAAGGATCTGCAGATCGAGCTGCGCAGCGGACAACGGGTCACACAGATTGACCCGGGCAGCCGGACGGTCACGCTGCAGGACGGTTCCCGGCTCAGCGGCGACTTTCTGATACTGGCCAGCGGCGCAACGCCAAAACCGCTGCCGGTTCCCGGGGCAGACCTGCCGGGGGTCTTTCTGCTGAGGTCGTTTGCCGACGCGTCCGCTCTGCGGCACGCCGCCGCAGAAGCTCGCCGCGCGGTGGTCATTGGAGCAAGCTTCATCGGTACCGAGGCAGCCGCGTATCTCCGCGGACGCGGTCTGGAAGTTAGCGTGGTGGCGCCGGAAACGGTTCCCTTCGAACGCGTCTTTGGCCCCGAGGTCGGCAAGCGATTTGTCACGATGCACCAGCAAGCCGGCGTCTCGCTGCGCCTGGGAACCGGCGTGTCGCGGATTGTGGATAACGGCGCCGGCCGCGAAGTCGAGTTATCCGACGGCAGTTCGCTGGCGGCCGATCTGGTGGTGGTTGGCATCGGGGTAACCCCGGTTGTTGACTACCTCGAAGGCTCGGGGCTGGTCGAGGACGGTGCGGTGCCCGTCGATCGGCACCTGCAAACATCGGCTGCCGGTGTCTACGCTGTCGGCGATATCGCCCGCGTTGCAAGCGGCACAGCAGACAAGGGTGCCCCGGAGCGCCAACAGCGCATAGAGCACTGGGCGGTAGCCCAGCGCCACGGACAGGAAGCAGCCCGTTCGATCGCGGGCACCGGCAAAGGACTTGCCTACGCTCCCTTCTTCTGGACACGCCAATTGGAGACCAGCTTTGGCTACCTCGGCTACGCTCCCGAGTTTGATGCAACGCGGATCGACGGGGACGTAGCAAACGGTAAGTTCCTGATCGGTTACTTCAAGGACGATATACTGAAGGCGGTGGGAACCATCGGAAAGGGCAAGAGCCTGATCCGCTACGGACTGCTTCTCGAGCAAGGCCGCACGATATCGATTAAGGACTTTGAGGCCGGCCTGCAGGACTGAAGCCGCGCCCAACTTGACTGGCGCCGTACAAGGCATCATGATATCGGCATGAGAACATCAGTCTGGGGCAGGTTGGCCGTTGTGCAGAGCAGAAAAAGGAGCAGGGGATGAGCAAGAAGCCGGTGTTGCGGACACTCGTTGTTGGAATCGGAAGTATGGGGGCTTCACACGCCAAAGGGTATGCGGAGCTGCCGGGCTTTGAGATAGCAGGAATTGTGGTTGCGCGCAATGTAGACCGTGCGGGTGAACTCTTGAAGAAACTGGAAGTCGATGCCCCGATCTATACCGACTACTACCAGGCGATGGCCGAGCTGCGCCCGGACGTTGTCTCTATCAATACGTATACCGATACGCACGCCGAGTACTCGATTCATGCGATGAGGCAGGGTTGTCACGTCTTCATGGAGAAACCCATTGCTCAGACGATAGAAGAATCCGAAGAGGTTGTGCGGGTTGCAGCTGAAACCGGCCGGAAGCTGGTGATCGGCTACATCCTTCGTGTTCATCCCGCGTGGACAAGTTTCATCGAGTACGCGCAGACCCTCGGTAAGCCCCTGATAATGCGCATGAACCTCAATCAGCAGAGCTACGGGCACGAATGGGAAGTACACAAGACCTTCATACGTAACATGCCGCCGTTGGTAGATTGTGGCGTGCACTACGTTGATGTGATGTGCCAGATGACCAGATCAAAACCGAAGCTGGTTCAGGGGATTGCCGCGCGGGTATCACCGGAGATCGATCCAGACAAGCATAACTACGGCGCGCTGCAGGTGGTATTTGAAGACGAGTCGGTGGGCTGGTACGAAGTAGGTTGGGGACCCATGATGAGCAAAGTGGCGTTCTTTGTCAAAGACGTTATCGGTCCGAACGGTTGCGTGAGCATTGACAAGCAGGCAGGCGCCACCGACCCTTCCGATGTATCCAAGCATACAACCGTCGACAGCATTATTCTCCATTCCAGCAGGACAGATTCAGAAGGGCGTCAGCTAGAGGAGGACAAGGTCGTGCGCATCGAGGATGAACCAGACCACGATGAACTGTGCAAGCGCGAGCAAGCGTATCTGTATGAGGCAATCACCGAGGATATTGACTTGACCGATCATCTCACTGATGCGGTCAACAGCCTCAAAATCTGTTTTGCAGCGGTAGATTCCTACAACACCGGCCAGGCGATCCATCTCGCCTGACCGGACACAACAGGCTACAGTTGTAGCCTATTGGCTATCTTTGTCCCATTCCTCTTTGGACTTACCAAACCATTTGTCGGGATCTTTGAAGACCATGTACTCTACCGGCATCCCGTCCTTTTCAACGTACGCGATAGTCAAGTTATCATCTACCTCAAACGGTTCAATCAGAATGGTACGCCCCTCGATCAACTTGGGGAAATCCTCTGCCTTGACACGATAGGCCACGTGCGGAAGATTGACCACTTGCCAGACACACGGCGTATCGGGTTCAAAGCGCAAGTACTCAACATTGTACTTGTGCTCGCGCGGGTTGGTGACCCAGACGCGCGTAGATTCCACCCAGTCCTCGCTTGGTTGCTTCTCATCTGTGGGGATTCCAACATGATCGAAGACCATCTCTATCTCATCCATCCGGACCTCCTCCAGTCAGGTAATCAGGCACTGCAATCAGAAGCAAAGCGCACCTGGCCCACTTAACCGCAAATGCGGATGAGTGTCAATTGCGGACTTCTGTTGACAGCGCATGAGCGGCAACGTAGACTCGTTGCAATCGGGGTAGTATTGCGGGGGCGGCATTATCATCACAATCCAGGCAAGTGTATCCAAGGGTTGGCTGCACCAGGTCACGGGGGCCACCTTCGGGCGCGACTACTACTTTGATCCGCTGCAGCGACGCAAGCAGGATCTGGGGATCGCCGAGTATCTGCAACAGACGTTTCCGCGCTACCGGATTCACAATCTTGAATCAAACCTCGTCTCATTGAGCCATTACAGCCCTTCGCACCTCTACGTCGGTGGGATCCAGCCCAACCTTATACTCGGCATGCTGCTGGGCGCCGACTTTGTTGCGTACCCACATCAGGATGCTGACATCTCCGAGGCGCCGTTGGCGGGTCTTTCGTCAATCTCCGATCTACCTGATCCCCAATTATTATGCGAGGCCCCGTTGATCAGAGAGTGGTTGAGGGAGATTGCACTGCTTCGCAGAACGCAAAGCGGCGCGGTGATTCCTCCGTTCTTCTGGGATACCAGCGGTCGCGCCACGATACACGGCTGCATCACCACCGCATTGAAGCTGTTCGGACAGGACATTCTGCTGCTTGTACACGATGACCCCGAGTTTCTGGCATCGTTCTACAAATGGTACGGCGATGTCTGTGTTGTGTTGATTGAGACCTTTGCGCGCGCTGCCGAGATAACGATCCGTTCGCTCCACATCGGAGAGTGCTCGGCAACAATGCTTGGCCCGCGCGAGTATCGCGAAACCCTGATCCCGCAGATGGAGTCGCTTGCAGCGAGGATTGCACCGTTGCGGCTGCACCATTGTGGAGACTGTACCTATCTTCTGCAAGAGATTGCTTTGATCAACGGCCTCCGCGCTCTGGATACCGGATCGGGAACCAGCGTGTCCGAAATCAGAAGAACACTGGGGCTACAGTTTCCACTGGACCTCATGCCGCCGGTGGAGCTGCTGGTTGCCGCGCCGCAGGCCGCCCGGGTTGAATCCTGGGTGAGCACGGTGCTCGACGAAAACCGCGATGGTCCGCTCTGTCTGAACTACCACCTGGAGCCCGGCTACGATCCGCGCAGTCATCTGCTTCTGCACGACGCGTTGTACGGGCGCGGGATCGTGCGTCCGGCAAGAATATGACGGTTGATACGCTCGCGGGTAGAGTCACACATCTGTGTGCACGTGTTTCAGTTCACCTCGGCTTCCAGCGGTCCGGCGAGGGCATTGATAAACATCAGCTTGCCCGGCATAGTCGGCATAAAGGTGGAAGGGATCCACATGGTCGGTCCGTATTTCAGGGTTACCCACAGTGACTGCCCTTGATAGATCATGTTCCTGGAAGGCAGATAACCGTCCACGCCGCCGATTGTATAGTCCGCATTCATGAACAGGCCGGGGCCTATAGTATTGGCCCTGGCCGGTACCAGCGTGATCCTGCTGCGGAAACTGGTAATGGAGTTCTGGATTATTGTAAGCGGGTGCAGCTTGGCGGCAACCCGATGGGTCGCCTTCATCCAGTCCGCCTCGTCGGCGTAGTCCTCGGCAAAGTGCGGCTCCCAGAATGCAATATGAAACACCCAGCCGATGCCGTAGACAACCACAAACTTTGCCCCTTTTGATCGCAGATTCCCGATCTGCTCGGCGTAGGTGGGAAGCTCCTGTTTGGTCGCAAAATGGCGCTGCCCCTGCGGTACTGTCAGCTTGCCCAGCGGACCATACAGAGCCTGCTCCATGGCATTGGTGAACGCACCCGGATCGGACGGCGGGAGGGTGTTGCCCTCGCTGTCACTCCATTCATCCATATTGAAGCCGTGAACATGCGAACAGTCAACATTCCATCTCTTGAGGAATTCAACCGCCCAGCGGTACATACCCATGGGACCAACAGACCATATCATGACCAGTTCTCGCCCCTCGTCACTGGCTTGCTTGATCTGCAGTGCAATCTCGTGGCCCATGACCGTATTGAAGTCCTGAAGAGACTCAGCTCCTACCGGCGCAAAATCCTCATGCCACCACGACTCTCGCTTGTACACCTCTTTGGGATTCCTGCTGCAGCAGTAATCAATCCGCGTCAGGTCCCATTGCTGCGGGAAGAAGCCTTCAAACCGCGATCCCTGGTATGTCGACAGCAGATCGATCTTCTTCACTTTGCCCATGCGTAACTCCTATGTTCTGCTCTTATGTTCCGACAGTCCGCTGAAGGTCACCGAACCTATGATAATCAGTCCGATGAGTATTCCACGCAGATGGGGATTCACGTTCATTACTACCAGCGCGTTTCCAACAATACCGATCAGCAGAACTCCAAGGAACAGACTCAAGGCGGTACCTTTCCCTCCGGTGATGGCGACACCACCAACTACCACTGCTGCCAGAGCATCAAGCGAATACGCATCGGCCGTACCCGCCAGAGCGGTACCAACCCGGGAAATCAGAATCAGTGCTGCGAGCGCGTTGAGCAGACCAACGGTGATGAACCCGCGCATGGTTACTGCAGTAGTCTTGATTCCTGAGACATAGGCGGCCTTGCGGTTACCGCCGATGGAATACAGAAATCGTCCATATCTGGTGTACTTGAGCAGCACCGTGGTGAGTAACACCACAAACGCCAGGAAGATTATGGACACAGGCAGGAACCCCATGATTCTGGTTCGTCCCAGAAGTGTGAACCGTCCATGAAGCGTAAATGAACCGCCACGGCTTATGAGCAGGGCCAACCCGCGGTATACCGATCCAAGCGCCAAAGTCACGATGAAGGAATGTGCCCTCGACTTGATCACAACCAGTCCAGTGACAGTCCCCAGGACCGCACCCAGGACAAAGGTGACAATCACCGCAAACGGTATGGACCACTGTATCATCCAGGCATTGGCGGCATCCGGGGGTATCCGGCCACCTCGCTCTATGATCAGAGCCATGACAATTCCCATCAGTGAGACCTGGTTTCCCACGGAGATATCGATCTGGCCCGATATCAGCAACATCCCCACACCGCAGGCAACTATTCCCAACACAGATATCTGCTGCAGGATATTGATCAGATTCCCTATTCTCATAAATCGGGGATTGACGATCCACGCAGCCGTGGCTACCACCAGGATCGTGATGAACAGCAGCAGCGACAGATTCAACTCGAGTTCTTTTCCCTCGACACGACGTAACGGCAGTTTCATGTGCTCTCTTCCTTCCCGGCGCTCGCTAAACCAAGACTGTGGTTTACGATGTTTTCTTCGGTTATCTGGTTACCCTCGAGTTCGGCGCACAAACGCCCTGTTCTCATCACGCCAATTCTGTCACAGACTGCTACCAATTCCGGGTTGTCCGAGGAAATGATGATGATGAACTTCCCGTCATTGGCAAGGCTCTCTATCAGCCGGTAAATCTCACTCTTGCTCCCCACGTCTACGCCGACTGTGGGTTCATCAAAAATGATGATCTGCGAACCGGCGAAAAGCCATTTCCCCAGCACAACCTTCTGTTGGTTTCCGCCGCTCAAGTTGATTACCTTCTGCAGTACCGTGGGCGTCTTGATGTCCAACTGCTTAACCACGGTTTCGGCGGCGCTGCGCTCCCTGGTTGGATTAAGGAAGCTCCTGATGCGCGCCTTGATCTCCTTCACAAGACGCACCAGCGTGATATTCTCGTATACCGGCTGGATGAGCACAAGGCCGCTATCCTTGCGGTCCTCGGTAAGGAAACCGATTCCCTTATCAACGGCGTCAAACGGCGTTCTTGGCGTGATCTCTTTTCCGTCAAGCAGCAGGCTGCCGCTCTCGCGCTGGTCTACACCAAAGATCAGCTGGGCCAACTCTGTCCTGCCGGCACCAACCAGACCGGCAATGCCGAATATCTCTCCGGCGCGGATCGAAAACGAGACATGATCCACGGTTCCCTCGCGGTGGAAATCGACCACTTCCAGCAGCGAGCGCTCAGCGAGAGTTTGTCTGGCCGTTTTGTCACGTACGTACAGTGATTGGGACGAGCGACCGATCATTTCAGGGATGACCGTGTTGACATCGGTCTCGGCGGTGCGCCTGGTACTGACCCGTACTCCGTCTTTGAATACCGTGACACTATCACTGATTTCGAATATCTCGTTCAAGTGGTGCGAGATATATATTGTACTCAACCCCAGTGCGGAATAGCGGCGTATCAGCGAAAAGAGCGCCTGTTTCCCGTTGCTGTCCAGGGATGCCGTCGGTTCATCCAGGATCAGAATCTTGGCTTGTCTGGAAAACGCCTTAGCGATGCTGATCAGCTTCTTCTCTACGAACGTGAGTGAGCTGACACGCGCTCCCGGTTTGACGTCGATACCCAGCTGTTGCAGCAATTGATCAGCTGCCCGGATACAGGAACGAAGACTGAAAAGACGGTAAGAGGTACGCGGGAGATCGTAGAGCAGGATGTTTTCGGCAACCGTGATGTCCTCGACCAGCTGGTTCTCCTGGTGAACCGTCTGGATTCCCAGCTCGATTGAGCGGGCCGGATCGAGAAAGTCGCATTTCACGCCTTCTACGTATATGGTGCCTGAGTCCAGCGGCACCGACCCCGCGATGATCTCCACCAGCGTTGTTTTTCCCGCCCCGTTTTGACCAACCAGCGCGTGCACCTCGCCGCGCAGGAGATCGAAGTCCACGGATTTCAACGCCTGCACGCCAGGGTAGTTCTTCACGATGCTTTCAGCACGCAGGACCGTATCAGTACCCACCGTTCTCTCCTCGCGTTATCCAACAGCGACCACGGACCGCTTGCCGTGAACTGCCTGAACCAAAGGAAGGGTTCCCTTTCGTCCAGGAACCCTTCCGTGCTATGTAACACTATTCATGCCGGAGTAACACTACCGGCCGGCATACTCATGGGCGAAGGTCGGGATTGTATTCGCCGTTGGCAATGAAATCATTTACTACGGGTAACCAGCTCAGGTCAACGTCCCACGGAATCAGGGTCTCTTCCCAGTCGTCCCGGGTACACCAGACCATGGGTGAATAGGCCTGCTCCAGGTAGGGTCTGCCCGTCTGGCTGTTGATCAGATTCTGAGCGTTGATCATCGCATGAAGCCCGGGAGAAATACTCATGGCGTAATCGATGTAGCCATTTCTCAGATTGACAACATCCGTAGGACCACCGTTGATGGTGACGACTATCACGTCGTCAAGATCGACCCCTTCTTCGCGCAACCCCTGGATGATCCCCTCGGTAATTTCCTGGCTGGATCCCATCACTACGTTGAAATCAAGTCCTGCCTGGACCATTGCTTTGGTGATGTTGAGTGAAGGCTCGGTGGCGTACTGTCCGTCCTGGGGCTCGGTTACCAGCCTCATGCCGTCGATCTCGGCAATTGCATCCTGGAATCCTCGGATCCCCTGGATTACCGGCGGACTACCGAGAAAACCCTGCAGCCACAGAATGTTGAGGTCACCGGACTCGGCAGCGCGTAGCTCGCGCGCGAGTTTCTGGTACAGCTCATACCAGTTGAAATCGATGTCGGCAAATGGCGCGCCCGGGCCGTCGGCAATACCACTCTCGGTAATCTGCAGCGGAATACCGGCTTCATTTGCAAGCTGTGCGGAGTACTGCGCACTCTCAGGCGTTGCTGCGGTCAGATTGATCGCATCGACGCCCATTGCAATCAGATTCTGTACCGCATTGGTTTCCAGATCCGGTTGATACTCATGATACTGCCAGACGAGATTTGCACCTTCCTGCTCAGCAATCAGGCTATAGCCTTCATAGACCGCAGAGTACCATCCAATCTCGTAGGGGATCACCACTCCAATCGTCAACTCGTCCCGATCGGCAGTGCCGCGTGCATAAACGGGCGAAACCAGCACTGCAAACACCAGCAGCAGTGCGAACAAGAAGCCATATCTTCTCATCATAGAAAGTCCTTCCTTATTTGTTACAGATTATTGCGCAATGCAACCGTACAGTACCACTCACTCTTCCAGCCTTTCACCTCCTTGTTGACAGCCTTGCAACAACTCCACTGTCCGGACAATTTTGCATAATTATGAATCGATTGTACACGGCTTTGGCGTAAACGAAAGGCAATGCAGGCGTGATCGTTTCATTCAGAAAAAAGTATAGTGTCAATTCGGTGGAGTGTCAATTTCTTCTCAGCCTTGAGCGGCTACGAGAGCCAGCGGGCGCGCACAATGTCGGCCATCTGGGCAATTGCATCGACGTCGGCGAGCACAAAATCCCGCACGCGGTCGAAGCGCACGTCCAGGTACTCGTGGGCCATCAGGTTGCGTAGCGCAGCCAATGGCTTCAGTGATCTGCCGAGAGAGGCAAACGCATCGATTGCCTCCAGCTCCGACAGGATCTGGGCATAAGTCTGGGGTACCGGTCGGCGCTCGGACGCCAGAACGATTTTTGCGGTATCTATGGCCGCGTTGATCAGCTGCTCTACCCAGCGGTCGAGGTTGCGCTGCAGATCGCGGTCACGGCTGTAACGGTCCAATCCAACATCGGTAAACTTGTGCCGGTCATCCAGCTCCTGCTCAATGAAGTCCAGGATTCTCTCCACCCGCGCTCGGTCGGACTCAGAAAGCGACCGGCTGCGCGCCCTGATTACGCGATACTCGCGCGCTGTGTCGCGGAAATCCATTGCCACGTTGGTCACCGCAAGGAAGTAGCGTGAGTGGATCGATTGATCGCGAATCAAGACCGCAATTCCATCCAGCACCGCGGCCGCGCAGAGCGAGGCCGGCGCTCGATTGAGCACCAGCAGGTCCACGTTGCGGTTTGTGGCGCGCTCGAGCGCGAGCTGGATGTCGGCTTCGACGTCTTCGCGCCGCTCGGACTCGATCTGCAGCTGGCGCCCCGAATCGAAATACACTGCCACGTCCACATCCGAGTCAAGACGCAACCGCTGGGCCACAGCAGATCCGAAGAGATAGGCAAACGCGATGCACGGGAAGGGCTCGAGCGCGCTGCGCACAGCCGCGCCCATCTCGTCGACATTCATGGCGCCATTGTAGCACAGTCCCGGGCGCCCTGGGCTACAAGCCTTCAGGCTTGACAACGGTTTCATCCATGCTACACTCACAATTGTAAATCAAGGCCAGCCCTGTTTCCACTGGCGAGTCCGTTGAGTGTGTTACGTGCAGGGCGAAGCATTCGCAAGGGAGAAGCTCATGAGCAAAGTGAAAGTTGGCATCGTAGGATTAGGTTGGGTGTCTACCGGGCACATGCAGGCATTCAAGGCAAACCCGAACGTTGAAATTGTGGCTGTCTGCTCACGACGTGATTGGCCGCAGGAAGAGTTGGAACGTATCTACGGCCCGGGTGTCAAGCTCTACAAGGACTACTCGGCGTTCCTGGATCATCCAGGTCTGCAGATGGTGGACATCTGTACCGAGCACCGGCTGCATCCGGATCAGACGGTTCAGGCCGCCGAAAAGGGTAAGCACTTGATGATCGAGAAGCCCCTCAGCCTGGATTTCGCTTCGCTGGAACGCATGCGCAGTGCCATCGAGAAGAACGGTGTCAAGTCTACCGTTTGCTTTGAACTGCGGTTCATTCCTCACTTCAAGCTTATTCACAGTCTGCTCCGGGACAATCTTATCGGTGACGTGCACTACATCGAAGTCGATTACTATCACGGAATCGGCCCCTGGTACGGTTTGTACGAATGGCATCGGAAGAAGGCCGAGGGGGGCAGTTCTCTGCTGACCGCCGGCGCTCACGCACTGGATGCGTTGCTTTACTTCAAGGGAGGTAACGTGCAGGAAGTGCAGGCCTACTCTACCAGATCCAAGGCAAAAGAGCTCCAGGGCTATGAATACGATTCGACTTCCGTGAGTCTGATCCGCTTTGAGGACGGAACCCTCGGCAAGTGCGCAAGCTGTATTGATGCACGTCAGCCGTACCTGTTCAACATTCACATCCTTGGAAGTGAGGGTTCAATCTGGAACAACAAGATGTGGAGCAGCCGGCTGGAGGGTGTTTCCGCGGACAAATGGATCGAGCTGCCGACAGTAATGGCCGAATCGGGCGACGTGCTGGCGCATCCGTACGGACCGCAGGTTGACGATTTTGTGGACGCCATCCTGTCAGACAGGGACTCGTCGTTGAACTTTGCCGAAGCCTACAAGACGCACAAGACAGTCTTTGCGATTGAAGAAGCGTTGGTCAGCAAGAAAGCGGTACAGCTGTCCAGCCTCTAGAACCGTCACAAGAACAGAGAAGAAGGTGTCCCTGCAGACCGTTTGTGCGGGGACACCGCAGCACCGCCCCTTATACGCCTGCCGGCAATTCCGCCGGTCCGGCTCCATCTGAGGCCTCGACCACAAAAAGGTAATCTTCCCACTCATCCAGGCCCATCTGATCGCGATAGTAGCGACGCCCGACCTCATCGAGGTATCCGTCGAGGCTCTCTCTGGGAACCAGGTTGACCGTGCAGCCGCCGAATCCTGCACCGGTAAGGCGCGCGCCTCCGGCGCCCGCCCGCCGGCTGATATCGGTCAGCAGATCGAGTTCGCGGCAGCTGACCTGGTGCAAGTCGCGGCAGCTGGCGTGGGACTCGTTCATCAGGGTGCCGAACAGGCCGATATCTCCGCTCTCAAGAGCCTCAACCGAGCGCTCTACCCTGTGCCATTCACGGTAAACATGGCTCAGCCGCTTGTGGATCAGAAACCCGTCATCCGGCTCGGGGAATACGCTACCGTTGCGCCGCAGACACCATCGCTGCTGTACCTCGTGCTCGCTCACCCCCAACCCGGCTGCGAGGTCTGCGAGCCGATACGGCTGGCTGGATACTGCAGCCTGCACCAGCGTCTCCACCTCAGTCTCTGAAAGCCCGGTCTTCTGCGCCGTCAGGTCTCCGATGTACTCTATTCCCTCAATACCCCGCTCGCGTCTGGCGTGGGCTGCCACCAGCGCTGCCGCAAGCCTGCACTCGATGCTGCGTCTGTTGTAGGCATCCATCATCGACTGTGTCTTTGGTGCACTGACGGTTGAATGGGCAACCACGATCACATGAGCCTGCGGCAATGGAGCTTCTCTGCTTCTCAGGGGATTGAAGTCAATCTTCATGGCGTGTCCCGCTCTGCCAAGCAGGATCGCGGCCTGGTCCATGCCTCCTCCCTGGGTGCCGGTGTAGCGTTCTCCGCGAGCACAAAGCTCGGCCAGCGCCAACCTGCCGCTGCGCGTTGCAGGAGCCGCGTTGTTGACCGCCAGAAACGCCAATGAGGCCAGCACAACCAGCGCTGAAGAGGAACTCATGCCCGCTGCCGGCGGGATTGTGCTATCGATCGCCATGTCGAAACCGCGCAGCGCACCGATATCACTCGGAAGGCTCTCTGCCGAGAGAATCATTTCCTGAATGCCCGCCTTGAAGTAGTTACCCCAGCTCCCCGCTTTGTCCGGGGCAATCTGTGTCTCCACGGGAAACTCGATGCTGCCGTAGTCGGGTTGAGTGTCGCGCACGCGTATGATCCGGTCCTGACGTGCGCAGAACAGCGCAAGAACCTCGCGGTTGACCGCCATCGGAAATACCGGGCAGTTGTTGTAATCCGTATGCTCGCCGATCAGATTGACGCGCCCGGGCACCCGCAACGCCCGCAACTCTCCCGGGATTTCCCCGAGACACTGCTTCAGCCTCAGCATACGTTGATCTGCGTGATTGCCAGCTTCCATTAGCGTAACCCTCCCCCGAGGTCTCCAATCCAGCGGCTGCCGTCTGCGCCTCACTGCATTGTACAACAGTTTCATAGCTGCCGCATTCTCGCAAAAGCGGTGTATAATCTATGCCTCACACTCCTCAGGGAGACAGGGAGGTAACTATGAAAAGGCTTCTGTCTATCGGTGTTATCGTGGTTTGTGCCGCTGTTGCGGTGACGGCGCAGCAGAGACCTGCTGTCTTCCCGGGGGCGGTGCCGGCAGAGCCCGGCAGCAGCAGCGTGTTTCTGACGCGCGCGTCCTGGGCAGAGGTCAACAGCTTCTACCGCCGCGCGGTGGGAGAACCCTTGACGGTGAGCGAAGACCGGTCTGCGTTCTTCGTTTACTCTTCGACGCCTGCCAGTTCTGCTTCCACCTGGCATACCGGTGTGCTCATAACCCGCCACCAGCAACCGGGCAACGCCGTGGCGGAGGTCTTTGCCGAACTGCAATCGTGTTCCCGAAGGGGATGGCTGACTCAGGCGCAACTGGATGAGATCAGGCACAAGTATCACCAGCTTTCTCTGCTCCATTTCCGCGATAGCGGTTCCGGTAATTCGGTCGACGCTGAAATTGTGCGCGAACACAAGAACTTCCTCAGGACCGGCTCTCGCCTGGACATGGAGGCGTTCACCGAGCAGATCATGCAGATGGCCATGCGCGGTGACAGGGCCGGGATGGACAGGCTCAAGAAGGAACAGGAAGCCAACGTTACCAGAGTTCAATTGCTGCAGAGTACTGCGGCGCAGGTGGATTTCTGGATCGAGTGTCTGGAGAGCATCGAGGCCCAGGCCGCCGAGCACGGCTTTCCGGTCCGCATTGAAATGGATTACACCGAGCAACATATGAAACCAGGCATGAAGGGCTGACCAGGCGCCCGCTGCCGGCGTGTGGCAAGCCGGAGCTACCGGGATCCCGTGGCGATCATCTCCTGCTGATAGTGGGTTTCGGCTGCGCGTGCGATGTGCACCATGCGCCGCATTGTGTCATCGGAGAATGAGTCGGCGATACTGAGTACTTCGTGCAGGACATGCAGTACGTAATCGGTGGCGGCCTCTTCTTCCTCGCCGGAGGCTATTCTGCGGAAGACGTGCAGGATCTCGATTGTTGCCTCGACGTGCTTGCGGCGGCGCGCAAATCCCACCACTTCTTCGGTGAGGGCAATCAGTCTGCGGGTCTTCTCGTGGTCGGTGGCTGCGTAGGCTTCGGCATAGCGTTGGTGGTCAATAGCTGCGGCGGCCTCGGGTTCTGTGTCCTCTTGCTGGCAGCGCAGTGCCAGGTTGTGCACCATCTGGTCTTCGAGCTCTCCGGCGAGGCGGTAGGCTTCAACCACCTTGTGTCCGGTCTCAAGCGCCGCCGGGATCGAGGGGCCGTGCTTGAGCAGCAGGCGCGGCAGCGACGGCAGCGCCGCCATCACCCGCGAAGGGTTGCGTAGCATCAGTTCAACCGACTCCAGGCTGTGGTCGCGCTGCAGCCGCTGTTCAAAGGCCGGGTAGAGAAAACGTGCAAAGAACAGCTTGACGCGGTCGATATCGGATTGCGCCATCCCCTCTAGAAGCCCTTGCTCGCGGATCTCGTCGATCTGCTCCAGGTAGCTCTGCTGGTAACGTCGAAAGAGCTCGTCGTGAAACCGGCTGACCACCTCTCGTCTGATTTGTTGGTTATCGGTGTTTGTGGTTGAAGGCATACACTAAACATAACAACGGCGGCCGCTGCCGTGAAATCCGCATACTTGATTCACGCGCCGAAATCTTCTACATTGGGTTACACAACACGGAGAGATGCGAGAGTGGTTGAATCGGGCGGTCTCGAAAACCGTTGAGCCGTTATACGGCTCCGAGGGTTCGAATCCCTCTCTCTCCGCCTTTTTCGTGCTCTTTGGAGAGATGGCCGAGTGGCTTAAGGCGCACGCTTGGAAAGCGTGTGTACTCTAACCGGGTACCGAGGGTTCGAATCCCTCTCTCTCCGGCCTGCCTCTTCAGTGTTGATCTTCAGGCGCTGTGCAATCGACCATCGCCCAACCCCGTCAGGCCCGGAAGGGAGCAGCGGTAAGTGATCGGTTGGTGTGCCGCAGTACGCTTGTTGGGAGCTGGAGAGGCTTTTCTTTTTGCGGCGTACCGCACTATGATGAACGGACCATGATATACGAAGTCACGGCTACCAGAAAACGGCCCACCACCTTTGACCATCTCACCGGCCAGGAGTTTGTGGTGGCCACGCTCAAGAACTCGCTTTCAAGCGGGCGCCTGGCGCACGCTTACCTGTTTGCAGGTCCGCGCGGTGTCGGCAAGACCTCGGCGGCGCGTATTCTGGCTCGCGCACTCAACTGTCCAAACGGACCAACCGCAGAGCCGTGCGATGACTACCCCGGCAGCCACGAGATCACGCGAGGAACGTCGCTGGACGTCATCGAGATCGACGGCGCCTCCAATACCAGCGTCAACGACGTGCGCGAGATCAAGGACGAGGTGCTGTTTGCACCCAACAGTTCGCGCTACAAGATCTACATCATCGACGA
>REDW01000101.1 GCA_007693325.1 Spirochaetaceae bacterium
AACATGCTGCAAGCGAAAACCCATCTGTCGCGGCTGGTTGCGGACCTTGAGAACAGTGTGGAAGATGAAATCATCATCGCCCGCCACGGACGGCCGGTAGCTACGCTACGTTCGTATCGCTCGGCTGCGGCCGGCAAGCCGGCGAACCGGATCGGCGCTGCACAGGGAGTCTTTGAGGTTCCATCGGATATCGATTCGCCTTACGGTGATCTGTCGCACCTGTTCGGCGGCGGCCAATGAGGCTGTTGCTGGATACTCACATTCTTCTGTGGGCTATCACCAATGACTCCTCGTTGCCGACGGCTGCACGCGCCTTGATACAGGACGAATCCAACGAGGTATTCTTCAGCGCCGCTTCGGTGTGGGAGATCTCCATCAAGCACGCGCTTGGCAGAGCCGGCATGCCGGTATCGGGCGCGGAAGCTCTGCACTGGTTCCATGTCTCGGGCTATCGGGAACTGACAATTCGCGCAGCGCACGCCGCGGTAGAGCTCAAATCCATCCACGCAGACCCCTTTGACCGGATGCTGGTTTCCCAGGCGCTTGCGGAACCGCTGCGCCTGGTTACGCACGACAGCACCGTGGCCCGATACTCCGACACGGTGATTCTGGTGTGAGGGCGGCAAGTGCCTCCTTCGTCAGGTTTATCTTGAGTTTATCTTGACTATTTATATGTTTCAGTCATATAGAACTCATAAGGAGCCAGCAAGCGTATGCCGCGTCGTTTCAGCGAACAGGAAGAACAGCACATCCGCGAAGCGTTACGCGAGGCAGCCCGTTCGATCATGGGACCACGCGGCGTGCGCAAGACAACGATAGATCAGCTGGCACACGCCGCAGGGATATCCAAAGGTTCCTTCTACCGGTTCTATTCCGGCAAAGAGCAACTGGCGCTGGAGCTGCTGCAGACCTGGGAGCGGTCTTTTCACCAGACTATCGAGCAGCGCTTCCGTTCCGCCCGGCCGGCCGGCAGCGCAGAAACCGCAGAGGTACTGAAGGCGGTGTTTGTGGAGGACTTCCCGCAACAGATGATGCTCTCCGGTATGCAGGGGCTGTTCGATGTTCAGGAAATTGACTACCTGCGGCAGCGGGCGCCGGATGAGCATATCCGGAACATGGACGAACAGGATCTGAGACTGTTTGAGCGGCTCAAACCGCTTTTCCGCCAGGCGGGTCTGACAGTCGCGGGCGATGACCGGGTGATCATTGCCGCGCTCCGGCTGCTGTTTGACGCAGCGCTGTCTGCGTTGCAACACCCGGGCCAGGGCCCGCTGCGCGCGGAGCACTATCACGAGGCAGTCGCGCGATTGATCGAGGGGCTGTTCCTGGTGCTGTTCCGCGCGCAACCGGGCCGCGGCAGGCAGAGGCTCCAGACATGAAAGACGAAGCGCTGATCAGCGTAGAAGACCTGGCGTTCACCTATCCGCGCGCAATCAGCCCCAGCCTGAACGGTGTGAGTTTCTCGTTGCGCAGCGGTGAGGTCTACGGGTTCCTCGGACCCAGTGGCGCGGGAAAATCGACCACGCAGAAAGTACTCTACGGCCTGCTGCAGGACTACAGCGGTTCGGCCCGTATCTTTGGCCGCGAGGTGCGTGACTGCGGCAGCCAGATCTATTCGTTGATGGGGATTGCCTTTGAAACCCCCAACCTCTATCTCAAATTGACCGGCCGCGAAAACCTGGCGTTTGCCATGTCACTGCGTGCGTCGAAACGCCGCGATCGCGGCGGTGGCGTGATCCATACGGCTACTGCACAGCAGATCGACACGGCGCTCGGGCGCCTTGGTCTGCTCGACGCAGCCGACCAGCGGGTGGAGACCTATTCCAAGGGCATGCGAATGCGGCTCTCATTTATCCGTGCAGTTGTGCACGAGCCGCCGTTACTCTTTCTCGACGAGCCAACCTCGGGCCTGGACCCGCTGTGGGCGCGAGTGGTCAAAGATTGGATTGTTGAGCTGCGTACCCGCGGGACCGCAGTCTTCCTGACCACCCACTCGATGGAGCTGGCTGATGAGGTGTGCCAGAGGGTCGGCTTTCTGGTAGACGGATCTGTTGCGGCCCAGGACGCGCCGATTGCGTTCAAGCAGCGCTACGGGCATCCGGCCATAACGGTGCACGGGATCGACACTAATGGAGAAGCGACGCAGTTGACCGTCGGCTACCAGGAACTTCTCGAGCGGCCGCTGCGTGGGTTGCAGCACGTAACGCGCGTGGTAAACCGCGAAGTGACGCTTGAGCAGGTCTTTCTACAAGTGACCGGCCGCACGCTGAACGGTGCGCCCGCATGAACCCGATTGCAACCGAAATCTCTCTCCAGTGGCGGGCGGGGTTCTACGCGGCGTACACGGTAGTGACCCTGCTGTTCTTCCTGATCCTGGCAGTGCTGCCGGTTTTGTGGCGCGAACCCGCATTCGAACTCATCGTTCTGATGGATCCCAGCTTCATGGGCTTCTTCTTTGCCGGTGGCATGGTACTGCTGGAACGCGATCAGGGAGTGTTGGCCGTGATTGTGACCTGCGGCCGTGGCTTTGCCTCGTACTGGCGCGCCAAGGTTGCAGCACTGCTGGTCATGTCGGCGGTTGTTGTGACGGTTCTGACCGCAGGCGCTTCGTTGTCCGGTTTCATCCGCTTGGATGCAGCCGGCATAGGACGGATGACGCTAGGGCTGGCTCTGACCGTACCGCTGTTCTTCAGTATCGGGCTTACCCTGGCCGGCTGGTTTCCGCGGATCATCGAGTACTTTCTGTTTTCCAGTCTGCTGCTGCTGCCGGCCATGCTTCCGTTGATCGAGGTTACACAGATCTCGCTTGGGCCCGTAGCGATGGTCTCCCCGGTCTGGGGCGGCATGGTACTGCTGACATCGCTGTTTGACCCGGTCCGCAGTTCTGGCGAGATGATCGCCGCGGTTGGCGGGCTGCTGCTATGGAACATTGTAGCGTACTGCGGTGCAAAGCGTTCCTTTGGCCGTCTCGCCAATCAAGCAGACCCGCCGCGCCCGGCCGGGCGTGTGGCCGGCCGGGCGCGGTCGCTGCGTGCAAGTCCGGACGTGCGGTTGCTGCTGCGCGATCCGGTGCATCTGATGGTGCTCGCCGGGCCCCTGCTTGCCGCTGTTGTACTGGGCTCAGGCATTCCGTGGATTCTGTCAGCGGGCAGCCCGGCCGCCGCTTTCATTCCTGCAAGCGCCGCCGCGGCGGTGCTGCAACGGATGGATCATGTGCGCTCGTTTGTGCTGCTTCTCGGCGTGCTGATGTACGGCATGCTGGGAGGCCTGCTGATCCTGGACGAGAAGG
>REDW01000005.1 GCA_007693325.1 Spirochaetaceae bacterium
GATAACGCTTCATGCGCTGCCCTCCAACTCTCTGATAGCCTCGGCAACCGCCTGCCGCAGCAGCTCGCACCGATAATCCGCAGCGGCGCGCATATCGCTGCGCACTCCTTCGGCCAGCGCCTCAACAAAGGCAGCGGCGCGTCTGTCCGGATCACCCCCGGCTGCCTGCAGCGCGGACTCGGCCTCGCTGCTGCGCAGCGGATACGAATAGACGCCGCTGATGGCTATCCGCAGCGTGTTGTCGGCGGCCAGGGCGCACAGGGTCAGCAGTGGGTAATCGATACGTCCGTCTCGCTCGCGGCGGCGATAGAAACTGGCAGCCCCGCCTACGCTTCGCGGCGCGGCAAGCGACACCAGCAGTTCTCCGGGCTGCAGCCGCAGCCGCTTGTTGAAGACGCGGGCCAGCGGCTCGCTGCGGGTTCCCTGCGGGCCGGCAATCGAAGCACTCCCGTCGGCAACCAGCAACGGCAGCAGCGCTTCGCGATAGGGCAGCATGCCGCACACGTTACCACCGAGGGTGATACTGTTGCGCACCGTGCGGTCTGCAACCCGGCCGGCCGCCTGGGACAGAAGCCGAAACCCGCTCTGTTGGCACAATCGTGAAAGCGTTACGCTCGAGCCATAGCGCAACTCCTCATCGGTCTGCACGATTGCGCCCAGCTCATCGATCCGTTTCAGATCGATCAACGCCCCCGGCCGGCTGCGGTTCTCGCGCGCAGCGGTAAGCAGCTCGCTGCCGCCTGAGAGAAACGCCGGCTGCAGCCCCTCTTCACTGGCCTGCTGCCAGGCGGCAACGGCTTCGGCTACGCTATCGGGTCTCAGGTAGACGATATCGTACGAAATCATCCTGCGCTCCTGCCGCCGGCGCTGTGTGCCTGGCGCCACAGATACTCGGGGGTGATCGGAAGCCGCAGAAGCTGGACCCCTACGGCGCGTGAGAACGCCGAGGCCAGCGCACCGGGCATCCCCACGATGCCCTGTTCTCCCAGCCCCCTGGCGTTGTAGGGACCGTCGCGCTGCGGCGTCTCGACAAAGTCAACGATATACTCGGGGTGTTCACCGTAGCGCAGAATCTTGAAATCGCGCAGGCGCTGGTTCAGCACGCGCTCGCGACTGTCAAACATGAACGCCTCGCGCGTGGTGTAGCCGATCCCCATCGCCATTGCACCCACAACCTGGCCGCGCGCCAGCTGCGGATTGATTACTGTGCCAACATCCATGCAACAGGCGCTGCGCAGCACCCGGTAGCGCCCGTCGCGCAAATCTACCTCGACCTCTACGCCTTCGGCACCCAGCGTCCACTCCAACCCGGGGCGCCCCTCACCGGTCTGCGGGTCTATTCCGCTCAGGTGACGCGCGATGTACCTGCCGCGCCCGATGACCGGCCCGCCGATGGCGTTGCCGTTGGGATAGGTGTAGCCCAGCACTACCTGTTCCAGCGCCAGACCGTGTACGGGAACGTCGCGGATGTACACCCGGCCGCCGCTGACCTCGAGATCCTCTTCGGGGCAGCGTAACGGAGCGGCGGCCGTGCGCTTGATCTGCGCTACCGCATCGTCTATGGCCGAGAGCACCGCGCGGCCAACCATAAACAGCGTCCGGCTGGCCGCGGTGGTCCAGTCGTGTGGCGAACGGTCGGTGATGACCTCGTCAACCACGTGCACCTGCTCGGTATCGATACCGAGCCGCTCGGCTGCCAGCTGCGCGATACCGGTGAAGATTCCCTGTCCGATCTCCACCGCGCCGGTAACCACGTTCACGCTGGCGTCTTCATTGAACGACACCGTTGCCGCGGCATCGGTAAACGTTGGGATGGCCGGGGCCTTCCAGTAGCAGCTGACGCCCTTGGCGCGTACGGTATGCTCGTTGATCTGCCGCCGCGATCCCTTGTGCCACTCGATTGCCGCCGCGGCGCGCCGCAGACAGGTCTCGAGGTCACCGGTGTTGTCGTCCAGCACGTCATTGGTCGGCGTAGCGTGACCGGCTCGGATCACATTGCGCGCACGGAGCTCAACCGGGTCCATCTGCAGTTTCTCGGCCAGCAGGTCTATCGATCGCTCGATTGAATAGCTCATCTCGATGTGGCCAAACCCGCGGTAGGCGGTAGCAAACGGGTGATTGGTGTACACGCTCAGCGAATCCGAGCTGACGTTGGGTATGTTGTAGGGACCGGTGCAGGCGTAGCCGGCAGCGCGGGCAACGTTGACTGCGTAATCCGCGTAACCGCCGGAATCAAACAGAAACTCGATCTCGGCAGCGGTTATTGCGCCGTCGCTGCGGGCAGCCAGGCGCACGCGTGACTGCAGCCCGGGTGCTCCGGGAGACGTGACCATGTCCTGCTCGCGGGTATTTGCCAGGCGCACCGGTTGTCCGCCCAGCGAGCGCGACAGCAGGTAGGCGAGCGGCTCGAGCTGGATACCAGCCTTGCCACCAAACCCTCCGCCCACGGGACCGGCGATAACGGTGATCTTGCCGGTGGGAATCTTCAGACAGCGGCTCATGATCGCGCGTACCCCGTAGGGTGACTGTGTCGAGCTGCGCACGATCACCTGACCGTCGGACCTTATCTCGGCGATTGCCACGCGGGGCTCCATGGCAACGTGATCGCCGGGAGGGAACTCGTACTGGCCTTCGATGGTTACATCGGCCTGCGCAAACGCGGCTGGCGCATCGCCCTTACGGACGCGGGTGCGGTGTCCGACGTTGCTGCCGGGCTCGGGCAGGATTGCCGCAATGTGGACGTAATCGGCCATATCAGGGTGAATCAGCGGCGCGTCCTGCTGCAGCGCTTCGCGCGGCGAGCGGATCACCGGCAGCTCCTCGTAGTGCACCGAGATCAGCCTGACCGCCTCCAGCGCGGTGCGCTCGTCATCGGCAACCACCGCAGCCACCGGCTCGCCGTAGTAGCGCACTTTGTTGCGCGCCAGCGGCGGCTTGTCTCCCAGGTAGAGACCAACCAGCAACGGGAAATCCTTGCCGGTAAACACCCCCTGCACGCCCTGGAGCTCCAGCGCGGCCTCTATGTCAATCTGCGTTATGTTGGCGTGCGCAACCGTACTGGTCAGCAGCGCGGCGTACAGCATACCCGGCAGCCGCAGGTCATCGGTATAGTGAACGCGTCCGTGCACCTTGTCCGGAGCATCTTTGCGCAGGACGCTGCGGCCAATCTGCGATTTCATCAGACAGCTCCTTTTCGGGCCAACTGCTATCCAGCCAGCGCGATCAGCACCCCGGCAGCGATAGCCGAGCCGATTGCGCCGGCAA
>REDW01000018.1 GCA_007693325.1 Spirochaetaceae bacterium
GATAACTTTGCTTGACCGCGCTGTCAAGCGGGCATATACTTCCGGGCATGCACTATTGCTGTTCCTCGTGCGGTGCTCGAATGCCGGTTACCCGGCCGGTGTTCCGGTGCGACTGCGGCGGCTTCATCGACGTGGAGCTGACCGGCCTGTTTGATCCGCAGCAGCTGCCGCAGCGGGGAATGAGTATATGGCGCTATCGCGAAGCATATTCGCTTCCGCCGCAGTGTGAGCCGGTATCGCTGGGGGAAGGGCGCACACCGCTGCTGAAATTGAACATCAACGGCTCTGCTGTCCAGCTCAAGCTCGATTCGCTGCAGCCATCGGCATCATTCAAGGATCGCGGAGCCAGCGTGCTGGTTTCGCTGGTGAAGGGCCTCGCTATCCAGAGCCTGGTGGAAGACTCCTCCGGCAATGCCGGCGCGGCGATGTCGGCTTACGCCGCGGCTGCCGGGCTGAACTGCAGAATCTACGTCCCTGACTATACCCCGGTGGGCAAACTGATCCAGATGCGTCTCTACGGCTCCGAGGTGGTCAGGGTGGCTGGGACCCGCCAGGAAGCTGCCGAGGCGTCAGTAGCGGCGTCTCACAATTCCTACTACGCAAGTCACCTCTGGAATCCCTATTTTATCCTCGGACTGCAGTCGTGTGCCTTCGAGCTGTGGGAACAGCTTGCTCAGCGGCCTCCGCACACCGTGGTGGTGCCGCTGGGCAGCGGCGGAAACCTCGAGGGAATCCACCTCGGATTCACGCGGCTGAAGCAGGCCGGGTTGATCGATCACACGCCGCGTTTGATCGGGGCGCAGGCGGCGGCGTGCGCGCCTGTTCACCGCGCGTTTGAAGCCGGAAGCACAGATGTGGCGCCGATGCGCGCCGAGCCCACAGTGGCCGAAGGCATCGCAGTGGCCCAGCCGCCGCGGGCAGCCGCGGTGCTGGCCGCGCTGCGCAACAGCGGCGGACGGACTATCGTGGTCGATGATAAGGAAATCCTCGCTGCAGCTCGCCTGCTGTTTGAGCACGGCGTGTTTGCCGAAGCCACCAGCGCCGCAGCTGTTGCCGCGTGGTTGCGGCTCGACCGTACTGATCGCGAGGAGGCAGTGGTTGTAATTACTGGTCACGGACTGAAAGGTGCCGACAAGCTCGGCCGGCTTTTCCCGGACCCGTATAATAACGTTTGAGGAGGAGGAGAGTATGGCAGAAATGGGCAAGAAGGGAGCACTCGACTGGTATTTCAAGTCGAACCTGCTCGTAAGAATTCTCATTGGCTTGATAGGCGGCGCAATAGTCGGCCTGATCGTAGGCCCGGGGATCGATGTGATCCGTCCGTTGGGAACGCTTTTCATCAGGTTGCTGCAGATGATCGTGGTGCCCCTGATCATCGCTACCCTGGTGGTTGGCGCAGCCAGCATCAGCCCTGCGCGGCTGGGAAAGATCGGCATCAAGATCGTGGCGTTCTACCTGTTGACATCGGCGTTCGCGGTTGCGATCGGCCTCCTGGTAGGCAACATCATCCGGCCCGGCGCCGGCATGGACCTGGCCGGGGTTACCGGACAGGCACGGGAGGTGACGCCTCCTGCGGTGATTGACACCCTGTTGAACATCGTCCCGACCAATCCGTTTGCTGCAATTGCCGCAGGACAGGTGCTGCCGATCATCTTCTTTGCGATCGTGTTCGGAATTGCGCTGTCCTATCTGCAGATCTCCAACGATGAGCGCATCAAGGCTGCGGGCAACACGCTGTTCCAGATTTTTGACGCGGCCGCGGAGATCATGTACATAGTGGTCCGCTGGATACTGCAGTACGCGCCAATCGGTGTGTTTGCCTTGATTGCGGTTGTGTTTGGAACACAGGGGGCGCAGGCATTCGGCCCGTTGGGAATGGTAACGCTTGCGGTCTACATTGGCATTGCGCTGCACCTGTTCGGGGTGTACGGTGGTCTGCTGGCAATCAACAAGCTGAGCTTCACCCGCTTCATCGCCGGTGCGCGGGAAGCGATGATTACCGCGTTTGTATCGCGTTCGAGTGGCGGAACCCTGCCGGTTACCATGCGCAACGCAGAGGAGAAACTGGGCATCAACCGGACGGTTTACGGATTTACCCTGCCGCTGGGTGCAACCATCAACATGGACGGCACCGCTATCTATCAGGGTGTCTGTGCGCTGTTCATCGCATTTGCTATCGGTATGCCGCTGGCGCTGCCGCAGCAGCTGACCATCATCATCACCGCGGTGCTGGCGTCAATTGGTACCGCCGGGGTACCCGGAGCCGGCGCAATCATGCTGCTGCTGGTTCTCGATTCGGTCGGTATGCCGGTGCAGGAAGGGACTCCGGTAGCGCTGGCCTACGCCATGATTCTCGGAATCGACGCTCTGCTGGACATGGGCCGAACCGGCCTCAACGTAACCGGAGACCTGGTTGGAACCTCGCTGGTAGCCAAGTCCGAGAAAGAAATCGATCTCTCCAAGTGGAAAAAGGGCTGACGCCCGCGGCACAGTAACCGCAGGCTTTGCTCCCCGGCTGCCGGCCGGGGAGTGAGCTGCGGCGCCTTTCAAACAGAAGCCAATCAGAAAAACAATTTCGGCACCAGTGGGTTAGCGGCTGTCCCCGCTCTGCGCGGCCTCTTCTGCCTCTATCACCGCGTAGACCGGACGTTCTGCAATCCAGAACTCCTGCGTATGGCGCAGATTCAGCAGTCCGCGCTGACGCATGCGGCGCTGGTCACCGCCGAGTACCGCGCACAGCCGGGCCCACATCTCAAACCTTTTGTCGGCCAGAACCTGTACTTCCACAGTGGTGTGCCCGTCGGCCTCACCGCGGGCGCTGGCCAGGGTTGGTCCAAGGCGCACGCGGTAGCGCGTCTTGCCCTGCTGGCCTATCTGCTGCGGCAGTTGCGGCAGACCCGATCGCCAGGCATCCGCCCGCTCGGCGGCGCTTGCTTCCGGGGCAAGCCGCTGTTCATCCATCTGCCGGATGGCGCTCTGTATCGCGCGGTTGCCGCGCCGGAAGACAAACGCGCCTGCTCCAACCGCCGCCGCGCCCAGCGCCAGGCTGGGCAGCTGGCCGGTGCTGGCCCCGTAGTAGATCCACGCCGCACCGGAGAGGATCATCAGCGCTCCAACGCCCCTCACGGTTGTTGCCCGACTGTACCTGCGTGCGTTACTCATTGTCGCTGCTCCTCAATGACCAATCGTGAATCGAGCGTTTGCCCTGATGGCAGCAGCATACCACAGGCAGCAGCAAAAGGGGATCACGGAATC
>REDW01000102.1 GCA_007693325.1 Spirochaetaceae bacterium
ACTGCCGGAGACGGGACTTGAACCCGTACAGACCTTACGGTCCGGGGGATTTTAAGTCCCCTGTGTCTACCAGTTTCACCACTCCGGCGCGAAGCAAATAGTACACCGCCGCCGGGGCAGCGGTCAATGAATTGCGTTTACGATAGGCGCGTAGCGTGATAGTATGAGCGCCTTGTGAAAAATTCGGACCTGCTCGCCAAATTCAACTGGTGGCCATCCTTCTCTGTCGGCGACCGCAGCGCGTACCGTTTTGCCACCGTTACCCACTACATCTACCTGTTTTCCTTTTTTGCGCACGCCGGATTCACTATTGTGTTTCTCCTGCTTGAGGCACCGATCCTTGCGGCGTACAACGTGGTCAGCTGCGTGGTCTTTATCCTTGCTGCAATTCTCAATCAGCGCGGCCGTTATCGGCTGGCTTTTCACCTTGCAGCGCTGGAAGTGCTGCTGCATTCATCGCTGTGCGCCTTCCTGATCGGCTGGGAGACCGGATTTCACTACTTCATACCGGGGATCATTCCGTTTGCAGCCATCCTTCCGCAGACCTCGCGTTTGCGCAAGACGCTTCTGATTTCTCTGCTGATTGCAGGCTACGGCGTGGTCTATTTTGCAAGCGATGCTGTGGCAAGCTTCTATCAGCTTGCGCCGCAGATGGTAACTGCTCTGAACTACATGAACCTGGTACTGACCTTTGGCGCGTTCTCTTTCCTGGTTAACTATCTCGCCAGGGCGTCCACTCGCGCCGAAGAGCGCGTAACTGAGGCATCCCGAACCGATTATCTCACCGGAGTGCTCAACCGTCGCGGAATGAGTGAAAGCCTCGATGCAGCCCGTTCGATAGCCAGACGCAGTGGACAACCGCTGACCGTTATCATCGGCGACCTCGACGATTTTAAAATGATCAATGACAATTACGGACACAACTGCGGCGATCACGTTCTGGTAGCAGTTACCGAACGGCTGCAAAGCAGTATCCGCGAAGAAGACCTGGTGGCCCGCTGGGGCGGAGAGGAATTTCTGATTCTGCTGCCGGCCACCAATACCGCCGGGGCGCAGAAGGTCGGCTGGAAGCTGTTGGCAAGCATTCGCGAGCAGCCGTTCATCTGCGGACTGCATTCGCTTCGCATGACCATCACTCTAGGCTTGGCCTCCGGCACCGGGCACGAGACCGCGGAAGACCTAATCGGACGGGCAGACCGCGCGCTCTACTACGGCAAGCAGAGCGGCAAGAATCGACTGATTTCCGAAGCTCCGGATTACAACGCTCAGACGCCGAAGTAGCCCGGCTCGTTTCCCTGGCGCCACTTGATATTGCAGCCCATGCTGGGCTTCTGCTGTTCAGGTGCCGGCTTGCCGGCCAGCAGCGCGTCGAGCGCCGCTCGAAGGTCTCTGCCGTCCACCGGTTTGTCGTTGCCGGGCCGTGAGTCATCCATCTGTCCGCGATAGAAGAGCTTGCCCTCACCGTCAAAAACAAAGAAGTCAGGAGTGCACGCCGCCTGGAACGCCTTGGCGGTCTCCTGGGTCTGGTCGTAGAGGTACGGGAAGCTGAAATCATTCTGGTGTGCAACCTCTGCCATCTTCTGCGGACTATCATCGGGGTGGGCATTGATATCATTTGCACTGATCGCCACCGCCTTGATACCCTTGGGCTGGTACTGCTTCACCAACGCAACCAGCGCTTGGCGGATGTGAATCACAAACGGACAGTGGTTGCATATGAACATGACCAGCGTCCCCGGAGCGCCGGTGACCTCGGAACTCGAAACAGTCTTGCCGTCAGTATCGGGCAGCGAGAACTGCGGCATTGGCGTTCCCAACTGTAGCATTGTAGAAGGTGTTGCAGCCATCTAATCACTCCTTGTAACTTCAAAGTAGCACATAAGTCAGTTTTTGCAAAATGCAAGCTGGTCGACGAGGCGCGTTTTGCGCTGTAGTGCTCACCAAACCTTAATCCAAAGCTAACTGGAATCTCACGGCTTCCTATCACGTTTCTAACCGTTGCGCTGCACATTACACCCAGAATTAATCATTGGAGGAAGTAAGATGAAGACAATCTATCGAACCATGACCCTAACTGCACTTACGCTGCTGGTAGCTGCAGCCGGCTTTGCCGGGGGAGCGCAGGAAGGAACCACGCCGGGCGCCGCGGCCGGCGGAACTTCGCGCGCACAGGCCGAGCTGCTCGGTGCCGGAGCGTCATTTCCAGCGCCACTCATCACCGCGTGGGCCGATGAGTATCGCGACCTCACCGCTGGAGCGGTAACCATCAACTATCAGTCAATCGGTTCCGGCGGTGGTGTGCGGCAGTTCATGGAACAGACTATCATGTTCGGTGCCTCTGAGGCAGCGCTGAATGACGAGAATGCCGAACTGGCACGCCGCAACACCGGCGGCCTCGCGTACAACATGCCTATTACGCTCGGTGACGTTGTACTGACCTACAATGTACCCGGTGTCGATCAGGGCCTGGTATTCAGTCCGGACACCATAGCCGGTGCGTTTCTGGGCGAGATTACTCGCTGGAATGATCGCCGGATTGCCGAACTCAACCCGGGAGTCAACCTGCCAAATCTGCCTATCCAGATCGCGCACCGCTCAGACGGATCGGGTACCACCAACATCTTCACCAACTACCTGACCAAGGTCAATTCGACCTGGGCCGACCGGATTGGCTTCGGCAGTTCGGTGAACTGGCCGGTTGGTTCAGGCGGAAACGGCAATGAAGGTGTGGCAGGCATCGTGCAGAGCACCCCCGGCGCGTTGGGTTATAACAGTCTGGTCTACGCGGTGCTGAACGACATCACCTACGGGAGTGTCATCAACAACTCCGGAAATGTCATCGCTCCATCGCTGCAGGCCACCAGTCTGGCCGCCGCGGTCGATATCCCAACCGACGGCCGCATCATGCTGACAAACACCGATGCTCCACAGGGCTATCCGATTGCCGGCTTCGCCTGGGCGCTGGTGTATGAGAACCTCGACCAGAATCAGGCGATATCTACCCGACAACAGGCCGAAGAGTTGACCCGCTTTCTCTACTGGGTTGTCACCGAGGGCCAGAATATTAACGAGAGCCTGGACTTTGCGCGTCTGCCCGATGACGCCCAGACGCTTGCGCAGAGCATGATTGCGACGCTCAAGTGGCAGGGAGATCCGGTAGGTGAACAGGTGATCGCCGACGTGCGCGCCAACGGCTTCTGAGGAACGACAATGACAGATACGGTGCTGCCGGCGCTTCGATCCAGGACGCTGGTCCCCGCGCGCTACCGGGCGCCGGGAGATCGGGTCTTCAAGACCGTGGTGGTCGTGCTGGCCAGCGGAATCATAGCGCTGGCACTGGCGATGGCTGTGGTGATCTACCTGGAGGCCGCGCCGACGTTTCGTGCTTTCGGCTACGTCAGTTTTCTGACCGAAACTACCTGGGATCCGGTAGCCGCAATTCACGGGGCGCTGCCGTTTATCCTGGGAACGCTGCTGACCAGTTTCAGCGCGCTGTTGCTGGCCGTCTTTCCGGCACTCGGCGTGGCAATCTTCACTGCGGAATACGCACCGCGCTGGCTGGCTGAAATCATTAACTACACTGTGGATCTGCTGGCCGCAATCCCCAGTGTTGTAATCGGGCTGTGGGGAATATTCAACTTTGCACCCCAGATCCGCGATGCGGTCTATATGCCGATCTACATGTGGGCGCTCGAGGATGCCGAGTGGCTGGTGCCGATCATCGGTGCCCCATCGACCTACAACTTTGTAACCGCCACACTGATACTGGCGCTGATGATTGTTCCGTATACGGTGGCGTTGTCACGCGACGCAATCGGGCAGGTACCGAAAGAACAGCGCGAAGCTGCGTGGGCGCTGGGTGCAACTCGCTGGGAGGTCATCCGCAATTCGGTGTTGCCGTACGCGCGCACCGGAATCATCGCCGGCATTCTGCTGTCACTGGCGCGCGCGCTGGGAGAAACCATGGCGGTGGCAATGCTGATCGGTAACCGCAACCGTCTGCCGTTCACTCTGTTTGGCCCGGCGGCTACCATGCCGTCGGTCATTATCAACGAATTCCGCGAGGCAGTGGAACCGTTGCACTACTCGAGCATCATGGCGGTCGGCTTCTACCTGTTCATCGTAACCATTGGAATCAACCTGCTGGCAAGCTGGATACAGCAGAAACTCAGTCTGACCAAGGGGACCCTATGACACTGCAGGCACGTTACGCGCGAGACCGGCTGGTGGAAATATCGATTATCCTGTTGACGCTGCTGGTTGTTGTCCCGCTGTTGATCATTATTGTCTACGTCATCATGAACGGTTTCAGCGCCCTGAATCTAAGCTTCTTCACCGAAGAGTTGGGCAGCCCGGCGCGCGCCATGCAGGGCCGTCCTGCGGGACTGATGCACTCTATCATCGGGACAATAGTAATCGACCTGGTTGCGCTGATGATGGCGGTTCCGTTTGGCATTGCAACCGGAATCATGATGTCTGAGTACCACGAGCATCCGTTTTCGCCGGTGGCCCGGCTGATGACCAGCACGCTGAACGGCATGCCCGCGGTCCTCATGGGGCTTCTGGCGTACGCCCTGGTAGTCAAAAACACCGGCGGGTTCTCGGCGCTTGCCGGTTCGGTAGCTCTGGCCTTCGTAATGGTACCGATCATCGCACGCACCACCGAGAGCGTTCTGCGGATTACGCCGTGGAGTCTGCGCGAGGCAGGGCTCGCCCTGGGCCTGCCTCGCTGGAAAGTCACCATGTCTCTGGTGTTGCCGGCCGCGCGCGCCGGGGTGATCACGGGCATACTGATCGCGTTTGCACGGGCCGCCGGTGAAGCAGCACCGCTATTGCTTACCTCGTTCGGCAATAACTACTTCAGCATCGATCTGACAAGCCCGATGGACACCCTGCCGCAGCGGCTGTACAGCCTGGCGATCAGCCCGTACCGGCAGTGGCATTCGATGGGCTGGGGTGGGGCTATCATTCTGCTGCTGTTCGTAATGATCACGTTTTACGTTGGTCGGGTGGTAATTCGCAAACTTGAGAAATATACCAACTCCTGAGGAGAACAGAAGATGTCTTCCGTTGAACAAGGACAAGCTGTGCAATCCGCGCCGGCGTACCACACAAATGACCGGCACCCTGCACCCGAGCGCATCAGCGGTGAAGCCCCGCGGATGCAGACCGATAATCTGACCGTACGCTACGGCGTGTCAACCTTCGGCATACGCGACGTAAGCATGCCGGTATTTGACCGGCGTATTACCGCGCTTATCGGTCCTTCCGGCTGCGGCAAGTCGACCTTTTTGCGCGCACTCAACCGAATGCACGATCTGGGCGCGGACATCGAGGTCAGCGGTGCGGCTTACCTGGATGGAGAGAACATCTACCAACCCGGGGTGGACCCGGTAGTGGTACGCCGCAGAGTTGGCATGGTGTTTCAGAAACCCACGCCGTTCCCTACCAAGTCAATCTACGAGAACGTCTGCACCGGACTGCGGCTGGCAGGCATCCGTCGCAAGAGCGTGCTCGATGAAGCGGTGCAGAAGGCGCTCAGCGATGCAGTTTTGTGGGATGAAGTCAAGGATCGGCTGAAGAGTCCCGGTGGCAGCCTTTCGGGTGGGCAGCAGCAGCGCCTGTGCATTGCGCGCGCGCTGGCGGTTGAGCCGGAGGTACTCCTGATGGATGAGCCTACCAGCTCGCTGGACCCCAACGCTACCATGCGTATCGAACAGCTGATCCAGCAACTCAAACAGCAGGTTACGATTGTCATCGTTACCCACAATATGCAGCAGGCGAAACGTGTCAGCGACTATACGGCATTTTTCTACGTTGGCGAGATGGTAGAGCTTGCACCTACGCCCGAGATCTTCAGCTCCCCGAAGCAGCCGCGCACTGCCGAGTATCTGCACGGAACGTTCAGTTGACCTGAATCGATGCGCAAAGTATTCAACCTTAAGGCGATCGAAGGGTCGCTGAAGGGCTTCCAGAGCGTGTTTCCACAGATTAACGATCAGCTTGCGATTCGTCGCGAAGAGCTGACGGATTCCATGGTCGAGCAGATTGTTGAAGCGTATCACTTCCTCAACAATCTGCTGAACAAGCAGATCGACATCTTCACTCCGGCAGGCTTGCACGCGCTGTTGGAAATGAACCATATTGTGCTCTGTGGTACAGAAAAGGATACACGCTCACAGTACTACTTTCACCTCGAAGAGACGCGCAAGAGTTTCCTGCGCCAGATCCGGCCAATCAAGGATTGGGTGCTGCGAAAACGCAGCGTGAGCGATCCCTATTACCTTGCCACCGGCTTCTATTCGCAAATGCTGAGCCGGCCACAGCTGTTTCTCGAAGGAAACCACCGTACCGGCAACGTTATTCTCAACTACCTGCTGATCAGCAAGGGGTCTGCGCCCTATATCGTAACCGAGTACAATGCCCGCGGTTACTTCGACATATCCGGAGACATCAAGTTCACAGAGAACGGCAACTATTTCGACACCGCGCTGCGCATGCCGGGACACCGCAGCCGTTTTCGCGCCTTCCTGCGGACTCAGGTTCGAGGCGAATTCGTGTACAACGCGGAGTAACAGCATGCAGGCAGTACTGACGGTGGCCGCCGCAATCGGTTCAATCGGCATATTCATGGCCGGATTCATCCAGCTCACCGGTGCTTCGATGCGGCTCATCGGCCCGTGGTTTCGCGCCGGGGTTACTGACCGCCACGCGAGTGCCCGCGACAGAATGTTGCTCGGCGTTGGCGGGGGTGCCGGCGGCTCCGGCGTATCGGCGGTTGTATCGCTGCTGTCACTGGTTGACGGTGGTGCGCTGGAGGCGCGGCACACGCCGTGGATTCTGATCGGTATCAACCTCGGCGCAACTGCAGCGTGCTGGATAGTGGCGCTGGGCGGCTTCCGCACAACGCTGGCACCGGTTGCGCTGCTGCTGTTTGCCTGTGCACTGCCGTTTCGTCGCAGCGCAACGCTGGGACGCTACACCCATCCCGACGTGCTCAGCGGGCTCGCGCTGCTGATGCTGGGAATTGACCTCATCACCGCCCGGGTGGTGGTAATAGCCGATGCACCGCAGCTGATGCGCGTCTTGCAGCACCTGTTTGAAAGCGGCGCAGCACCGCTGCTGGGGTTTGGACTTGGAGTTGTGATTTCTGCCCTGTTGCGGTCATCGGTAGGAGCCGTGGTTCTGGCAATGTCTCTGATGATTCGCGGCTGGCTGCCGTTTGAGCCGGCGGCGGCGATGGTGCTGGGCGGCAACGCCGGGGTTGCGTTGACCGGCTACCTGGCGGCCGGAGGTCTTGCAGCAGATGCACGGCGCAGCGCCATGATTCACCTGTTGATCAGTGGATTAGCCTGCGTCTGGGCCGCGTTGGTGTTCAGCCCACTGCTGAGTATTACCAGCGCACTGCTTGTCGGAACCCCATCCGCCACACTGGCAGCTGCGCGATTGGCCCTCTTCCATAGCCTGGTACACGCGATAAATGCCTTGCTGTTCCTGCCGTCCAAATGCGTCATACTCACCGTTTCTGAGCGTCTGGTTCCCTGCGAGGCAGCGTCTGCGCACGGAGAGAACAACAGCTACTCGCTGGCACTGCTTCCGCCAACCTATCCCGAGGCGCTCGACGCCAACCTGATACGCTTACGGTCGGGACTGGCCAGAATGGCAGAGCTGGCCTACGAGATGCTGATGATCGTCATCAATACCTCTCAGCTCGGTGATTCGGCCGCGGAGCAGACCGAGCGGGTGGTAGGGTTGCGCTTCTCGATAAAGCAGCTCGAAGAGGAGATATCGGCTGCGCTGACCAGCAGCGTGCAACTGCCGTGTAGCCGCACGCAGGCCGAAAGAATACAGCAACAGCAACGCACCGCGCAGCAGATTTCGCTGATCAGTGACGATTGCTACAAGACGATGCGCCTGCTCGAACTCAGCTACCGCAAGAATTACCGCTTCCACCAGCAGAGCCACGATGAGCTTTTCGACTTTACCTCACAGATTCTGGACTTTCTGAAGTACAACAGCGATTACCTGGCCGGCAATATTGACACTCCGAACTGGAACGTGGCCAATCGCATGGAGGATACCATTGACGAGGTGCGCGACAAGCTCAAGCGGCGCGTCAGCGAAGTGCTGCGCAGCAATGAAGAAGCCGATATCAAGGCAGAGCTTGCCTTCATCGATATCGTGTCGCACCTCGAGCACGTAGGCGACCGTTGCCTCACCATATCCGACAGCGTGCGCAAACTGACCCCGAGACGGCGACTGCTGCGCAAACGGCCTGCCTCAGGTTGAGCTCAGGTAGCCGAACGCGCAAACTTGGCCTTCATCAGTGCGAAGTAGTCGGCGGCCTCGCTCTGTTCAACCGTTACGTCTATTTCTGACAACTGTACCAGCTCGGCCGGGATCTCCTCCAGAAACGGTGAAGGCGCACACTCGATGACCTCGCGCATAACCTTGCGCCGCTTGCACGAGGTGAGATAGAGCTTGCGCCTGGCGCGCGTGATTGCCACGTAGAACAGGCGGCGCTCCTCTTCGATGTTAGCCTCGTTCTCCTCGATCGCGCGCGCGTGTGGAATGATTCCATCCTCAACCCCGGCCACAAACACCACCTCGTGCTCGAGGCCCTTGGCGGCGTGAATCGTCATCAGGTTGACTTTGCCTGTGTCGTCGTCCTGCTCGATGTCGTCGCGCAGCTGCAATGTGATCCGATTGAGAAACTGGAACAGGCCGCGGTCGAGATTGTCGGGGTCTGTTTCATAGGCTCGAACCATGTCGATGAACAGCTCGATGTTACGAAACCTCCACTTGGCTACCTTATCGTTGCGCTGATGTTCGCTCACCAGGTGCGCCCAGTAGTCGATCTCGGCAATCAGCGCCGTGAGCGTTTCGGCCATGCGCCTGCCCGACAGCAGCCTGGTACGGTACCCATCGATCAGCTTGATGAACTCCGCGAGATCCGAGCGCACACGCTGCGACAGCGGCGAATCTTCGGCAGCGGCGGCGGCGTGCATTGCCGAAAACAGCGGGATGCTCTGCACACGCGCCAGCTCCTGCAGCACCTCAAGCGTCTTGCGGCCTACGCCGCGCCGTGGCGTATTCATGACACGAAGCAGGCTGATATCGTCGTCAGGGTTTGCGCACAATCTCATGTAGGAGATCAGGTCCTTGATTTCGCGGCGCTGAAAGAAGCTCTCGCCACCGGACATGCGGTAGGGGATCTTCTCGGCCAGGAATCCTTCTTCCAGAGCACGAGCCAGGTTGTTGGTGCGGATCAGAATCCCGATGTCGTGATACTTCAGCTTCTCCTTGATAGCCAGAGTCTTGATGCGGTCGCAGATAAACCCTGCCTCGGCGCGTTCGTCCTCGGGGTGATAGAGCTCAATCGGCGAGCCTCCGTTACTGCCGGTCCATAGATTCTTGCCTTTGCGGTTGGTGTTATGCGCAATCACCCCATTGGCCGCCGCCAGGATGGTATCGCTGGAGCGATAGTTGCGCTCGAGCTTGATCTCCTGAAGCCCCGGGTAGTCGGCCTCAAACTGCATCAGGTTCTGGTAGTCGGCGCCACGCCAGGAATAGATCGATTGGTCGTCATCGCCCACAACGCAAACGTTCTGGTGTTCTGCACCCAGCAGATGCAGAAAACGGTACTGCTGGCGCGACGTATCCTGGAACTCGTCAACCAGGATGTAGCGAAAGCGGCGGCGATATTCCTGTGCCGCCTCGGGAAATTGGCTCAGAATCCTGATCGGCAGCTGGATCAGGTCATCAAAGTCCAGCGCGTTGTAGAGCCGCATGTGCGACAGGTACTCGTTGTACAGGGTCTGATACGGCAGAGTCTGATCATCCCAGTCGGTGAAACCGCTCTTGATTCTGGAAAACGCAGTCAGGGTGGTGTAGAGGTCAACGTTGTCCAGTGAGAACTTGATCTCACGCGCGGTCTCTCTCAACAGCGACATCTGATCGTGAGTGTCGTAGATGCTGAAGTTATCCCTGTATCCCAGCCGGTGAATCTGTTCGCGCAGAATTCGCACACCAAACGCGTGGAATGTCGAGACAACCAGGCTGGGCAACTTGCGGCCCACCAGCTCGCGAACGCGCAGCGCCATCTCGCGCGCGGCTTTGTTGGTAAACGTCAGCGCCAGAATAGCGCTCTGCGGTACGCCGGCGGCCAGCATGTTGGATATCCGATACGTGATCACACGGGTCTTGCCCGATCCGGCGCCGGCAACAATTAAAACCGGGCCGTTGATTGTCTCCACGGCCCGGCACTGCTCGGGGTTGAGTTCGTCCTGGTAGTTAAGCCTCACGGCTGCAACCACACCACAGGCGCAGCACGTCTGTCAAGGCAGAATCTTGTGCAGCAGGCAGACGTAGAGCGGGCCGCGGCCCTCTGCCGCATCGGGCAGCACGTGAATGCCGTACTCGGTAGACTCACCCCAGGGCAGTTCAGGCGTTTGGTATTCAACCTGCCCGGCGCGCTTGCGCAACGCCCTGGCAATCACCTGGTCGTTCTCTGCCGGAGTCAGCGCACAGGTAACGTAGAGCAGCGAACCACCGCCTTCCAACGCATCGATAGCGGAGGCCAGCAGCGCAAACGCCTGAATCGATAGCCTCCGCGGTCTGGAGGCAGACCAACGGCCCAGGTGCGTTGCATCAGTGATCACGTGACGTTCGGACGAACAGGGAACGTCGAGCAGAATCCGCTGACAGGAGGAAGGCTGAATCAGCCCCCAGCGGGTTGCATCGTGGCCGCTGACGCTGACGCGCCGGCGCAACTGCGGCGCCAGGTGGCTGTCCAGCACACGGTGCAGCCGCGCACGACGCGCCGAGGAGCGCTCGTTGCAGATCAGCGTAGCACCCGGCGGCAGGCGCCGAGCCAGCGCCAGGCTCTTGCCACCGGGAGCAGCGCAGAAATCGACAATCCGGTCTCCGGCCGTAAGCGGCAGCGCGTCTGCGGCTGCAACTGACGCCTCATCGAGGTAGTACGGCTGCAGCAGCCCGTCACGCAGAGCAACCTGACGCGCGGGCAGCAGCAATGCCCGGCGCAGCTCGGGCCAACGCGCGCCAAAGAGTTGCCAATAGTGGTTTTCGAACGCTTGCGGCCCCGCGCGGGGGAGTTTCTGATCTCTTGCCAAACGCCTGTCCTTGACTCTCATTGTGCCGGCGGGTATCGTAACGCGATGGGAATCAACGCGGTAGTATTTGACCTCGACGGCACCTTGCTCGACACCTTACCAGATATTGCCGACGCAATGAATCGCGCGCTGACAACACTCGGCTACCAAAGCGTTTCAACCGAGCAATACCGCTACCGGGTTGGTTGGGGAGCGCGGGTGCTGGTGGAGAAGACGCTGCCCGCTGAAGAGCAGTCGGAATCGTTGGTCCAGCGCTGCATCGATGAGTTTCAGCGCGAGTACCGTGCCCAGCCGGCAACGCGAACGGTAGCCTACGATGGTGTGCTGCGGCTGCTGCAGGAACTGAGTCAGCGCGGCGTTGAACTCTCGATCGTATCCAACAAGCCCGATGAGCTGACTCAGCTGGTGGTCAAGGAGCTGCTGAGCGATTACCGCTTTGCTTTTGTCAAAGGGGATCACCCGGACTACGCCAAGAAGCCCGATCCGCAGACCACCCTGCTGGCGGTACAGGCAATGGGCGCTTCAGCCGAGCGCACCGCGTTTGTGGGAGACTCCGATGTTGACATGGCTACCGCACGGGCCGCCGGTACACTTGCCGTAGGTGTAGCGTGGGGTTTTCGCAGCCGGAGCGAACTGGAGCAGGCCGGCGCGCAACTGGTAATCGAACAGCCTCTGGAGCTTCTGAGACTGCTTGATCCGGCATAGCCGTGACAAGGAGAACAGCAATGAAGATGCAGGAAATCATCGAGCGAGCACAGCGCTACGTTGCACTCGAGCAGGATGAAGTTTTCCGTGCTCAGGTCCGCGATCTACTGCAGGCAGACAACCAGCAGGAATTATCGGATCGTTTCTATACCGACCTGGAGTTTGGCACCGGCGGGTTGCGCGGCGTTATCGGTGGCGGTTTCAACCGCATGAACCCGTTTGTGGTGCAACGCGCCAGCCAGGGTCTGGCGCAATACGCAACGCGTCACGGTGAAAGAGCGCCGGACGGAACACTGCGCGCTGTAATCGCACATGATTCGCGCCGTTACTCCGCGGAGTTTGCACTGCAGTCGGCGCTGGTGCTGGCCGCCAACGGAATTCAGACCTATCTGTTCCGCGGACTGCGCCCGACACCTCAGCTCTCGTTCACTGTGCGCCGGCTCAGCGCCACCATCGGGATAGTGGTTACCGCCAGCCACAATCCGCCGCAGTACAATGGCTACAAAGTCTACTGGGCCGGCGGGGCACAGGTTATTCCACCGCACGATGAAGGCATAATTGATGAGGTAGCCAGGGTCAGCGATGGCATCAAGCGGATCAGCGAGCAGCAGGCGCTGGAACGCAATATGCTGGTCTACCTCGATGCCGAAGCGGACGACGCCTACATTGAGATGGTAAAACGCAAGTCGGTGCGCCCCGAAATGATGGCAGCTCACGGCGGTGACGTCAAGGTTGTCTACACACCGCTTCACGGTACCGGTGCGCCGATCGTAGAACGCGTACTTCGCGAGGTTGGGGTAGAGGTAATCACGGTGCCCGAACAACGTGAACCCGATGGCGAGTTTCCAACGGTTGAGTTTCCCAATCCTGAAGAAGCGCCGGCACTGGAGCTGGCTCTCAAACTCGGCCGCAAGCAGCGCGCAGATCTGGTCATGGCCACCGATCCCGACGGCGACCGCCTGGGCATTGCAGTACCCGATGGAACCGATTTTCGCCTGCTAACCGGTAATCAGCTCGGTGTACTGCTGGTAGACTATCTGTTTTCCTCGCTGAAAGAGACCGGGACTCTGCCGCAGCGGCCCGGGTTTGTCAAAACCATCGTTACCACAGAATTACAGCGTGCGGTTGCCGAGTACTACGGAGCCGAAGTGTTTGACACGCTGACCGGCTTCAAGCACATAGCCGAACTGATCCGCCGCTGGGAGTCCGAATCCGGTCAGCCAACCTTTGTGATGGGTGACGAGGAGAGCTACGGCTACCTGATCGGCAGCGAGGTGCGCGACAAGGACGCCTTTTCCGCGGTGCTGCTGACTGTTGAGATGGCGCTCTACCATGTGCGCCAGGGAAAATCGGTAGTAGAACGGCTGCATGAGATCTATCGGCAGTTCGGTTACTACGAGGAGATCACGATCTCTCGCTACTTTCCGGGTCAAGCCGGAGTTGCCACCATGCAGGCGCTGATGCAACAGCTGCGTGACAACCCGCCTGCACAGATCGCTCAAATTGCCGTGTTGCGCATCCGCGACGTGCAGCAGGGTACCGTAACCGACCTTACAAGCCGCAGCACAACAGCAATCGAGGATTTGCCGCGGTCAAACGTGCTGCAGTTCTTTCTTGAGGACAATACGGTTATCAGCGCACGTCCCTCCGGCACCGAGCCCAAGATCAAGTTCTACGCATCCTCACCGGCTACGGTGGAGAGCTCACTTGACGAGGCACAGCGTCTCGTCCGCGGCAAGCTGGAACGGATTGAAGCGTTCATAAACAGCCGGATTGAATCGATAGGTGCGGACTGAAAAGCGCCGCAGCCAGCATGTACCGTCAGGGGCAGCTATGGATTTTTCGCTTTCGGTCAACGCAGTTACATTCACCGCCTTCGATTTTGAGACCACGGGGCTCTATCCTGCCACCGACCGGATAGTGGAGTTTGGTGCGGTCAAGTTTCGCGAAGGGAAGATTCTTGACTCGTTCGACGCGCTGGTTGACCCAGGCGTAGCAATTCCGCAACACGCCGGCGCGGTCAGCGGCATAACCGACGCAATGGTTGCCGGCAAACCACCGGTAGAAGAGGTGCTGCCGCGGTTCATGCACTTTGTCGAGGGTACGGTGCTGGTTGCGCATAACGCCCAGTTTGACATAGGGTTCCTGCGTGCCGCGCTCGATGCCGCCGGATTGCCCAGCCTGACAAACATCATCATCGATACCCAGGTGCTGGCGCAGCGTGCCTTTCCACGCCAGAAGAGCTACGGCTTGCAGGCTCTGGCTGCCGAGCTCGCGCTTCCGCGCGGAACAGCGCATCGCGGACTCGATGACTCGATCATGTGCATGCGGCTGTTCCAGGCGTGCGTGGACTCACTGAGCTTCATGGGAGAGATGACGCTACAGGAACTGATTGTCTGAGTTGAACATTTCGCCGAGCAGTCGGTCACGGTTGTCGGGACTCACCTGCACGGTTTGGATATCGGGACGTGACCGAGAGTGCGCAAAGAAGCGCTTCAGCCGTTCGTGCAGTGACGGACGGACAACAGCTACGGTCTGGTGCGGCAACTGCGAACTTTCGAGAAACCTGAGTATCGGTAGAAAGCCCTTCTGCACGGCCAGTTCCAGCGGGCCGATCTCGTCAAGAATCAACACATCAGTACCCTCGTCCAGCGCCTGCACGGTTGCCCGCACGCAGTCGTTGAATGCGTCGTCACTGAAGGTGTAGCATGCCCAGCGAGAGCCGCGCAAACTTCCGTCCTTGCGCGCCAGCGGAACGGTTGTGCCGGCAGAAATGGTGAACGCGTCGATGCCGACCTTCCGATCAGCTTCATCAAAGACCGCGTAACTGATAATCCCGCACACGTCAAGTCCGCGGTCCGCGGCACGCCGATATAGCTTTTCGCACAGTGTTGTCTTACCCGCACCTCGATCGCCGATGATCAGTGTTACTGTGGGAGAGTTCACGATATCTTTCCGAGAATCTTGAGCATGTAGAGTTCCAGATAGGTCTTCAACGCGTCCTTGCGGCGGATCTGATCGAAGACTTCACTCTGCGAAAGTTTCTCCGCAAAACCCTGAATACGCGCCCGATCCGGTGGTATCAGACGAAAACCGACTTTCATGCGCCTGAGGAAATCGCGTACCAGCGAGTTCACATCTTCAACCAGGTTACTCTTGGCAACCGGGTCAAGCAGCGGATTCCAGCGCTCGATCAATTCCTCGAGTTTGGCATCAACATTGCCGCCTTCACCCACGTAGGCTCGCTGCAACTCTTCGATGCGCTGCTTGAACTCCTGAGCCTTAACGTTGCGTGTAGCTGCCTGGTCCACGGAGCGGGCTTTGGGGCGCGCAGCGCTTGTAGCCGCAGCATCGCCGGAAGCTGCAAGCTGCATGGTAGTCGGCTGCATCTCGGTTGCTGCTGCTCCGTCGGCGCTCTGCGACAGTCGGGCCGCAGAGCGCCGACGGCCCACGCCGCGGCGCTTGCGGCGCGAATTGCTAGTGCGCTCCAGATAGCCCGGAGTCTTGGTTCCCATGAACGCGCGCTGCAGGAAGCGCACGATTCCGTGAAGCCACGGAATTGCCTGCCAGAAGGGCAGCAGCAGTTTGGCGTCGGCCGCCAGCTTCTCGCGATCCAGATTTAAAACCACGTGCATCGGGCGCATCGTGCGTTGTTCGCGGTCAATTATGCGGTTGACTTCGGCAGCGGCCTCACCCATGATCTTCTGCTCTGTGGCGCAGAGGTAGATCAGGTCAAACCGGCACAGGGCACACAGAACCGGATAGCGTTGCTCCATTCTCTCCTGAACGGCGGCCTCAAAGGCACCCTGATCGGTCATCTCCCGAGGGCGCCGGTCAGCTTTCATGTCGGTACTCCAGCTCCCGATGAAGTGATCCGCAAAATCTCGCGAAGCCTGAAACAGCCCCTCCATGAGGACCTGCAATACGTACTCGTGACGAATATAGTACTCTTTGTTGCCAGGCCCTTTGAGGCGTACCAGCGGCGCCAGCTGCTTCTGGCCGTCTCCTCGTAGCTGCTCGGCAAGGTATTCGTTGATGTTGTCGGTGCTGTAACGCTTGGTGAGCAGCACGCCTTTGGAGTCGGTGAAGTTGTAGATGTCGGTGATGCTGAAGGCATACGGCGGTTTGCGTAAACGATTGTCGAGAGTCTGCAGCGCGGCTTCGGTTTCGCGCTTGCGCTGCAGAATACCCTTGTAGTACACGTTGTAGTAGCCGAGCAGGTAGGCCGTCTGGGCGTAGTCGTGATCCTCCTGCATCTTGTCTTTCTTACCCGCCAGATCCTTTATCAGCACGCTGGAGAGGGTTGTCCAGAAATGAAAACTGAACTCTGACGGCTGCAGCACCGAACGCACCGCCTCATCGGGAGTTGTCAGAATCTTGCCGAGCATCTCGGCCAGAACCATTTCGCGGTTGCGAAACACGCCGCTCAATTTGCTCTTTATGTAGCTGACGTTCTTCTCGCTTCGCAGGTACCCGCGAATCTTATGCACCGAGGCTTCAACCAGTACCCGCGGCAACAAATCGGTAGTAGCGATGATCGTCTTCAATCCCTCTGGAAACATCAGCCGCAGCACACGCACGCCGCTGCCGGGCTGTTTGCCGAGCCACGTAACGAAGTCGGTTTTGACATCGATCGGCTGAATCAGCGAGTTGGGGATAACTATTTCGAAGGTCTCTTCGGACGGGAATGGCAATGACGGCCGCTCGTGTAGCTTGCGATACTGGGCGTGAATCAACGATGTGTAGTACTCGGGGAAATCGATTGATTCAATACGGCTGCCCTCGTAGCGGATTGCCAGGCGTCCCTGCTTCTCCAGCTCGATCAGCCGCGCGGCGAGCAGATTCTCGGTGTTCTCCTCGAGATCCGCAAGTTCAGGGTTCTCATCGGCGTAGCGTTCGAGATACTTGTTGGTGAACGCAACCAACTGTGAAAACGCAACCTCAGAGCCGCGAGTTTTCCTGGTGCACCCCTGAAGAATCTTCAGCACGTCCTGCGCAGTTGACATCGTAATGCATAGTAGCGTGCAATCAGCCCGCCGTGCAAGCTATTGCACCACGGTCAGCTTCACCACGGTTTGACAGGCTGCTGCTGCGCAGTTACTATAGTTGGAGAATGAAGCGAGTACCCTTTATCCTGATCACGCTGGCTGCTGCATTGCTGCTTTTCAACGCAGGCTGCGCCGCAGCGCCGCAGCCGCACGAGCGGCCGCCGGAAGAGCCGGTGGCGCCCGCTGACCCGGAGCCGGAGGCGCCTGCAGAGCCCGCGCCCGCCGAACCTGCGGATCCGGCTACTCCACCTGAGGAAGAGGCGGTAGAGCCGCAGGAGTTCGAGGTAAGCGAGGAAGTTTTTGAACGCACCTTCAGCGAGGTAGAACAGACAATCAGCGAGCTCAACAGCGTCATCGCGCGCCGTGACTATCAGCGCTGGCTCGACTATCTTACCCCGGAATATCGCCGCACATACTCCGACCCCCAGACACTGCGCGAAATCTCGCGCATGCCGATTCTGCAGCGCAACGAAATCGAGCTGCAGAGCCTGCGCGATTACTTTGAATGGGTAGTTGGTCCCAGTCGCGCTGACGCGCGGCTCGATGATCTGCGCTTTCTCAGTAACGACCAGGTGGAAGCGATTATGGTTGTACGCGGTCGACCGGTCATACTCTACCACCTGCGAAATGTAGATGGGAACTGGAAAGTTGACGTCTTTTAGGCTATACTCTGAACAGTAGTCTCGAGCGAGGAGCGTCCGATGAAGCGATTTCTTATAGTTATTACAGTTGCTTTAATGCTGAGCCCGGCGGTATTTGCTCAGCAGGCAGAACCCGCTGAGGAACGCCGCCAATACACAATCGAGGAACTCTATCTCAGCCAGGACGTCGAACTGCAGATCATCAGAAGCCAGGCGTTGTCCGAGAACCGGGAGATGAAACTGCTGGCGCTGCAGAGCATTCGTTCGATGATCCAGTCGGGCGCCCTGACTGAAGACAACCCCTCACTGTTCATCGTTCTTGAATCACTGGCAACCGAAGGCACCGGTCGCCGAGTCACAACCGGTGGCAGTCGGGTCATGAACAACTACCCCGACATCCGCCGTGAAGCCGCAGGGCTCCTCGGTGAAATCGGCGGTGAGCGGTCCAAACAGGTACTGCTGACTATCCTGCGCGATGATCCCGAGCCGATGGTGCTGTCAGAGGCGGTTTACGCGCTCGGCCTCATCGGGATCAACGATGAGAACGAGGTTACCAACCACGTTGCACGCGTCTTGAGCCGCCAGACTATACAGCCTGCGCCGGATAACAATCTGGCGTTTGCATCGCTGTTGGCTATCGAAAGAATGGCCGTCGCCAGCGGCGGCATCTCGGATCCGGCTGTGATCGACGCACTGCTAGAGGTAGCCTCCGGCAACTACATTCGCGAGGTGCGGCTCAAAGCCATTGATGTCATTTCAAGATTGCGGGGCCGAACGTAATAAGGAAGCTGTTTCGCGGCCACCTGCCACTACTGCCCCAGAGAGAGCCGCGCGCCTGCTGCGCGCGGCCAGTTACGTAGCGCGCTATTCTCTGCTGCTGTTCATAGTGCTGGTATTCTATGCCAATACCGTGGTTGAACAGCACGCCAGAGCGTTTGTCTACGACAGTCTGAACGAAGTCCCATACAACGATGTCGGCCTGCTTCTCGGCACCGCCAGGTATCAACCCGGTGGCGGCATGAACCCCTATTTCTCCCATCGCATAGACGCCGCCGTTGACCTGTTTGACGCCGGTAAGGTTCGTTACATTCTGGCAAGCGGTGATAATCGCCATGCCTCGTACAACGAACCCGCTGCAATGCGCGAAGAACTGATCAAGCGCGGTGTTCCGGTTGAATCCATCTATCTCGATCACGCCGGATTCAACACCTACGATTCGATGCTCCGTGCGCAGCGGGTTTACGGGCAGTCGCAAATCACGGTGATCTCTCAGGCATTTCACGCCGAGCGCGCGCTCTACATCGCCGATCACTTCCAGATCGAGGCGGTGGCGTACCGCGCGCGCGATGTCAACGGCGTGGCTTCCCTGAGGATGACGGTGCGGGAGTATCTGTCACGGGTGAAGGTCTTGATCGACATTCACGTGCTTCGTCGACGCCCGCATTTCAACAACGAGTTCCAACCCATTCCGAGGCAGTCTGATTCTCATCGGCAGCGAGAACTGCCAGTGCCCACCGCGCGTGCTCGGCAATGACGGCATCCGAGTCGGCGCTGCAGCGCTGAAGCAGCGACTTGAGGTCGTGCCGGCGAGTGTTGGCCGCTACCACGCACGCGTTACGTACCAGCCCCTGTCGCCGTGCGCGCATCAGAGGCGTTCCGGCAAAACGGGCGGCAAACTGCAGGTCGTTTTCGATAGCCAGAATCCCGCTCAGATCTGGTGACTCGCCGGCTCGGTCGTGCAGAAAGTCCTGCTCGGTGGTAACCTGAGCACGCAGATTGAGCGGGCAGACCTCCTGGCATAGATCGCAGCCGAATAACCAGTTCCCGATGGCAGAGCGAAGCTGCACTGGAATCGAACCGCGCAGTTCGATCGTCAGATAGGAGATACAGCGCGAAGCGTCGATCCGGTTTGGTCCCAGCAAGGCTCCGGTAGGGCAGACATCAATGCATCGGCGGCAACTGCGCGGGCAGGCACCGTGGCTGCCTTTGGGCGCGGGCGTAGCAGGGAAGAGCTGCGTTGAAAGTATCCCACCCAGCAGAAACCAGCTGCCGTACTGACCGCTGATCAGTAAAGTATTGCGCCCACTGAATCCTACGCCGGCACGCTCGCCGAAGAAGCGCTCATCCAACGGGGTAGCATCGGTGAAGGATCTGAACTGCTGATTACCGTAACTCTGACCGAGCCGCCGAGCCAGACGCCGCAGCCGTTTGCCGAGCACAAGATGATAATCACGACCCCAGGCGTAGCGCGCTACGCGCGCTTGATCCGTGGCTGCGCTGCTGCGGCGGTAGTAGTTCATCCCGGCCATCAGAATAGAACGGCAGCCCTGCAGCAACTGCTGCGGAGAGTACTTCAGCGGCGCGTGGCGTACCAGATAGTGCATCTGTGCAGCGTGGCCGGAGTCGATCCATTGCTGATAACGTGCCGCAGCCTGCTCGTCGCTGCTGCACTCGGCAATGCCGAGCAGAGAGAGCCCCTCTGCTGCAAACAGCTCGGCCAGCTGCGGTGGTACCTCCGGATAGTGCGGACGCTGAACAAGCATACGTCGTTGCAGCCTACCGGCGTGGCACCACCATTGTCAACGCGACCGTGAGGACCAACTGTCAGACCCGGCCGCTTGTGCGCTTGACGAAACCGTGCATCTTGGTTTTTCCTATACACAGGAAACGGAGCAGCCTATGGCTGAAGAACGGGATTATTACCGGACACTTGGAGTTCCACGCGACGCGGACAGCCAGGACATCAAACGTGCGTATCGCCGGCGTGCCAAAGAGGTCCATCCGGATGCCGGTGGTAGCGACGATGCACGCTTCTCCGACCTGAATCAGGCCTATCATACGCTGCGCGACAGCACCAGCCGGCGTGAACACGACCGTCAGCTGCGCCAGGCCGAGGGAGTCAGCGGGATGTCCGACTGGGTACCAGATCAGGGTCTGGAACGCTTTGCTACCGGTCACGGGTGGGGACTCTGGAGCCTGTTTGACCTTTTCGGCGGAATCATGGGTGCCGACCAGTGGTGGCGTGGGCCCGCACCCCCGGACAGCGACGTCCAGATGGACCTGGAACTCACCAGTACAGAAGCCGCGGCGGGAGTGGAGCTTCCGATCGAGCTGACCGAAGCCGATCTTGCCGCTGTCCCGCGCTCCTTTGGTGGGCAGCCGCGTCCGTTTTCCACGGTGGTTATGGCACGCGTCCCGGCGGGAGTTGAGCACAACGAGCTGTTTCACTACCGCTTCCAGGATGGTAACCGCGACAACCGCGTTCTGGCGTTACGCATCAGAATTGTGCCCGGTTGACCGCCCAGGGCGCCGTCGATATAATTCGCTTTTGTGTGGTTTTCGGGATGTAGCCTAGTGGCTAAGGCGCCTGCTTTGGGAGCAGGAGACCGGAGGTTCGAATCCTCTCATCCCGACTTCGGTCCGCACGAACGGGCCGAAAACAGGCGTGCCGTGATTTCGGCGGCGCCGCTCCTGCAGCGTCGGCTGCAGGACTCTATGCGCCCATAGCTCATCTGGATAGAGCAACAGCCTTCTAAGCTGTAGGTAGCTGGTTCGAGTCCAGCTGGGCGTACTTTGCACCCGCGCAGCCTTGCCTTCCTGGGGCAACACCGTTACCCTATAGGGAAATGTCTGCGCGCGGCTGCTGTCACATCCGCTACGTGGACTCTTTTCGAGCATATCAGGGAGTTTCTTATGAATGTCAAAGAAAAAGCAGTTGTCAGTATCGATTATACTCTCAAGGATGACGCCGGAGAGGTGCTCGACACCTCAGAGAACCGGGAACCACTTTCATTTCTCTACGGCCAGGGGTCGATCATTCCCGGCCTTGAGAAGGCACTCGAAGGCAAGAGCCCCGGTGATGAGCTGGCCGTGTCGGTCACGCCCGAGGAGGGCTACGGCGAGTACAACGAAGACCTGGTCTTCTCGGTGGGTAAAGACCGTTTTCAGGACCCGTCGATTATTGAAGTAGGATCTCAGGTGCAGGCGCAAACCTCCGATGGATCGGTACAGGTGCTGACTATCAAGGGAGTAGGGGACGACGAGGTTACCCTCGATGCCAATCATCCGCTTGCCGGTCAGACACTGCACTTTGAGGTTGCGATTGCCGACGTACGCGAGGCCACCTCAGAAGAGATCGATCACGGTCATCCGCACAATGGCGAGGACGGCCACTAACATCAAGAGCAGAGGAGCCCGGCCCGTTGCAGGCGCCGGGTGCGCTCTCTCAGGTTCAGTGACCGAAAGCCGAAAAGAACTCTTGATCCGCACCTGCGGCACGCGCGCGCTGACGCAGCGAATGCTCGTAGCCGGGATCGTGGTCAAATTGTGAAGCGATTCGTACACCGCCGTTCGCGTCGATATCGACTTGCCGGCCGACGTGGCGGTAGCCGAACAGTCTCCACGGCAGCCGGGGAACGATATCCGCTCCGTTGACCACGCGCACAATGCGATGCTGCTGCGGCTGCAGAAAGCTGACACCGGCGCGATTGAACACGCGCGGAGCCCCAAAACTGACCGTATGCGAGAGCCGTTGCGGCTCAACGTCCAGCAGATCAACAAATGCCAGCAGAGCCAGCGCTCCACCGGCACTGTGACCCACGGTAACGATGCGTGACGCTGATGAGCGTTGAACCTCCCGCAGCACCGTTTGGCGAATCCCGAGATACTTGGTAGTAAAGCCGATATGAGTTCGAACATCGCGCGGAAGGCCGCCAAATCCGGGCCGGCGGCGCGCTATCATGGTGTTGTAGCTGCGATCGAGATCGCTGCGGCGCACCTGGCTACCGCGAAATATGACATACAAGGTGCTGTCCTGTTCAATCAGCAGCACCAGGGTGTTGGTTGCTTCATCCAGGCGGTATTCCAGCTGCCAGCCGGTTTCGAGGAACTCATCGCGCTGGCGCCACGCCGCGCGGCACATCTGAAACAGGCGGTAGAGGTCGCTATCGGTGACCGAGCCGCCGAGCATAACGGTCTGCTGTGACGGAGCCGGCACCACAACGCAGGAAGCCGCTGCCATCAGCATCGAGCATAGCAACGAGAATCCAAACGGCTGCAGCTTCAAAAGAAAACCAACCCCGCGATGCCGAGCGGAACCAGATAGAAGGCGAAAAGATACAGTTTGCCGCCGCGGATCAATTGCAACAGCAGCAACAGCGATACGGCCCCCACCACCAGCGACGCCACAAAACCGGCGGCAAGCTCGGGGATGCCAACCACGCCACGGAGTTCTCCCAGATCGCGCAGAGTCAGCACCAGCGCTCCGAGCACAGCCGGCACCGAAATCAGAAACGAGAACTCACCGGCACGTGAGCGGTCGATTCCGGATGCCAGCGCCGCGGTAATGGTGATGCCCGAGCGGGAGATCCCGGGCAACACAGCCAGACCCTGTGCAACACCGGTGATAAGCGCGTGACGCGTTCCCAGCTGATCGTAGGTCAGATGGCCGTCCAAGTAACGCGAGATGACCAGGATTCCACCGGTGACAATAAACAAGCCCGAAACCAGCTTCGGAAAGCGTGCCAGGTTGAGCTCGGCAATGCCCAAGCCGATAGCCGCGGTCAATAGCGTTGCAATGGCTACCAGCAGCGCCAGGCGCAGGTCGGTTGCGTCACTCTGGTCGGCGCGGCGCGTAACCCAGCGCAGCAGCGAGATCACAATTCGGGTTATGCGCTCGCGGAACACAATCACGATGACGATCAGGGTAGCGATATGCAGAATCACATCGAACAGAACAGGGATTTCACCCAGACCCATCAGATGCCGTGCCACCACAAGATGACCCGAGCTGGAAATGGGGATAAACTCACTGACACCCTGCAGAACCCCAAGGAGAATTGCCTGAAGCATGTTCATCGTTGGGCACTATAGCGCGGCTCGCGGGTGAATTGCAATCAAGCGCGTTGTTGTGATATAGCAAAGTATGAAGCTTTTCTCAAAATACCGACTGCTGCCTTCCCTTGGCGCAGCTATTGCCATAGCAGTGCTGTTCGGCGCGTGTGGTTCAGACTCACCGCAGCGCGAGAGCCGCTTGATTCTGGGAACAACCTCGACCATCACGATCCATGACCGCCGTGTACCCAGCGGCATCTTTGATAGAGTCTTTGATCGCGTAGCGCAGATCGAAGCGCTGATGAGTAGCAATCAGGCCAACTACGATGACACAGAGATACTCAGGATCAATCGGTCGGCCGGCGGTGAACCGGTAGCGGTCTCGGCGGATACCTTCAGGGTCATCGAAGCCGGTATTCGCTACAGCGAAGCCACCGGCGGAGCGTTTGACATCAGTGTGGGACCATTGGTAAATTTGTGGGGTATTGGAACGCCGCGCGAGAATGTGCCCAGCGAGGAAGAGATAGCCGCAGTGCTGCCGTTGATCGACTACCGCAGGATTGAGCTCGACCACGATCGGCGCACCGTCTACCTGCCGCAGCCGGGTATGGCTCTCGATGTCGGCGGTATCGCCAAGGGCTACGCGGTAGAGGAAGCCGCCCGGCTGCTGAGTGAGTCGGGCGTGGAGCACGCCGTGCTCGATTTCGGCGGCGACATCTACACCGTTGGCATGCGCAGGGACGGCGATCTGTGGCGCATTGGCCTGCAGAACCCCGAATCCGGCCGCGGCAGCATTATCGGCATTCTCGATTCCAGCAACAACGCCGTGGTGACTTCGGGCGCCTACGAGCGCTTTTTCATTGAAGACGGCGAACGTTATCACCACCTTTTCGATATATCGACCGGCCGTCCTGCCCGTAACAACCTCACCAGCGTGACCGCGATAGCCGAAGATGCAATGCTGGCGGATGTTTTCTCCACCGCGGGCTATGTTCTAGGACTGGAAGAAGGTTTGCAGATCTTTGCGCAGACACCGGAAGTTGAGGCTGTCTTTGTTACCGAAGACAGACGCGTCTATGCCACAGCGGGCATCCAGCCGGTTTTCCGGCTGACGGACGACAACTACCGTATGCAGCGCATCGACTCGCAGATTGGAGAGTGATTATGCGTGGTGTCCACACCACCGGTTTTCTTCTGGCGTTGATTGTTCCGATCCTGTTCATGACGGTTTGGGACGGCGTCTATCTGGTACGCGAAGGCGCGTATCTTCTCAGTCTGCTATTGCGCGCCGAGCCGGTGGAGCGTGTGCGCTTCCAGCCGCATCTGGATGAGCCTACCGCAGCGCTTTTCGATTCCACTGCCAGCATACGGGCTTTTGCACAGCAGCAGCTCGGACTGGCGGCAGACAGTAACTTCTCACGCTACGTGCGCACCGACAAGGATTACCTGGTGACGGTGGTTTCAGCGGCCGGACGGTATTCTTTCAGACGCTATTACTGGGACTATCCGCTGTTTGGTCGAGCGCCGTATCGCGGTTTCTTCTCAGCGCAGCAGGCGCAGCGCGAGGCCGAGCGCCTGCGGCAGGCTGGCTGGGACGTGATGGTACGCCGGGTACACGCCTTCAGCCTGCTCGGCGTTGCCGGTGATCCGTTGTACTCGTTCATGAGCAACTACACGACCTACCGCCTGGCATCGTTGATTTTTCACGAGCAGACCCATTCCACCATCTGGCTGCGCAATCAGGTGCAGTTCAATGAGGAACTGGCGGTCTTCGTTGAACACCAGGGAGCGTTACTCTACCTGCGCGCACGCTACGGCGAGGATTCCAGCGAGTACCGCACCGCCCTGGCCGCGCGCGAAGACCGCCAGCGCTTCCGCGAGATGATTGCCGGGTTACGCATGGATCTCGATCGACTCTACGGTTCGCAGAAAGAGCGCGGCGAAATGCTGATCGAGAAAGAACGCATTATAGAAGACTTCCGCTACGATTTTTCGCTTAACTACGATGAACACTTTGAAACCGAGACGTTTCGTAATTTCGGACGCATGCCGATAAACAACGCATTGCTGGATCTCTATACCACCTACAGCGGTGAAATCGGGCTGCTCTACGACCTTTTCTACGCCGCCGACCGAGATCTTCCCGCAACTATTGCGCTGCTGCAGCGCGTGCGTGCCTGGCCGGATGATCCGCGCGGCTACATTCGCGAAGTGCTGATTCCCGAGCTGCAGTACCTCTCCACTCAGAGTGAACCCGCCACGCCCGATCTCGCGCCGCAACAGAATGCGGTACCCAACTGATCAGTGAAAATCGCGGCTGGCAACGTGCGGCGCGCGGCCAGGCAGTGTGGGGACCCAGCAGGAGCGGAGAATCAGGTGCGTTACCCCCTGCTCGCTCTGCAGCGTTCCGCTGACCCCCAGCATCGACTGCGTCAGCAGCAGCGCACGGTTCTGCTGAAAATAGTGCTTCCATACAATCACATTTACAAATCCGGTTTCATCTTCCAGCGTCAGGAACAGCGTTCCACCGGCGGTACTCGGACGCTGGCGGCAGATCACCAGCCCCGTAAATGATACTGCACTGCCTGCAGCGCAGCGTTGCAGGTCAGCCGCCGAAGGCAGCGCCTGTTGTTGCAGCGCCTGCCGGTAGGCAGCCATCGGGTGACCATCGGTGCTGTGGCGCGCAGTATCGTAATTCCATCTGATCAGCTCTGCCTCCTCCAGCGGACGAAACTGCGGCTGCTCTGCGGCCTCGGTTTCAGCGAGCTGTTCTGGTACGGATTCTGCTGTGCGCTTACCGATTATCTGCCATAAGGCGGCACGGCGTGAAACTCCGAATGTCTCGAGTGCGCCGCTCTGAGCCAGTGAAGCCAGGATCTTCTCATCGAGCGCGCTTACCCGAAGGAACTGCTCCAGCGTAGCTACGCGGTCCTCTCGCGCCACCCTGATACACTGCCACGCGCGCTGCGACATTCCTTTGACGTAGCGTAGACCCATCCGGATTGCACACTCCGGCCCCACAAGCGTGCACTCCCATTGACTCTGCAGAACATCTACCGGCAAAACCGTAACGCCGCGTCGTCTGGCATCCTCAACAATGGTAGCCGGTGAATAGAATCCCATTGGCCAGGCGTTCAATAACGCGCAGGCAAAGACCGCCGGATAGTGGCAGCGCATCCATGCGCTAGACCACGCAATCAGCGCAAAACTGGCGGCGTGACTCTCGGGAAATCCGTACTCGCCAAAGCCGCGAATCTGCTCGAACACCGCCTGTGCAAAGCGGCGTTCGATACCTTTTACGCTCATGCGCTCGATAATAGTCTCACCGTGTTTCTCGATTGCGCCGCTTCTCCGCCACGCGGCCATGTCCCGGCGCAGCTGATCGGCCTCGCCGGGGGTATAGTCAGCGGCTATCATCGCCAGTCTCATAACCTGCTCCTGGAACAGCGGCACACCCAGCGTCTTCTTGAGCACCGCAACCAGATCCGGGTGGGGGTAGGTGACTTCCTCCTCGCCGTTACGCCGGCGCAGGTAGGGATGCACCATACCGCCGCTGATCGGTCCCGGACGAACGATGCTGATCTCGATCACCAGGTCGTAAAAGCAACGCGGGCGCAACCGTGGCAACATCGCCATCTGTGCACGGCTCTCTATCTGGAATACGCCAATGGTATCGCCACGCGCCAGCATCTCGAATACCGCGTTGTCTGAAGCCGGAATCCGCTCCATAGACAGGTCGCTGCCGTAGTGTTGCCTGAGCAGCGAAAAACAGTAATCCAGATGTGTCAACGCGCCCAGCCCAAGCAGATCAACCTTGAACAGACCCAGCGCTTCAACATCGTATTTGTCCCATTGAATAACAGTGCGCTGCCGCATCGTTGCATTCTCTACCGGTACCAGATCGATCACCGGCTCGCTGCCCAACAGGAAGCCTCCCGGATGAATCGACAGATGACGCGGGGTATCGATGATCTGCTGTGTCAGTTCTATCAGCCGTGAATGCAACGGCGCCTGCGGATCCATTCCGGCCTGTAGCAGTGCACCTGCCAGGTCGCTGCTGTGGTAAGACAGCAGTCGCGCAATTGTGTCTACATCGCTCATCGACAAGCCCAGCACTTTGCCAACTTCGCGCAGTGCCGACCGCGGCCGGTAGCGTACCACGTTGGCTACCATCGCCGCACGCTCGCGGCCGTAGTTTTGATAGACGTGCTGGATAACCTCTTCGCGCCGGTTGTGCTCGATATCGAGGTCGATATCGGGGGGCTCGGCCCGCTCGCGCGAAATGAAGCGCTCGAACAGCAACCCCATCCGCACCGGGTCGATAGCCGTGATACCCAGACAGTAGCAGACCGCCGAGTTGGCAGCCGAACCGCGCCCCTGACACAGAATGGCATTGCGACGACAAAAATTAACTATTTCATACATGGTGAGAAAATATCCACAGTAGTCGAGCTCTTCGATTAGCGCCAGCTCCTTTTCGAGCTGATGAGCCACCTCGGCGGGGAGCGCGCCGCCGTAGCGCGCGCGGGCGCCATCAAGCGTGCGCGCGCGCAGCCAGCCGCCGGTGCTGTAGCCGCTCGGCACGCGCTCAGACGGGTAGCGGTAGCGCAGCTCATCCAGCGAGAAATTACATTGGGCAGCAATTTGTACGCTTCTCTGCACATCATCAGAGTAATTCTGGAATCTTGTTTCGATTTCTGCCGCGCTGCAGAGCGTGTGCTCGGCGTTGGGCGGCAACCGAGTACCCGCTTCTTGGATGCGAATGCCCATATCGATACAGCGCAGCACATCGTAGAGCGGTTTGCGCTCTCGGCTGTGGTAGAGCACTTCGGTTGCGGCAACTGTTGCAATGTTGTACTGCCGGGCTCGCCGCCGGATCAACCGCTCGCTGTGCAGCTCAGTGTCGCAGCGATGCCGCGCTATCGCAGCGTGGAGCCGTGGACCGAAGGCTCGCTGCAGCAGGAGAACGGTTTGCTCCGCAGCGGCGCTGAACCCGCCGGCCCACACGGCTATCAGGCCCTCGGCGTGAGCGGCTATTTCGGCAGCTGTTACGCTGAATTGTCCCTTGGGGTTACGCATCCGGCCGGTACTGATGAGACGGCACAGATGCCGATAGCCGCTGCGGTTCTGCACCAGCAGGATGATTCTGCTACCGGTTTCTTCGCTGATTTCTGCACCGATAATCAGCTGGATATCGTGTTTTTTGGCCTCGATGTGCGCGCGTACCACCCCGTACAGGCCATTTTGGTCGCACAGCGCAATTGCCGGCATACGTAGTGCAGCGGCCTGCCTTACAAGTTCTTCGGGGTGGCTGGCCGCGGCCAGAAAGGAGAAATTACTCTTGCACCACAGCGGAACGTAGGCCACGGTTCACTCCACGGTGCCCTGCAGCATCCAGAGATCGGTTTCGCTGTCATAGTAAAGCCACACAATGCGTTTACCGTGGTAGGCGTAGTAGTAATGGCGTTCGGATTCCTGCTCCCACCACCTGCCGGCCACGATGAACGGACCGGCAGCAGGTCGCAGGCGGTCTCTGCAAGGCAGTTCGGAGGCGTTATCGTAGATGCGCCGCACAAGCTGCAGCCGTTGCTGGTTGACCTCAGCGCGAACAGCCGGCAGTTGCAGCCGATCGAGCGGTAAGAGCGCAAACTGCCGATCCGGCCGATGCTCCTGCTGCAACACCACCCGGCACACCACACCGTTTCCGAAGCGAGCGCGCAGACGCGCAAATGCTCCGGCTGCAGCTGCCGGGTCGCGCTTGACAGCTGCGCTGAACAGCTCATTTTGCGATGCCGGGGCTGCCGCGGCTTCAGCGTTCAAAGCGAGACGCGATACTCCCGAAGAAGCGGACAGCTCCTCAATTCGCAGCCGTAACAGCCGCAGCCAGACCGCAGCATCACGGCTGGCTGCTGCCGGACGCAGAACCTCACGCTGCAGGGTCTGGTCTTCGAAGGTCAGCTCGATACACAGCTGCTGCAGATAGAGCCCCGCGGCAACCGTCTGTGACAGAACATCCAGCAGCAGCGATTCGATCTCCGCCAGCAGCAGCGTTCGATCCCTGATGGGCGCAGCAGGTCGGGTTGTGCTGGTCAGTTCAGAAAGCGGCGCGCTGCCTTGCAGCGGAACGATGTCATCTTCCACGGCAAATCGATAGACAGTATCAGCTTCAGCGCCAAAACGGCTGCGGATACCCTCACGCGGCAGCGCGCAGAACTCCGCAACGGTTGCAATACCGAGCTGGGCCAGCCGCTGTTGCACTTTAGGCGTAAACGGCAAAAGGCTAACCGCCGCCGATTGCGCCCAACGGCGCTCCTGTGCTGAACTGCGAAACAGCCGCGTAGCAGATTTTGCCCCGGCGTAGCTGCCGAAACGGCTGAATCCAACGCAGATGCGGCAGAAGTATCCGATGCCCTCCATCGCGCTACGCAGCGCGCCGACCCACTGCTCCACCGAGCGGTAGAGAGATTCGAGCCCACGAGCATCCAGCCAGAAAGTACCCGGATCAAACGAACACTCCTCTACGTGCGGCGTGTAGCGGTACAACAAGGTGATACACTCATCGATCTGCTGCTGAACAGCATCACTGCCGACCACATCCGCCTGCAGGGCTGGGCAGACCGTCAGCGCCACCGAGTAACGCATACCCCGCTGAACCCCGGCCTCGCGCGCAACACGGTTGGTCTCCAGGATGAGACCGAGCGGCTTGTCCTCGCTGACAACGGCAACCGCGTTCGAAGACCATTCGGGATTGGCATTGAGCAGGATCTGCAATGGAAACTGAACGATACTAAGACATGCCGGGCGGACCATTGCACGTCTCCGTCCAGCGCCACGGCGTACCGCGCCGCTTGTCTCTGGTAACTTCTATCTCAAGCGCAAACCGCCCTGCGGATATCACGCGGCTGCGGGCGCAGGCTCGAAACGAAACCATCGATCCCAGGGCTGACCTATCGGACTCTGCCGCGCTGCATAGAAACAGAACCGTTGCCTGGTGAGTTCGCACCAGTCCTTTCAGCCGGGCCAATACTGCATCGCCAATCTTTGTCTCAACGGCTGAGAGATCGATCACCAGCAGACCGAAACAGCCGCTGCGCAGCAGTTGATCGGCTGCCTGAGCTGCGGCTTGCGCATCGGCAACGCGTAAGATAGTGAGCGCCTGCAGGTCTACACCGTTGGACTCCAGATCGGGCGGGAAAAACAGCGCTGAAGCAGCGCAGATCCAGGCAACCGGTTCGGCACAGCGCTGGGCCTCGGCAATCAGATGTGTAGCGGCGGTCAGAAGCGCCGAAGATTCAGTAGCGGCTGACAGCGACAGCAATTCACATAACCGTCCGCTCAGTTCGGCGAGGCACCAGTTCGGCACGCCCGCCTGGGCTGCCTGATCAGAGATGAGTCTGCGTGCGCGAACTACACCGTGCGAAATCATCCGGGATACTTCCGGATGATTATTACTATACAGTTGTATAGTAGTCAAGGCCTATATCGGTCGTACCTCGCCATCGGAAATTACGTAGAACACGCGATTATCTTTCTCTGAGATCTCGTAACCATCGGGGAGAACCCCAAATGACGGCATCAACAGCAGCGCCGGTTCAACCACAAAACAGGGGAGCCTCATTGAATCAGCGGTTTTACTCAGACGTGCGCACGGATGCAGATGGCCGCAGATCTGCGGCTGCGGCCGATCTGCTGCTGGTTTGTAGCGGAAACGAAGCGGCTCAACCAGCAGCGTATCTCCCACCGGCTCGACATCCCAGCGGTTCAGTATCGGCGCCGGCAGATGATCGTAGCTTCCACGCACAAGGAGCACTTCGGCGTTCACGGTCTTACGCCATTCGACAACCACACGGATGAGTGAAGCTACAACCGCTTCTCTGCCGTGCACAAAATCACCCAGGATAAGCAGCTTTCTTGCATTGCTTTCGCGCACAACCCGTGCCAGTCGCTGCAGTGCAGCAGAGTCGGCTGCAAGCGCGTCTGTTTTACCGGCCGCCTCACCTGTCAGTGTTCGCCCCAGATGCAGATCAGCGGCTACCAGCAGCTCTTTCTCGCGCCACAGCAGGGTCCTGTCGCTGCCGAGTTCGAGAGATTGTCCCGCAAAACCGATTGTCCGCGCTCTGTTCTTCATGTAGCCATATTATTGCGCAAAACTTCACAAGAGGAAAGTGCCGTGAATCCGGCCGCGCGAGCGCAGAATGACCGCGTCGGTAATCCGGGGGAAATGGCGCTGCATGAATACAAGGTACTTCCCGGCCGCCGTCATGTAGCTCTTGCGCCGCCTGCGCACAATCGTACGCAGAATCTCTTCGGCCACCTGGCGTTGCGTGGTTGATGCCTTGCGCGAGACTCTCACCGGGGCGCCATCTACACCCATGACCGTCTTGTCGGGGTCATTCTCGGTGAACGCCACGAAGACAACCCCCACGTGTACCCCCGAGGGGGCCAACTCGGCGTGCAGCGCTTCAGCCAGACCCGTCAGCGCCATTTTGGCCGCCGAGTAGATCGAAACTCCGGCAAAACCACGCACACCGGCGAGGCTCGAGACAAACACGATGCTGCCACGCGCCTCAATGATTGCCTCAACGGCAAACCGTGCCGGCAGTGCAGCGCCGAGCAGGTTGGTGCGGCTCACTGATTCTATAACGCCCGGATCAAGCTGTGCGAAAGCGCCGCGCATCGAGATCCCGGCGTTATTGACCAGGATATCGAGCCTGCCGTGCTGTGCAATCACACGCGTGATCATGGCGCGACACTGGTCGGCGTTGGTGACGTCTGCGGTCACGGAGGTAGCGCTATAGCCGCGCGAACGCAGCAGCTCGGCGGTCTCAGCCAGCTTGGCTTCGTTGCGCCCGTTCAGGACCACTGTTGCCCCGCGTTCTGCAAACAACAGCGCCGTCTGACGGCCGATTCCACGGCTGGAACCGGTAATCAGCGCAACCGTACCCGCAAGTTCCCCGCTGTTCATGCAACCTCTATTTCTTGCTCTTGCGTGGATTGAACGTCGAGGTCTCTGCAAGCTTCTGCCACAGTTCGCGCTCCTCTGGTTTCAACTGTCCCGGTGTCACAATAGTAATCACCAGGTAGAGATCACCGCGCTCGTTACCTTCACGACGCAGGCCTTTGCCCTTGAGTCTCAGCTTCTTGCCGCTCTGACTGCCCGCAGCAACCGTGACCGTTGCTGTTCCGTCAACCAGCGGCGCTTCCACCTTTGCACCCAGTGCGGCCTCCCAGGGAGCCACCGGTAGATCAGCTTCGAGGTCGGCTCCGTTGACGCGGAAAACAGGATGCGGCGCAATCTTGATCTTCAGGAAGAGATCCCCGGCCGGCCCTCCGGCTCCTCGGCCGCCCTGGCCGCCGAGGCGCAGCCGCTTTCCATCCTGAATACCCGGCGGGATTGTCACCTCAAAGTTTTTCTGCTTGCGTTGCATTACGCCGCCGGGGCCGGGTTCATCGATAGTCAACGCCAGGCTGCGTTTGCCGCCGCGGTACGCTTCCTCCAGCGGCATTGTGATCTCTGCTTCGTGATGGTCGACGCGCGGCGGTGCGCCGAAGCCGACGTGCGGCTCCCTGCCGCCGGGCCGGCCGCCTATTTCGTCCTCGGTACCAAAACCACTGAAGCCACTGAAACCGCCTCCGCCACCCAGTCCACCGAAGAGCGACTCAAAGAAATCGCTGAAACCGCCGGAGAAGAACTCAAACGACTCCTGCCCATCGAAACCGGTGAACCGGAATGACTGATCACGTCCTGTGCCGGCGCTGCCCTGCCTTCCACCGAAGCCCTCCCAGCCGGGTGGCGGCCGGAAGTCCTCACCGGCCTGCCAGTTGGAGCCGAGAGCATCGTAACGGCGCCGTTTTTCCGGGTCCTTGAGCACCTCGTAGGCCTCAGTAGCCTCCTTGAACTTCCGCTCAGCCTCCGGATCCTTGTTAACGTCGGGGTGATACTTACGCGCCAGTTTGCGGTAGGCGGACTGGATCTGCTCCTGGCCTGCCGAACGGTCTACGCCCAAAGTTGCATAGTAGTCTTGATATTTCACCGCCATAGATCAGAACCCTCCGTTGGCCTTTGCTGTTATCTTACAACGCGTCCATCCCAACGACAATCCTCACGCCGCTGCGATTCACCCGAAAGAGAATCTCTCCCGATGCAGCGGCCAGCGCCCTATAGAAATCGCGCGCACTGTGCACCAGAGTACCGTTGACCTGCGTTACCACGTCCCCGTTGCGTATGCCGGAAATTGCCGCAGGGCCGTCCTGCAGGACCGAGGCAACCAGTACACCCTCGATTGCTTCATCGATCTCACGCGCCTCGCGCATCGATTCGGTCAATGGGACAATCGCCATACCCGGCCACATACCCGACGGCGCGGCTACCTCATCCTCGGTTCCGCGGCGGTCGAGCGTGACACTGAGTGTCTGCTGGCGCCCGGCGCGGATGATGGCAAAGTCAGCACGGCGTCCCGGGGCGATGTTGCCTACAATACGCGTCATCTCGGTGGAATCGCTGACCGGCCGGTTGTCTATGCGCGTAACAAAGTCTCCCGGTCTGATGCCCCCGCGCGCCGCCGGAGAATCGCGGTGCACGTTGATCACCAGGGCTCCGTCCTGCGCCTCAATACCCAGGTCCGCGGCCAATCCCGGCATGCTCTGCGGACGTACATCCTGAATAGAGACCCCGAGCCAGCCGTAGACGATGCGGCCCTGTTCGATGAAATCATCAATGGCGCGACGGGCGTTATTGATCGGTATGGCAAACCCCAGGCCAACGCTGCCGCCGCTGCGCGAGGCAATCCAGGTGTTTATGCCCACGATATTGCCGTGTACGTCTGCCAGCGCTCCGCCGGAGTTCCCCGGATTGATCGAAGCGTCGGTCTGTATGTAGTCGGTGAAGCCTGCGATCGGAGAGCCCGGCTGCGGCCGGCGTCCGAGCGCGCTGACAATCCCGGCGGTCACAGTAGACTCGAAACCGAGCGGATTCCCAACCGCCAGCACCCAATCACCAACGTAGAGCGAATCGGAGTCACCCAGGCGCGCGATGGGAACCTCGTCGCGGGTCTCAAAACGCACCAGAGCCAGATCAGTACGGGAGTCCTTTCCCACTATTTCGGCCTCGTACTCGCGCCCATCGTAGAGTTTCAGACCGATTTCGCGCGCATCGCCAACCACGTGGTTGTTGGTCAGCACGTAGACCGTACTGCCGTCTCGGCGTACGATCACGCCGGAACCCAGTCCCGGTCGGCGGAACTCGCGTTCCTCGGGTTGCTGCGGCTGCCGCGGACCGAAGAAGTCCCACGGAGAGGGAAACCGCGGTACGGTCTGCCGGATAACCTCAACGGTGTTGACCTCCACTACAACCGGCAGCACCTCCTGGGCTACCCCGCGAAACGAAAACGGCGCATCTGCCGGGGCTGTTTCTACCGCCGCCCCCGGGGCCTGACGCGGCTCGGCGGCCGGCGCGCGTTCAACCGACTGCGAGCCGGAGACCGCCAGCTGCTGGGTTGCATCATGGCGCTGAAACTCGATGCGCTGCGTCTCAAAGCTACCGGCTGCGGCCTGCATCCGGTCGTGCGTCCGTCCAACGGCGTAACCGGCAAATAGCATAGATACCGCACCCAGCAACACCCACAAAGTGGTGCGCAACCTTCTGTGTGCCATATCACAATTCCTCCTGTTGCTTCTTCCTGATTATAATATAGCGCTGAGGCATGCGATTGATGAAATACTATTGCGAGGAGCCTGCATTTCGCTATACTGGTGACGATGCAGGGTGTTCAACAGCGGCCGACTTCGCAGGCGTCGCTTACACGCAAGAGTGTTGCCGTCGGGTCGGGCAAGGGTGGAGTCGGGAAGTCGACTACCGCCCTCAATCTGGCGTTGTTATGTGCGCGCAGCGGTATCCGGGTCGCTCTGGTAGACCTCGACCCGCTGTCCAATATCGCTGTGATTCTCGATATTGATCAGAACACATTGAATGCAATCCCACAACAGATCAACAGTTCACACGATTCGGTTGACAGCTATACGCTGCAGCTGTTTCCCAATTTTGATCTGTTGTTTCCGCGTCAGAAACTGGTCCGCGGCGAGAGCGATCAGCTGCGTCAGGCGCTGTTCGATCGCTACGCCGAGCAGATCGATACGCGCTACGAGCTGGTGGTCTTCGATATGCCTGCCGGTATCAGCCATTCGGAAAATCTCGCGTTCTTGCCCTACGTTCATACGCTGCTGGTGGTAGTCCAGCCAGAGCCGACATCGCAGGTTTCCGCGGGCGGCTATCTCAAGGCGGCACTCGAGATAGCACCCAACCTCAACCTGCTGTTGTGGCACAATCGATTCGCGGCCGACGCCTACGAAGGTCTGCCCGCAGCGCAGGTCATTGCACAGTACAACCGCTACGTTCCCGAAGAGCTGCAGCTCGCGGTAGAGCAGGCGCAGAGAATCAGGGACGTTGCCTACGTCCCCAGTGACGCGGCGCTCGATCTGCTGCAGCACCGCTACTCGCCGGAGACCACGCTGGCCTACCGCATCCACGGCCTGCTCGATATGATGCAGGACGCGCTGTTGCCGCCGATACCGCCGGAAGTGGCGGCTTCCTCGATCAGCCGCATGCGGATTCGGCGTGCCATGCTGCGTGAATATGCGTTGAGTCCAAGTTCACGTTCGGTTGCCGAGGTAGCCGAGCGCCTGATGGCGTTACGGCTCCAACGCGATTCAATCGGCGAGGACCCGGCCGCACGTAGACAGCTGCGTTATGCGCTCTACCGCTGGGTAGCGTCGGCTGCCAAATCGCGGTTGCGCCGCGCGGTACTGCGGGCGCTGTGCGAAAGCCAACGCTACCTGGAATCGGTTGCGGAGGGCGCCAACCGCTCCGGCGGCGTTATGGGCCAGGACCCGAGCCGCAGGCTGGAAGCGCGCCTGCGTACGTTACTGCAGGCTCTCGGCGGTAGCGATATCGGTGCGTTGGCGCCTGAAGTACGCTCGGCGTCCGGTGTTCTGCTGTTCTACACCGCAATGATCAACCTGCAGCGCGCTCGAAGCGTCAGGCAGCGATTCAATGCGGTAGTGCCGCGTTCCAGGGCAGAAGACGGCCGCATCACGCGCAACCGCAATGCGCAGATCTCACACTTGATCGACCACGACGGCGCGTACCATGCGCGATTTCTGGCGCTGATTCGCGCACTGTTCCCGGTTGTGACGCGGCAGATCGGCCGCCTGGCCCGTGCGCTCGAAGCTGAAGCGCTGCTGTTGAGCAATCAGGACGGCACAGCCAACGCCCAGGTATATCTCAAACTTCTGACGCGCTATGCCCATGAAACGCTGCACAGCGGGCTTGGCGTAGTGATTGGCATGCCCAACACGCCGGCCTACCTGTCCGCGCAGCAGGCGTGCCGCGACCTGTTGCGGTTGATGCGCATCGGTAGTGATGCAAAAGCCGGGCAATAGCGCTATAATCAGGGGCATTCGACCGACGCCGCGTTGGAGGGGAACCGGCTGTGCGACAAGAGCTTGAATCTCAGCTGGGGCGCATTGCGAACTGGCTGCACGTTTCATTCAAGAAGAACATCCTCAACACATTCGACCGGGTGCTCGAAGACGATGAAGAAGTCGATGATGTGCTCGAAGGCTTCTACCGTGGCAACAGAATTGCGGCATCGGGCTCGGGAGCACCGGGAATTCTGTGCATCACCACCAAGAGGGTCATGTTTCTGCTCAACGGAAAGTCTTCTACCGCCGCCGAGACTATCGAGTTTGACGACCTTCTGCTGGTAGAGGCCAAGAAGAGTAACAGTTCAATCAAGATCTCGCTGCAGCACAGCGCCGGAACAAGCGTACTGACCTCTACCAAACCCAGCACGCTGACTCGCACCTTCTTGGATCATCTCAAGGCGCGTGTGGGCGATGACCTGGTACTCGAGGATGCCTCGATTGCCGCCGAAGAGGCCAACCGACCGCGCTCGGATGAAGAGCGCCTGGCAAATCTCAATTTTCTACACAATGAAGCGCGCAAGATTATCCGGGCGGTCAACCAGTACAAGCAGTTCAACAACGAACCGGCCTTTTTGCAGCAGATGATTGACGATCTGTTCTACCTCACCTTTGCCTGCGTTGGTAAGGACGATCCACCCGACGAGGCCAAGCTGTTCATCGCAATGGTGTTCATGTACCTGCGCCAGCGCCTGATCCCGGACCGCGAGCTGGTGCTGGATGTTTTTCGCTACGACTCGCTGCCGCTGCACCACCGACGCGAGATTCTGGCCTACTGGCACATCTTCTACAACGAGATCCAGAAAATGCGCAGCGTGACCGCCTCTTCGCTGAAATCGCTGCAGTACCTGCATCTCTATGACCGGCGTCAGGACAGCTCGCACTTCGACAAGATGGCCGCCGCGTTTTTCACCTACGCCCAGTGCGTCATCAAGGCCGACGGTACGGTCAACAAAGAGGGGCCGCAGAAGCTGCAGCAGATCCGCAAGCTGATCTACGGCGATCAGGAACAGGTTTCTGCTTCTGAAGAGAAGAAAGAGGCGCGCAAGACGGTGCGCATCGCCGAGCAGGAGCAGGAAGAGACGCTCGAAGAAGTCATGGAGAGCATCAACGGCCTGATCGGCATGGTCAAGGTCAAACAGCAGATCGCTACCTTTGTCAACGTGATCAAGGTTCACAGTGAACGCGAGCGTCGCGGTCTGCCCGTGACCCCGTTCTCCAAGCACGCGGTCTTCTATGGTCCGCCGGGCACCGGCAAGACCACCATCGCGCGTTACCTCGGGCGTGTCTACAAGTGCCTCGGGCTGCTGCAGAAGGGCCACATGGTCGAGACCGACCGTGCCGGACTGGTAGCCGGCTACGTCGGGCAGACCGCAATTCAGGTAGACGAGGTTGTCACCGAAGCACTCGACGGCGTTCTGTTTATCGACGAGGCCTACAGCCTGTCACCACGCGGGGCGGGGAAGGACTTTGGTCAGGAGGCTATCGATACGCTGCTCAAGCGTATGGAGGATTACCGCGATCGCCTGGTGGTAATCGTTGCCGGTTACCCCGACGAGATGAACGACTTCATCCATTCAAACCCCGGTCTTCAGAGCCGCTTCAGCCGCTACTTCTATTTCGATCACTACACGCCCGAAGAACTGCTGCGGATCTTTGATATCTTCGCCTCCAACGCGTCGTTCAATCTGACCGCTCCGGCGCGCCGCGAACTGCTGGCAATTATGTCGCTGTTCTACAAGAAGCGCGATAAGGGTTTCGGCAACGGGCGCTTTGTGCGTAACCTGTTCGAAAAGACCGTAGAGAAGCAGGCCAACCGCATTTCTTCCATCACCCCGTTGACCGACCAGATCCTCTGTTCGATCACCAAACACGATATCCCCACGCGCGAAGACTTCCACCACTGAACCGTGCGGATCAGCGCGCGAAGATTACCCCGAGCACACTGTCGATCGCACTCAGCACAGCACGCACGCGGGTTGCCGCCGCCGCCGGCAGCGGCCGGCCACCGCTGAACTGCCGCAGTTGCTGCAGCGCCTTACGCAACGCGTAGACCGCATCGGCAACGTGCAGATCGTTGTTCATCGCGGTTTCGAACAGTAACGGCAGCTCCTGGATGATTGCCTCGGCAGCCGGGTCCAGTTCTTCGGCCGGCTGCTGTTTGCCCAGCAGTCCATCGACGTCCGCGCGCAGCGCGCGGATCAGCGCTACGCGTTCATCGATCAGTTCGTCGGTAATGTTCAGCTTATCGCGGTAGTGACCGCAGATCAGCAGGAAGCGAACCTCGCGCGGCGTAATGCCGCGTTCGGCCATGTGTTCCAGGTAGAGCACGTTGCCCTTGGACTTGGACATCTTGCTGCCCTCGACTATCACATGCTCCCCGTGCAGCCAGTAGTGACAGAACTCACCCCCGGTGATGCCTTCGATCACGGCGCGGTTGTAGTCGTGATGCCGATAGAGGTTGTCGATGCCACCGCAGTGAATGTCGATCTCGTAACCCACCTGCTGCACGCACATTGCCGGATCCTGCACGTTCCACGACGGACGCCCTGTGCCCAGCGGAGTGTCCCATCCCACCGCGTCACCTTCCTGGTAGCCGTGCCACAGAATGAAATCACCACGGTTCCAGCGGTTACCCTCGTAGGTATCCTGAGCAAATCGGCGCCGCTCCTCCGGCCAGTCGCTCATATCGAGACCAAAGATCTGGCCAAAGCCGGGATACTTGAGTGGATCGTAGAAGACGTCCGAACCGTGGCGGTAGGCCACGCCGCGGTCGATAAGCTGCTGAATCAGATCTACTGCTACGTCAACGCTGGTAGAGGCGCGCGGCATCACATCGGGCAATCCAATGCCGAGCCGTTGGCACTCCTTTCGAAACAGCTCAACGTTCCTGTCGGTCAGTTCCTTGACCGAAAATCCGAGGCGGACCGCTTCCTCGATGGCCTTGTCCTCAACGTCGGTTACCACAATGACGCGCCGTACGCGGTAACCGCGATACTCGAGATAACGCTGCAGGACGTCCTCGTAGAGAAAGGTACGGTAGTTTCCCAGGTGCGGCCGGCGATAGACCGAAGGGCCACAGGTGAAAAGCTTGACCACCCCGGACTCGCGCGACCGGAAGATCTCTTTACGGCGGGTGAAGGTATTGTGCAATACCAACGGACACCCGGGCTGTGTTGCCTGAACTACGGTTTCTTCCTGCAACGGATCACCTCCAATGGTTTGTGCTGCACCAATGCCCACACCAGCGCCAGCGCTGCCCACAGCGCCACGAGTCCTATCGCCGCAGTCCGCAGCGTCAGCCGCGCCTGCAGGCGCTGTTGGTGCAGCTGTTGATCGTAAAGCGGCTGTGCGCTACGCCTGAAACGTATCATACCCGCGTACCACTCACCGTTGCCGCGGTCAAACACCGCAACCGGATGATAGAAGAGCACATCATCACCGAGTTCGGCAAGTGATCCGCCCTCGACTGCCGGCAGAGCGCCGGCGTGACGCGAGGTTACCTGCGCCAACTGTTGTCTGCCGCGCCGATACAGCACGCGAAACACATCGTCCATTTCGGCCAACTCGGCCTCATCGGCAGCCCGATCCCGGGTCAACAGACGGACGATAGAACGCGTGACCTCCTCGATCTGCGGGCCGAGCTCGGCCAGCTCCAGGGCGGCGTCCTGATTGACCGCAGCAATGATGCGGCCGATCTCGCTTGAAAGCTCGTCCAGGATCCGCGTGCGGCCGGGATCGTAGCGCAGAGAACCGTCGGCCGCCCGGTAGCGGCTATCGCTGGAAGCCCAGATGTATTCAAGATTGCGCGGCGTCTGCGCGCCGCTGCCGGTTATGGTCAGCCCGCGCGAACCCGCCAGATCGCTGGCGGTCTCGCTGAGGCTGAACAGTTCTATCTGGTTGCGTTGCGGGGCGTCGAGATACTGCTCTGCAATGCGTGCCACGGTAGCGGTTGCAACCGCGCCGGTTTCCATGAATAGCTGCAGGTAGTGCGCTTCAATCTGCTGACGGCGCTGCTGCTGGACAATCACCAGCGTAACTGCCAACACCGCAGTTGCCAGCAGTCCGCACAAGAGGATCGGCCCCCCGGGCTTTGTGTCTGATTTCACATTCGCACACCCTTTGAGTGATTTCGGCGTCACACCGGATGGTGAACTGCCGCGGTTGTTGTCTATGCACAAGGTAACGGTGAGTAAACCGCGTGACAACCACTATTGGCGCGATGCGGCTGTGCCGGTGCAACGTGCATTTCCTGTGAATTTGTAGTAGTCTATATGGAGTGCAGCAGCAACAGCTCTTGTGCGCGCGGAGGTAGTATGCGAAAGCTGATGATAGTAACGATGTTGTGCGCTGTGGCAGGGATGCTTGCCGCGCAGGAGGTCGATATGGTTGGTTCGTGGACCGTCTACCAGATCGACCAGCTGGCCAATTACACCATGAGTGACTATAGCGCCGGTCGAACCGAGGTCAGCGCCGAGGGTAGCCTGCAGATCGAGGTCGATGGAACAGTGCAGGCCGAGGGCCTCGACTTTGACGCCTGGCGGATGGAAGACACGTTCTTCGTTCTGCAGAATAACTCGGAAAACAGTTTCTTTGCTGTCAGGCCGATCAGTCCGGAAGTTTATTTCCTGACTAATCTCACCGTTACCGAGCGCAACCGTGAGGTTACCCATATCCGTGTCAATCGCAGACAGAACCTGCTGGTAGTCAGACAGTAGCCGCTCTGCCGCTATACATAGACGACCATGAATCACGCCGGATATCCGTTCAGTGCCGTTGTTGGACAAGAATCCATGAAGACCGCGCTGCTGGCTGCCGCGGTTGATCCTTCGCTCGGCGGCGTATTGATCCGCGGCGAGAAAGGTACCGCAAAATCCACCGTGGTGCGCGCCTTACGCGAACTGCTACCGCAACTGCAAACGGTTGCCAACTGTCCCTACCACTGCCATCCCGACCAGCCGCTGGGCCTCTGCGATCAGTGTCGCGACAACCCGGCTCCCCAAGCGGTGTCCGCCGCGGTACCGCTGGTTGAGCTGCCGTTGGGTGCCACCGAGGACCGAGTGGTTGGCACCCTGGACATCGAGCAGGCACTGAGCGCGGGCGTGCGGCGCTTCGAGCCCGGTCTGCTGGCCGAGGCAAACCGCGGCATTCTCTACGTCGATGAGGTGAATCTGCTCGAAGACCATCTGGTGGATCTGCTGCTCGACGCTGCTACCTCCGGTGAAAACGTTGTAGAGCGCGAAGGAATTTCGCTGCGCCACCCGGCGCGCTTCATACTGGTGGGGACCATGAACCCGGAGGAGGGCGAATTGCGCCCGCAGTTCCTCGACCGTTTTGGACTATGTGTCACCGTACGCGGCCTGTCAGAGCCTGGAGATCGCATCGAGGTAATTCGCCGCCGTAACGCATTTGAAGCCCAACCTCAACGGTTTGCCGCCGAATGGCGGCAGGAGGATCAGCGTCTCAGCCGACTGGTAGACGCCGCGCGCGAGCGGTTAACCGCGCTCGAGTTGAGCGACGATCTGCTTCACACTGCGGTGACTATCAGCGCGGAGGCCGGAGCAGCCGGACACCGGGCAGACCTGGCGCTGGTCAAGGCCGCTCGTGCCTTTGCCGCGCTACTCGAGCGCGACAGCATCGAGCGTGAGCTGGTGTTCGAGGCAGCACGTTTTGTGCTGCCGCACCGATTTGACGGACGGCTGCTGCGTTCACCCGAGGAAGCCGACGCCGAGATAGATGCACTGCTCAAGCGCCTGCAGAGCGACGGAGCGTTGCAGAAGGCGTCGACTGATCGCACGTTGTCAGAAGAACCGGCCAGGACCGATCCCGATGAGCTGGACGAACAAGCCCTGGAAGCGATGCAGATCCCTGGAGGCGCCGCCGCTGGGAGCATTCTGCTGCCGATACTCAAAAAAAAAAGCTCGCCGATGACGACACCCCCGAAGTAAGACGCTCGGTAGAGGCTGCGGTTGCCGGAATCATACTGCGCCTGCGGCGCAGACGCGGCAGGGCGCGTCGCACCACCGGCAAACGCGGGCGCTACGTCTTTGCACGCCCGGCGGGCCGCGACGGCGCAGTCAGTGATCTGGCTGTTGACGCCACGCTGCGCGCCGCCGCGCTGGACCGCGCTGTCGGCGCAGCCCGTTCGCTGATGGATCGCTCACACCTGAGGCAGAAGATACGCCGCAGACGTGACCGCCACACGGTTGTTTTTGTGCTCGACACCTCGGATTCCATGGCCGAGCAAAACCAGCTGCACGTGGCACGGATCGCGCTTCTGTCACTATTGGCATCAGCCGAGCGACGCAAAGACCGCGTTGCGTTGATCACCTTTGGCGATATCGAAGCCAAAGTGGCGCTCGAACCAACCTCGGCAATCGCGCGTGCACGCTACGCCATTGATAATCTTTCTCTCGGCGGCGCAACCCCGCTGGCCTCGGGGCTTTACCTCGCGCTGCGCCTGGTGGAAACCCAGCGCATGCGGGAACCGGGAGAACCGATCGAGGTGCTGGTCTTTTCCGACGGCGAGGGTAACGTCTCGCCCGACAAAGAGCACCAGACTATCGAGTCGGTTGCCGCGATGAGTAAGCGCATCGGCGTGCACCCGTTGTTCATCGATACTACCGGGTCGCGGCGCGGCAGCCGAGCGATGCAGGAGCTCGCCGCGACATTCAGCGGAACCTACCGGCGGCTGCATGGTGCCGACCGCGAGGAGCTGGCGCAGATGATCAGCCAGATGCGGGTTGGCTAGCTCAAACGCAATTTGCCCCGCGAGCGCTGCGGTAGTATACTTTCAACAAACGTCAAAAGACAAAGGTGGACTCGATGAACCACGTCAAGACATTCTTTCTGATGACCCTGCTCACCGTGCTGCTGATCGTGCTCGGCGGTGCAATTGCCGGCCAACAGGGCCTGATTATGGCTTTTGGTTTTGCGCTGGTTCTGAACCTGATCAGCTACTGGTTCAGCGATTCGATTGCCATCAAGATGACGCGGTCACGCGAGGTCAGCCGGCAACAGCAGCCGCAACTCTTCGATATGGTTGAGAGACTCAGTCAGCAAGCCGGACTGCCCACACCCAGGATCTACGTCACACCTTCGCAGCAACCCAACGCATTTGCCACCGGACGCAACCCGCGCCACGCGGCGGTTGCGGTAACCGAAGGCATCATGCGCGTTCTGGAACCTTCCGAACTCGAAGGGGTGATAGCCCACGAGCTGGCGCATATCAAGAACCGTGATACCCTGATCAGTACGATCGCTACCGTGATGGCCGGTGCGCTGGCCTTCCTGGCGCGCATGGGCCAGTACCGCATGATCTTCGGCGGTATGCGTGGTTCACGCAACAGCGGCGGCAGCGCGGCGATCCTGATCCAGTTGCTGGCGATCATCTTTGCCCCCTTGGCGGCCATGCTGATCAAGATGGCCATATCGCGTTCGCGCGAGTACATAGCTGACGCAGGCGCCGCGCGCATCGCCGGAGATCCCAGCGGGCTGGCCAGCGCGCTGCTGAAGATGGAACAATACGCACAAGGGCGCCCAATGCAGATCAATGAAGCGGCGTCGCACATGTTCATCGTAAACCCGCTGTCGCGTCAGGGCATGGCGCGTATGTTCAGCACGCACCCGCCGATTCAAGACCGCGTACGGCGCTTGCGTCAGATAGAAGACGGCCGCCGCTAGTCTGCGATAGCCCAAATGGTAAGGCGCTGCGCTTCAAGCGGCAGCTCCAGCTGAACCGCAGGCGAGGCGCTGCGCCACGGCAGTGCAACGCCATCGGCGCTGATCTGCACTTCTCGCCATGACCGAGGCAGTTCAAGTTTCAGACTCAGCGGAATATCGTAGACCGATGGGTCTAGTTCGCACAAAATGTCGATCGAGACGCTCGACTCATCCAGCTGCCGCACGGTCAGTTGCGTTGAATCGCGGCGTTCGATGTACTTGACCACATCTGCAAACGGGGCGATCCAGAAGTCCTGGCCAACAAGATAATCCAGCAACCCGCGGTAGGTCTCTATCGATAACGGCTGCCAGCCAACCGCCGCACGCGGAATCCGCCCGTCGTCTACCCCGTGCAGAGACAGTACCGCCCAGCCTTCGCTATCGAGCACCCGTTCTGCAGCCTCGATCCAGGACTGCGACGCCTCCACCGGGCGGACAGCAAGCGCGTTGACGCGCTGCAGATCTGCCGGCCGGGCACCCGGCACACCGGCCTCGATGTAGCGCGCTGTTGTTGCCTGTCCGGCGCGCGCGGCAATGTAGTAGTGAGTTGCCAGTGCGCGGCCCACGCTGTTGCTGCGCCAGTAGGGCCAGGCAAAGGTCAGGCCGCGTTGCTGCGGAATCTCGTGCCGCAGCCGCTGCATCGACTGCCGCAGTTGCCGGTCTGTGGCGCGTAAGTCGAGCGTGGTGAGATCTGGATGGTTATGGGAATGACTGCCGATTTCGTGTCCGCGCGCCGCCATCTCGCGTGCCTGGCTCCAGCTGAACTGCAGACGCTGGATGTCGCCGTCATGCCAGATTCCTTCGTCCAACACCCCGGTAATCGCGTAGAACGTGCCGCGCAGTCCGCGACTGTCCAGTTCCGGTGCCGCCAGCAGATAGTGGTCCAGCGTACTGTCATCAAAAGTAAGCGAAGCCGCCGAGCGCGCTCCGTCACGCCAGCGCAACACCTCCGCAGCTACCGTCGGTCGATCCGGCTCAACAGCCGGCTCGGTCTCGGGCAGCGGCAGGCTACGGCAGCCTGCCGCCAGAACCACAAGCGCAATTACGAACAGCCGGTTGTAGAGCCGCAGGTGTCGCATTTCATGCACGTCCCGTTGCGCAGCAGCGTGAAGTGACCGCACGCAGTACACGGATCGCCCTCGTAGCCTTTCAGCCGCGCCAGCTTGCGCTGCTTGCCGGCATCTGCCACCGCTACCGGGCTGCGTCGTTCCGCCTGAGGTTTTGATGCCGCCCCATGCTGCGTTGCCGGCGTCTGCGGGCGCGCTTCAGCGCTATCGTGCGTTGGCTCGTTGCCGCTTGAGGTCTCACGGTCTGATTTCGCTGGTTCAGCGGATGTCCCCGTTGCGGCACTGTGCGCGGCAGACTCGGGCTCGGGCGTTGAGTTGCCGTCCAGAGTAGAGGTGGCAATCAGGTCATCCGGCTTGACCTGCACCAGATCGGTACGATTGAGATAGGACAGGGCGAGGTCGCGGAAAACCAGGTCGAGTACCGACGTTGCCATTTTGATGTTCTGGTGTCCACTGACGATACCGTTGGGTTCGAAGCGGGTAAAGGTAAAGGCGTCGACATATTCCTCGAGCGGAACACCGTACTGCAGACCAAGCGAGACCGCAATTGCAAAGCTGTTGACCAGCGAACGGAACGCCGCCCCCTCTTTGTGCATGTCCAGAAAAATCTCACCCAGGGTTCCGTCGGCGTACTGCCCGGTTCTGATGAACAGGCTGTGGTTGCCGATCTTGGCTTTCTGCGTGTAGCCTACGCGTCGCCCCGGCAGCACCCGCCGTTGAGCACGCCTCTGGGCATGGGGTGCATCGGCGGCCGGCTGTGCAGCAGCCGGTGCCTCGGCGTTCAGTTCCAGCAGCTTCTCGGCGATCCTGTCGGCGCCGGCGCCCAGACTGCTCAGAGGCTGGCTCAGTTTCGAGCCATCGCGGTAGAGCGCTATTGACTTCAGCATCAGGCGCCACGACAGCATGTGGGCCTCTTCCACCTCGCCGATGGTGACGGCGTTGGGCATGTTGATTGTCTTGGAGATAGCGCCCGATACAAACGGCTGCACCGCGGCCATCATCTCCACGTGTCCACGCCAGCTGATCGAACGTGTTCCCAGGCGGCCCGACGGACTGGCGGTATCAAAGACCGGCAGGTGCTCCGGCTTGAGATGCGGGCAGCCCTCCACCGTCATTGCTCCACAGGCGTAGATCTCGGCGGCATCTATATCCTGTTGGGTGAACCCGAGATGCGTTAACAGGTCAAAACCCGGCAGCGCGTAGGTGGCCTCTGGTATGCCGAGTTCCTGCTGCATGACCTCGTCACCGAGCACGTAGTGGTTGATTACTCCCGCGAGGTTGAAGGCGTTCTTGAGCGAGTCTTCAATAGCGTCCAGAGTCTTCTCGCTGAAGCCCCCGGCGGCCAGACGTTCACGGTTAACCCCGGGTGCGTTATCAAGCGTTGCGTGACCGAGACAGTAATCGATGATCTCCTGAACCTGCTTGCTTGAGTATCCCAGCTTCTTCAGTGCCGGAGGAATCGATTGGTTGATGATCTTGAAGTATCCGCCGCCGGCGAGCTTCTTGAACTTCACCAGGGCAAAGTCCGGTTCCACTCCGGTTGTGTCACAATCCATGACCAGCCCGATGGTTCCTGTAGGCGCTATTGCGGTGGCCTGGGCGTTGCGGTAACCGTGCCGCTCGCCGAGCTCCAGTGCACGGTCCCACGAATCGCGCGCGGCCTGCAGCAGATCAGCTGGACAGAGCTTCTCATCGATACCCCGCGGAACAATGGTCAGCCCCTGGTACTCTTCAGCCGGTGCATTGTACGCGGCGCGCCGGTGATTGCGAATCACGCGCAGCATATGCTGCCTGTTGGCCTCGTAACGCGGGAATGGACCGGTGTCTGCTGCCATCTCGGCCGAGGTGGCGTAGGATTCGCCGCTGAGGATCGCACTCAACGCTGCAGCGGTAGCACGGCCTTCGTCGCCATCGTAGGGCAAGCCCATCACCATCAGCAGGGTACCGAGATTGGCGTACCCCAGACCAAGGGTACGGTAATCGTAGCTCCTGCGCGCTACTTCGCGGCTGGGAAACTGCGCCATGACAACGCTGATTTCGAGTACAACCGTCCACAAGCGAATAGCGTGCAGGTACGCTTCTATATCAAACTCACTCTTGTCTGCGTCGTAGAACGTCAGCAGGTTGAGAGACGCCAGGTTGCACGCGGTATCGTCGAGAAACATGTACTCGCTGCACGGATTAGACGCGCGGATGTCTCCGTCTTCGGGGCAGGTATGCCACTCATTGATGGTGGAGTGAAACTGCAGCCCGGGGTCGGCACACTGCCACGAGGTGCGCGCCATATTGCGCCACAGGTCGCGCGCTCTGATAGTCTTGCGCACCGAACCGTCGGTACGCGCAATCAGATTCCAGTCTGCGTCGTCGAGCACCGCCTGCATGAACTCGTTGGCCACGCGCACCGAGTTGTTGGAAGACTGCCCGCTTACCGTGTTATAGGCTTCAGAATCCCACTCAGTGGTGAATTCAACCAGCAGGGGTTCAAGATCACCCTCGCGTGCGCGCTGCAGCACCTGGTGAATGAACGAGGTCGGGATCTCGGCGTCCATAGCCGCGAGAACCGCCTGATGAAGGTTGCGGTTGACATCGGGATCGCAGGCCGACTGAAGCTCCCCGCCGTGTTGCTTGATTGTCTCGAGCACGGCACGCATCTTGCGCGCGATTATGCGGCTTCCGGCTACCATGCTGGCTACCTTGTACTCTTCAGCGGCCTTCCATTCAACGTAGCGCTCAATGTCGGGATGGTCTGCATCGAGCGTTACCATCTTGGCGGCACGGCGCGTTGTCCCGCCGCTCTTGATCGCAGCAGCGGAGCGGTCGGCGATCTTCAGAAATGACAGCAGCCCCGATGAAACACCACCACCGGACAGCGGCTCGGTCTCACCGCGAATGCGCGAAAAGTTGGATCCGGTACCGGAGCCGTACTTGAACAGCCGCGCTTCGCGCGTCACCAGATCCATAATACCGCCTTCATTCACCAGGTCATCGGTAACATCCATGATAAAGCAGGCGTGCGGCTGCGGCCGCTCGTAGGCGCTCTGCGAAGGTTTGACCTCACCGGTTTCCGGCTCAACAAAGTAGTGCCCCTGGGCCGGCCCTTCGATACCGTAGGCTGCGTGCAGACCAGTATTGAACCATTGTGGCGAGTTGGGTGCGCCCATCTGCTGCGCCAGCATGTAGCACATCTCGTCGTAGAATGCGCGTGCGTCTTCATCGGTGTCAAAATAGCCGGCGCGTTCGCCCCAGATGGTCCAGGTGTGTGCCAGCCGGTGGAAAACCTGGCGCGCATCGTATTCCTGATCTCCGTGTCCGTTCTTTGAGGGAACCCCGGATTTGCGGAAGTACTTCTGTGCCAGTATATCGGTTGCAATCTGAGACCAGCTCGACGGCACAACCACACCCTCTCTGCGAAATATGACCGAGCCGTCAGGATTTCTGATTTCGGAAACCCTGGTATCCCAGGTTATTCCGGTATACGGCCCGGAGCTGCTATCGGTAAACCGTCGTGTGATTTTCACCCAAACACCCCCATATATAATGTTGTACATAGACTGTATACACCATATAGCGGCAGTGTGCAACCGTCAGCCGGCAGAAAACCCAGGAATTTCTGCGCGCGACGGGACTCTGTACGCACCTTCCGTTTCTGGTGTAGGATACACCCATTCAAGGCGCTCAGGTGGTTGAACCGATGACGGTTGATGAAGTTGTGCAGGTGGTTGACGGCTCAGTGCTCACGGATACCCGCATATCCGAGGACCATGCCGTAGTACACGGTTTCTCGTCTGATCTGATGAGCGATGTCTTGACGGTAACCGCGGATCACGTGTTGCTGATCACCGGGCTCTCGAATGCGCAAACGGTACGAACCGCGATGATGTCCGATATACACGTTGTCCTGATCGGGCGTAACAAGCGCATCACCGACGAGATGAAAACACTGGCCGAACAGAACCACGTTGTTCTGATCGGGACCGCGTATTCGCTTTTCCGCGCCTCCGCGGAACTCTACAATGCCGGCCTGAAACCAATCTTCTGAACGCCAGCGGGTCGCGGCCTGTTGCAATCCGGCGGTTTTTTTTTATACTTGAAGTAACGTAAGCAAAACTAGTAGCCGAGGTCAGATGCAGGACTACCGGGACGATCTTCAGTCAGATTACCGCAAAGTGGCCAAACGCATCCGCGATCTGCAGGGCCGGCTGCGCGCCAGTCATGATTCACTGTCTAAACGCACTATTGTCGATGAATTGACCAAGCTCGAGCAGGAGCGGCTCAAGATCGATAACGTCTTCCTCGAAGACGGCGCGCAGCGTGCCGCTGAAGATGAGTTCGAGGGGTTTCCAATCCTCGCGTCACTGCAGCAGCGCTACCCCGATCTACTCAAAACGCACGCGACGCAGGTGCAAGAGATCCAGGCGCTATTGCTCTATCTGCGTTATTTTGAAGATGAGTTCATCGGTCTGTTCAGCGAACGCAAATTGAAGCTCGACGTCAAGTATTCGGTTGAGCGCGACGGTTTCTATCACCAGTTCAGCCAGCTCTCGCGTCGCGTTGCCAATTACTGCGATGAAGCGCTGCGTATCCAGGACGGTAACTACTCCAAGAACTACGAGCAGGATATGCTGAAACGCATGGTGGAGATGCGCCACGCGGTAGTCATCGAATCAAATACGTTCTTCGGTCGTGTACACCGCTTCTCAGGTGAGTTGATCGACGATCTCGACGGCGACGGAATACTGTGCCAGAATGGAGAATCTGAACTGTCGTACACTGACCTCGATCGCGAGACCGAGCTGCGCGGGCTAACGGTACGCGATGCGCTGCAGTTGATGTTTGATACCTGCGACGAGATCCTCGAGTATCTCGATGTACCGGATTTCCAACGATAGGCACAGTCAGATAGCATGCGCGTTCCCGAATACGCAATACCCGAAGACGTCGAAATAGTAGCTGCTGAACGAAACCGCATTGCGGAAGTCAATTCGGTCTATCGGTGTACCGCCCACCGCGGCGGTTCCAACTTCACCTTCTACCTGAAAGTCTGCAAGAGTACCACCGCCACCATGGACAACGAGCGCGACGCGCTTGTGATGCTGTCGCAGCAGAGCTTTCCGGTACCGCGGGTACTATGGCACGGTGTCGGCCGACGCAGCTTCCTGGCACTCGAAGAGCGGCCGGGGGTTATCCTGCGAGATGTACTCAACCCGCTCAGTGACGATCATCTGCCTCACATGACAAACCAGGTGCTGCATCAGCTCGGTGAACTGGTTGGCTGGCTGCACACTATTGATGTGCAGTGGCAGCCGCAGAAACGCACCTCGCTGTATGGCTTTCTCGGCGAACAGGAACTCGACGATCCACGCTTCACGGAGGTAGTTCTCTGGTTGCGTCAGAATACGCCGCAAAGCCGGGACAACGTATTTGTGCACGGTGACCTGAATGATGCTAACGTACTTGTCAACGGCAGCGAGATCTCCGCTATTCTCGATTGGGAATCAGCTGGAATGGGCTGGCGCGAATACGAGCTGGCCTGGATACTGCGTGAGCGCCGCAACTACATGAACAGCCGGCAATCACGCGAGTTCTTTCTTGACGGCTACAACGCCCGCGCCGGCTTTGACCCCGAAGCGCTGCGCTGGTGCGAAGTCATGAATTGCCTCCACGTTGCCTTCTGGTGCAAAGACCACTATCGCAACTTCATGCAGTTTAATCTTGAAAAGGCCCGCGAGGCGATGTTCCGCGGTTACGACTGACAGCGGTGAGCGCTACGGAGGTGTAGCCGATTGACTGAACTTGCCTTGATACGGCACGCGCAGAGCAGAGCCCAGACCGGCGAAGAGCCGTGGCTCGATCC
>REDW01000043.1 GCA_007693325.1 Spirochaetaceae bacterium
CGGCGGCCTACCTGCAGAGCCCGGAGTTCTTCGAGTTTTACCGCAGCATGCAGTCGTACCGCGACACAATGCCGCGTTTCCGCAAGACGCTTACCACCGATATCGATTACTTCCGCTACCTCTACAACGAGGCCGGAAACTGATTGCCCCAGTCTGAGCCGCCCTTGGCGCACCGCTGCCGGCCCCGTGCGGCGGCCGCGCGCCGGCGGCTTGTTTGAATTACTATCCGGCGCGCCGCTTGCGCGCCAGCTCTTCCAGACTGTCGATCTCGCCGGCCAGACCGCTGAAGCGCTCCGCTTGACGCAGACCAAGGTCTCGTGCGCATCCGCACAACGCTTCAAACTGTGTACGATACTTCCTGTGCGCCAGCTTACGCAGACAGCGCAACAAGTGTGCAACCGCGGCGCGTGCGTCACGCCCGCATAGCGCGTTATCGCTCTCTGAAGTCTGGCCCAGTAACTGCAGCAGGAGCTCAGCCTCTTCGGCGTGATCAACGCAGACCGCGTTCTGCAGCTGTTGCAACAACTGCTGCAGCGCAGCGCCATCGCAGTTGTCCAATTGCTCCGAGAGCCCGTGGCTGCTGAGGCGGTACAGCGGGTCAAAGTGCAACACAACCGGCCGGCCGGCGGCATCAAAGCAGGCACTGCGGCTACCGGCCACCTGCCGCAGCCGTGCCGGAGCAAACGTCCGGCCGGACAACTCGGCGATACCGCGGCGCGCCAGGAATCCGGCTATGTCTGTGCGCCTACCGCTGCGCTTTTGGCGGCGCACAATCAACACAAACTCGTGATTACCGCTACGCCGGGTCAGGCTCTGCCGTCCGCCGCGATAGCGGACGTAGTCGGTAGCGTCTATTTCGACGTGACCGTGGCGGCTGCAGATCTCGATCAGCTGCGGCAATTCGATGATACCCTGCGCGTTGTAGCTGAGGACCAAGCGCGGCGTATCCAGCGAGTCCAGCAGCCGCTCGAACTCAGCCGCCGCGCCACGACGGGAACAATAGGCCGAACGCGTCTGCACCCAGTCCGCGCGAATTCCGGCTTTGACGCGCAACGAGCCGTCTGCCAGGCGCTGCTGATCGACCGGCGGGCAATCCCAACGCGCAATTGTGTTGAGCATAAAGTAGTTACTGCCGTACTGGTGCTGGTTGTAGGGCGGGTCGAGGTAGACCAGGTCATAGCTGCCGCTGCAGTCCGCGGCGTCTCGCATTGAGGCGCTGCAGCGCTGTTCCCGGTCGATCAGTAGCGGCTGCTGCAGCTGCATCGGGTTCAGAATGCGCCGCAGCGCATCGCCGCCGTGACCACCAAATCCCTTGTGGTAGGCCTTGAAGACTCCGGAAGTGTTCGCGTGTGTAGCCGCCTGGTAGAGCAGCGCTGCAATCAGCAGCGCACGCTGCAGCTCACGTTCCAGGATGCCGCTGTCAGCGGGGTAGCGATCCTCGATTGCGGAGCGCACGCGATCGATGAACTCGGCGTTCTCGTGAGTGTAGAACAGGCGTTCGCGGCGATAGTCGGCCGAACGGCTGCACCTGGGCGCGTAGTGGCGACTGATGTAGGCCGTAGTCGGCGCACCGTGCAGCGAGTTGAGCTCCCCGATTACCGCACCGAGTCCGCCCTCTGCGGCAAAGAGCCGGTCAGCCTGCTGCGCGTCTGCCGTCACAAACGCCCGATTCAGAACATAGGCGTAATACTCCCAGTCATTTGCGTGCACCGCAAATCCCATCCACCTGGCCAGCCGCGCAACCGAGCCGCTGCCGGCAAACGGGTCCAGAAACGTCCGCACCGCACGCTCGTGATGCAGGCGGCTGAACACGCGTTGCAGAAACGGCAGCAACGCGCGCTTGTTGCCGATGTAGGCTATCAACTGGCGGCTCAGATAGGGATGTTGTTCAGCCGGTAGTGTGTCTATCGCTTGCAGAATGCTCTCCGTGTTGTTACTATCTGGCCATGCCGCAAATTGCGTTATCGCGCATTATCGAAGGGGTCGAGCACCAGCGCATTCGCAACCACCGCGACACGCCTGTCAGCGGCATCTGCTACGATTCGCGCCGCGTCCAGCCGGGCGACCTCTTCGTTGCCGTGCCGGGAGACCACACCGACGGTCATCGCTTTGTGGAGCAAGCCGCAGCGCACGGCGCCGCCGCAATTATACATTCTTCGCCGCTGACGCTCTACCCCAAAGGGGTTGTCTGCATCCAAGTCAGCAACAGCCGCGTGGCCATGGCGCAGGCGGCAACGCTGTTCTACCGCACCCCGGCTGATTCACTTTCCCTGATCGGAGTCACCGGAACCGACGGTAAAAGTACCACAGCGTATTTCACCTATCAGCTGCTGAATCAGCTCGGCAGACGCTGCGGGTTCCTCTCTACGGTGGCCATCGACAGCGGCGCCGGACTGGAGAAGAATCGTCTGCGTCAGTCTACCCCCGAGAGCCCCGAGATACAGCGCAATCTGGCCTCTATGCGCGACGCCGGATACCGCTTCGCGGTTATCGAAGCCACTTCGCACGGACTTTCGCGGCGCACCGCGCGGCTGTTGGGTCTGCGCTTTGAAGCGGCGCTGTTCACCAACATCTCGCACGAACACCTGGAATTTCACGGAAGCTTTGAACGCTACCGCGATGACAAGACCAACCTCTTCGCTGCGCTGAGCGACAACCGGGACAGTTTCGGCGTGGTCAATGCCGATGATGCCAACCACCACTGCTTTGAACGCGCTACCGCGCGGCCGGTCTATCGCTACGCTATCGACAGATCTGATGTAGACCTGCAGGCGATTGCCTGCCGCTACAGCAGCGAGTACAGCGACTGCGAGTTTGCCGATCATGCTGCCGGCACTAAGACAGCGGTCAGGATTGCCGCCCCGGCGCGCTTCAACATTGAGAACGCGCTGGCAGCCGTTCTCTGCGTTTCACGGCTGCTTCAGCTGCCGATAGCTGAGCTGGCGAGCGCTATCAGGACACTGCAGCCGGTGGCTGGTCGCATGGCTCCGGTTGCCGGTACGCAGCCGTTCAGCGTTATCGTAGATTATGCACACAGCCCGGGTTCGTTCGAAAAGGTGTTTCCGATCTTTCGCTCGCACACAAGAGGTAGACTGATCGCCGTATTCGGTTCAGCCGGTGAACGCGATGTTCAGAAGCGCCCGCTGCAGGGTGCCATAGCGGCGCGTTACTGCGATATCATGGTGCTTGCAGATGAAGATCCGCGCGGAGAAGATCCGCTTACGATCCTGCGCCAGATTGCCGACGGTGCACTGAAACAGAACCCTGCCCTGCGCGAGGGCCAATCGCTGCTCCTGATCCCCGACCGCCGCGAGGCGATTCAAAACGCGCTGGAACTGGCCGGCCCCGAAGACACCGTGGTTATGCTGGGCAAGGGCCATGAAGGCAGCATCATCTATCACGATGGCGCCATCGATTGGGATGAGCGCAGCGTGGCCGAAGAAGCGCTCAGGTCACTCGGTTACACCGTGGGCGCCAAGGAAACCTCACCATGCTGACAATTGCGCTGCTCTACGGCGGACGCTCGGGTGAACACGAAGTCTCACTGCAGTCGGTACGCTCGGTCATTCGTTACCTCGATCTCAAGCGCCTGCGGCCGCTTCTGATCGGTATCGACAAGCGCGGCCGCTGGTATCTGCAGCCCGATGATCTCTTCCAGAAGGTACGGCAGTCCGACGTCTCGCTTTCGGTAGTCAGAGACCAGTCCAGACTGATAGCCGTGCACCCGGCAGCCGGATTATCGGTCAACGGAGCATTCCTGCCGGTCGATCTGGTCTTCCCGGTGCTTCATGGCACGTTTGGCGAAGACGGCACCGTCCAGGGACTGCTCGAGATCGCCAACCTGCCGTACGTTGGTGCCGGGGTGCTCGGTAGCGCGGTGGGTATGGATAAGGAAATCAGTAAGCGTGTCTGGCAGTCGGCGGGGCTCCCGGTAACGCCCTACATCAGCGTACATCGGGCAACCCTCGCAGACCTTTCGGACCCGACGCTTGCCGCATTGAGCCTGCAGGCTCTGGATCGATTAGGCTATCCGCTGTTTGTCAAGCCGGCTCGCGCAGGTTCCTCGGTAGGAGTATCGTGCGTAGAAGATCAGCAGCAGTTTGGCGACGCAATCAGGCTTGCGCTGAAGTTCGATAACAAGCTGCTGCTGGAACCGGCCATATCCGGTCAGGAAATCGAGTGCTCGGTTGTGGGGAACGCATCGCTGACCGCCTACGCCCCCGGTGAGATCATCCCTTCTCACCGCTTCTACGACTACGACGCAAAGTACCGCGACCCCGACGGTGCTGTCCTCCAGATACCGGCACGGCTCAGCGACCACGAGTCGGCCGAGATCCGGCGCATCGCCACGGCTGCGCACCAGGCGATCGGCGTAGAAGGCATGTCACGGGTGGACTTCCTGATTTCCGATCCCGAGCGGAGCATCTACCTCAACGAGATCAACACGATACCCGGGTTCACGCAGATCAGCATGTTCCCGCGCATGTGCGAGGCCGCTGGTGTAGCGTACCCCACTCTGCTGAACACACTGATCGAACTCGGCGAGCTGCGCTACCGCGAGGAACAGTCGCTTTCATTTGATTACTCGGCGATGCAATAGGAACTCAGCGGCACTTACCAGTGGTCATACGAAACCATCCGGCTGAGCGGGAATCTTTGTGCACGCTCGAGCCGTTCGTTGGGGTACCCGACGGTCAACAGCATCACCACGCGCATCGAATACGGCACGCTCAACAGCACCCGGACCTCGGTCTCGTCAAACGTGGTAACCGCGCAGCTTGCGAGGCCTTCGTGGGTAGCCTGCAGCATCATGAACGATGCCGCAATTCCCAGATCAACCGGATAGGATAACTGCCCGTTGGGCATTTTGTAGTCCACGTTGGTTGTGCACAGTGCAATGATAACCGGCGCCTGCCCGACGTGTTCCTGATTGAAACAGGCGACCTGCAAGCGTGCCCGCAGATCAGGATTGCGTACCACGATGAAGCGCCACGCCTGCCGATTCTTGGCAGACGGTGCCAGACGGGCGGCTTCGAGAATCCGGTCTATCTGCTGCTTCTCGAGAGGTTGGTCGGTGTACGCGCGTACGCTTACCCGTTTCTCAATTTCGGGAAGAATATCCACCGGAACCTCCTTCTGCGGTGTCATATTGACTAATACGAAGCCTTTTCCCTATCCTGAGCCACGCATGAAACTGCTGACCGCAGCAATCCTGATTATCATATCAAGTAACATAGTCTTCGCACAGCCCCTCGAGCCGCGTCACTCTGGTCAGCCAACCGATCTGGTCGAGACCTGGCACCAGATCCAGGCGCTCTACCCTCGTCATGAAGCAAGCGCCGGTGAAGCGGCAACGCGCGAGCTGATCATTGATCGGCTCCAACGGCTGGGCATCTCCTTCAACGAACGTACCTTGGCAAGTCTCGACAACGCGCACTCGTTTTCACGCAGCATAGAAGCCACAATCACCGGTGAACGCCGCGATCATCTGATTATCGCGGTGCCGCTGAACCACCGCTACGGCGCCGCACGCGCAGCCGACGGCTCGGTCGGCCTGGCGCTGGCGCTGGAACTGGCCGCACAACTGAAAGATAACCCTCCACCGTTGACGGTGACGCTGCTGTTCCTGGGGGCCGAGCGCGAGCCGCTTCAGAGTTATCCACTGGGAAGCCGTCACTTCTTGTCCAATTGGGTGGCCGACCGCCCGACAGCGCTCGTCTATCTCGACCTGCAACAGCCCGGCGACAAGGTCATCCTGGATAGCGCTGCCGGCGCGGTGGTTGCGCCTTCCTGGTTACTGCAGGGGATCAGTACGGCGCTGGCGGAGTCCAGAGTTACTTTTGACGCCCAACCTGTCGGCAGTCAGATCCAGCGTATCGGTCTGTCGCGGCAACCGGCACAGATCGCGCCTTACCTGGAGGCTGGCGTACCCGCGGTTGGCATCCGCAGCAGTGCGGCAGAAAATGGACCCCACGAGGCGGTCACGCTCCAGCCGGCCGAATCCTTGCTTGACGGTCTGACCGGCTTCATAGACAGCTTTGCCGGCGGACTGCCGCTGGGATGGGACCGCCACTACGTGTTCTTTCAGGCCGGAAACTCACTGTTGATTGCCGGTGAGCAGCACTACCTCCTGATCTTTCTGGCGCTGATTGCCACGACTCTGTTCTACACGGTAGCGTTTCGCCGTCGTTTCGAGCGCTACGCGCGAACCGTGCTGCGCAATCTGTGGAGCATTCCGGCGATCTTTGCACTGCTTTTTGTGCTCTTGCTGGTGGCAACCGCGGTCATCGAGAGCTTTCTTGACTTTCGTAGCTACCCTGCGTTGTGGCACCATCGGCCGCTGCTCTTCTTTGTCCTCAAGATCTCAATCGCGTTCTTCCTCTTTGCGCTGTCGATGCTGCCTCTGCGCCGCAGCCTGCTGGCATCAACAAGCAGCTTCTATTCTGCATCCGCAATTACGGTTCTGTTCATCGGCATTGCTACCCTCGCAGTAGTCCACATTTCGCTGACGTACTATTTCCTTTGGGCATTCTTATGGGCTTTTCTCTTTGCGGTTCTACCGACCCGCCCGCTGAAGGGCATCTGTCTGATACTTGCACCGCTGCCACTGGTCCACACCGCATACGTAGTCTACACCACCGGTGAGCTCAATGCCTCACGAGTATTTCTGCTCTCGCCGATCGGCGGCAACCTGCTGCTGGCGCTGATCTCACTGCCGTTCCTGCTGATGCTGCTGCGACTCGACTTTCTGGTCCGACATCCGCGCGTCGGCCGACGCAGTTTTGTGCTTCAGCTGAGCGCATCATTGGCCGCGCTCACAGTTGCACTACTGGCAGTTGTACTGTACCAGTACCAGCCCTACTCTGAACGTTCGCCACAGCCTTTGACGCTGCACGAAACCATCGACCTGGTCAGCAACAGCCGTACTATCGATGTACGCAGCATCGGCCCTCCACTGGAGAGACTACCGCTGACCGTTGGTAGCGAGCAGTTCATCTGGAACGGCTCGGCAGTCCAGCTTCCCTTGCATCAGCAAGCGCCGCTGAGCGTAACGCAGCAGCGCGCCTCATTCCTGGAGCGTAACCGGCTGCAATTCATCGTCTCCAGTCAGATTGAGCTCTACACGATAGCAGCGCAGATTGTCTCAGACGCGCCGATCCTGCTGTACGATGCAAATTTTCCGGTCTCGCTGGACGGCGGTCTCGAGCGCGCGTCACTACGTGTGGGTGTGCTGCCGCCGGACCCCTTGACGATAGACATCACGCTGCCCGAGACCTCACGCGGAGAGATGCTGTTGCGCGCAACCAGCCGACGCCTCAGCCAGCCGGTCACGGTTTCGCGGCCCGATGTACGAATCGAAGCAACCGAGCTGACCGTACGCTTGCAGGCCGATCTGCAGCAGGAACAGCCATGAGCGGCGCTGTTGACTCGGTGTTTTTTCACGTTGATCTTGACGCGTTCTACGCTTCGGTTGAACAACTCGATAACCCCGGGTACCGCGGCAAACCGGTGATTGTCGGGGCGCATCCGGATCGACGTGGTGTTGTTGCCGCGTGTTCCTACGAGGCTCGGCGCTACGGGGTCCATTCTGCAATGCCTGCGGCACACGCCTATCGCCGCTGCCCACACGCTATCTTTGTACCGGTGCGCATGGCGCGCTACCGTGAGTTGTCACAACAGGTGATGGCAGTGTTTGCCGATTTCACGCCCAACCTGCAACAGATCAGCGTAGACGAAGCGTTTCTGGATCTTAGCGGTACGCGCAGGCTTTTTGGTTCGCCGTACCAGACCGCCGTGCGGCTCAAGCAGCAGGTGCGCACACAGACCGGATTGACAGTAACGGTGGGCGTAGCGGCCAGCCGCTATATTGCAAAGCTGGCGTCGGCATGCAGTAAGCCGGATGGACTCTACGTGGTGGAACCCGGCCAGGAAGACCGGTTCGTCCTCACAATCAAACTCAGCGATCTGTGGGGCATCGGGAACAAGACACTGGCGCGCCTCGAAGCGCTGGGTATCGATTCGGTTGCCGCTCTGCGCAACGCCGAGCTGCCGTTTCTGCGCGGCCACTTCGGCGAATCAACCGGTAACTACCTGCACCAGGTCAGCCGTGGCATCGATCCTGGAATCTACAGCTTTGAAGCGCGCTCGCACTCGGTCAGCAGCGAGACTACCTTTGAGATCGACGTCAGCGACCGCCGGCTGGTCGAACGCACGTTGCTGGAGCTGGCCGAGCACGTGATGTTTCGCCTGCACGAGACCCGCTGCAGCGCTGCAACGGTAACCATCAAGGTCCGCGAAAGCGATTTCCAGACCCACAGCGCCCAGCGCGGCCTCAAGCACAAACTGTCGTCGGTTGACGAACTCTACGGCGTGGCGTGCGCACTGCTCAGTAAGCGCTGGGACGGTCACAAGCCGCTGCGGCTGATCGGATTGGGAGTCAGCGGTGTCGAACGCATCCGCAGCGGTGAGACGCAGGAAAACCTGTTCACCGATGAAACCGAGGACAAGCGGCGCAAGGTGGAACAGGCGCTGCTGGAGCTGCGTCGTAAACGCCCCGACTCGGTAGCGGTAACCAGGGCGCGGCTGCTGCCGGACGCCGGTCAATCCAGACAGCAGCGTTCCAGACACCGGCCGGAGAGCTGAGACAAGCCTAAGCAACCGGCGCAATCTCGCGCACCAGCTCGGCACTCGCCGCTGCCAACCGCTGCAGAACTGCCCGGTCGTGATCGCTGAAAGCCTCACGCTGGTGTGAATCAATATCGAGTTCGCCGATCACCAATCCCTGGTGAAAGACCGGCACCACAATTTCGGATTTGACGTGGACGCTGCACGACAGGTAGTTTGTCTCGGCGCTTACGTCCTGAACCACCACGGTACGCTGCTGGTCGGCGGCCTGTCCGCATACGCCCTGCCCAAACGCGATCCGCAGATGCTCGGTCGGCTCGCCGGCAAACGGACCCAGCACCAGCGTTTGCTCACCGGGAACGGTGAGGTAAAACCCCACCCAGTCGTAGGAGGCAACGTGCTGCCGCAGATAATCGCACATGCGGTGCAGCCGCGCTCCCGCCGAGCCGTCTTCGTGCAGAATCGCGCACGCGTCTTGATAGAGCGTGTGCCGTTGCGCTGCGGTCATTGTTTCCAGCATAGCTCTTGATGTTCTCCTGCCTTGTCTCTAAGATGCCTCCACAAGGAAACAGTCCTATGATACAGATAAATGAACACTACACCAAGCTGCAGTCTTCCTACCTGTTTGTCGAGATTGCGCGGAGAGTCGAGGCGTTTCAGCAGCAGAATCCCGGCCGGGAGGTTATCAAGCTCGGTATTGGTGATGTTACGCGCGCGTTAACGCCGTCGGTTGTTCAGGCATTTCACAGTGCAATCGACGAGATGGCCAGTGACCAGAGTTTCCGCGGCTACGGCCCCGAACAGGGATACGCTTTTCTGCGTGAGGCAATAGTCGCAAGCGATTACGCACCGCGCGGTCTTGCTATCGGGGCCGATGATGTCTTTGTCTCCGACGGTGCCAAATGCGATACCGGCAACATCCAGGAACTCTTTGATAGCGCCATAACTGTTGCCGTACCCGACCCGGTCTATCCGGTCTACGTTGATACAAACGTCATGGCGGGGCGCAGTGGAGCGTGGGACCGGGGACGATATCAGGGACTCGTCTATCTCGAGGCAACGCCGCGCAACGGCTTTGTACCCTCGCCTCCCGCCGGCCCGGTTGACTTGATCTATCTCTGTTTTCCCAATAACCCGACCGGCGTGGTTGCAACCACCGATCAGCTCGCGCGCTGGGTGGAATACGCACGCAGCAACAAAGCCCTGATTCTGTTCGATGCGGCTTACGTAGAGTTCATCCGTGACCCGAATATCCCGCATTCCATCTACGAAATCCCGGGAGCCGACGAGGTGGCAATCGAGTTCCGCAGTTTTTCCAAGACCGCCGGATTCACCGGAACCCGCTGCGCCTATACCGTAGTGCCCGCGAAGTGCACCGCCTACCGCGCCGATGGCTCACCACACAGCGTGCGTGATCTCTGGAGCCGCCGCCAGAGTACCAAGTTCAACGGGGTATCCTACCCGGTACAGCGCGCGGCCGCCGCGGCGTGCAGCCGGCACGGCAGACACGAAATCCGGCAGCTCTCGGACTACTACCTGGAGAACGCACGCATTATTCTTGAGGCAATGCGGCTGATAGGCTACAGCTGCAGCGGCGGTCAGGATGCACCCTATATCTGGGTGGACGCCAAAGGCGCCGGTTCCTGGGATCTGTTCGAACTGCTGCTGCACAAAGCCGGCGTAGTAACTACGCCCGGTAGCGGGTTTGGCCGCTGCGGAGAAGGGTTTATCAGGATAAGCGCTTTCAATCATCGTGAGAAGGTAGAAACCGCGGTGGAGAAGATCACCTCGGCGTTGCGCTGAAGCAGTGGCGCCTGATCGACAACAGATTCAGAACAGGTGCCCCATCTTGCTCTTCTTGGTCTGCATGTAGAATTCGTTATGCGGATTGGTGGTAATCTTCAGCGGTATTCGGCGCGTTACGATACAGCCGGCGGCGGTCAGCTTCTCGATCTTGTCCGGATTGTTGGTAAGCAGCGCCACCGACTCTATCCCCAGCAGCTCCAGGATCTGTGCGCCAACACCGTAATCGCGCGCTTCTGCGGGATAGCCGAGGAACTCGTTGGCCTCTACCGTATCGAGTCCGAGATCCTGAAGGTGGTAGGCCTTGATCTTGTTCAGCAATCCAATGCCGCGACCTTCCTGACGCAGATATACAACCGCGCCACATTGCTGGTCGGCCACGTAGCGTACGGCAGCCTCAAGTTGGTCACGGCAGTCACAGCGCAGCGATCCCCAGACGTCGCCGGTGTGGCACTCTGAATGCAGACGCACCGGGCAATCGATTGCGCCGTGGACGTCTCCGCGCACAATCGCGGTGTGTTCGGCTCCGCTGCCGGCTTCATGGAAACCGTATAGCGTAAAATCCCCGTAGCGTGTCGGCAGATCTACGCTGGCAACCAGCTGCACCGAGTGGCCGTCATCGGGCGGCGTTCCATCTTCGGCAGCCTTGAAGTACGCCTCCTCAGGCACGTACGATGGTACAGCCAGAAGCTTGTTCTCCAATCTCTGCCGTTCGATCAGCGAGTGACCGTTGAGCTTCCTGGACTGCTTGTGCGGGGCGAGACCGTTGACCTCGATCAGCGGTGAATTGGTGGATAAACCAGCGTGACCACCACGGGAATCCCCGCGAGCCTTATTCATTGCGTCCTCCAGGGTAAACAACGCGCGCAAGGCGCATGCTTGGGAATTTAGTAAGGAATGACCGCGGTGTCAACGCATTCCGTCCGCCCTGTGCTTCGCGTTGTATTGTCGGATGCATATGCTGTAGACTGCGGCACAGGTATGATTGATCGTCCGACTGTTGTAGTGAGCTTTGCCCAGAGTCTCGACGGACGGATTGCCACCAGAAACGGCGACTCGCGCTGGATTTCCGGCAGCGAGACTCTGACCCTGGCGCACGAGCTCCGGCGCGATAACGACGCTATACTGGTGGGTATCGGTACCGTCTTGCGCGACGATCCCGAATTGTCGTGCCGCCTGGCACAAGAACACTTTTCACCACTACGGATTGTGCTCGATTCCCGGCTGCGGCTGCCCGAAGCATCGCGCATAGTACAGACTGCAACGCGTTTTCGCACGATCGTGGCAACTCTGAGCGATAGCACGCGCGAGCAGCGCGACCGTCTCAGAAATCACAATATCACAGTGGTCGACTTTGCTGCAGACCAGAGCGGAAGTGGAGTAGACCTGCAGCAACTGCTGCAGTGGCTCGCGTCGCAGGGTATCCAATCGCTGTTTGTTGAAGGAGGCAGCAGCGTGATTACCTCGTTTGTGAGACAGCGCCTGGTAGACAGACTGCTGCTGGTCATTGCGCCGATGCTTATCGGCGATGGCACACCGGCTATCGGGGATCTCGGAACCGAGGCTCTGGCGGGCGCCATCCGGCTGACGCCCCGCCAACCGCGGCAGCTCGGGCGGGACCTGGTATGGGAGTTGGAGTTCCCTCCAACGGCATGAGCGGGCTGCTCGGTCTGCTGCGGTCGTTGGTGGTGTACTACGCGATCCCGTGGCGTTGGTCGCGCATGCGTCGCTTCTACCGCCACTTCATCAACAGCGGCGACCTGAGCTTCGACATCGGCTCGCACGTAGGCAATCGCATCCACACCTGGCTCTCGCTGGGCGCGCGCGTTGTAGCGGTTGAGCCGCAACCGTCGTGCGCCGCGCTGCTGCGGGCTTTCTACGCACGCAATCAACGCGTCACACTGGTGCAGGCTGCCGTTTCAGATTCCGGTGGACACCGCGTACTGCACGTGTCACGCCGCCACCCGACCCTGGCAACCGTCTCGGCCCGCTGGGTCCAACGAGCCGCCGATACACCGGGGTTCAGCCACGTTGAATGGGATTCTACTGTTCGAGTTCCGTCTCTGACCCTCGATCAGCTGATCGAACGCCACGGACAACCGGCGTTCATCAAGGTTGACGTAGAAGGCCACGAGGACCGGGTAGTCGCGTCACTGTCCAGGCCGGTCCGTGCGCTTTCCTTCGAGTACCTGCCGGCCGATCTGACGGTTGCGCTGGCGTGCATCGATCATCTGGAATCACTGGCCGAGTATCGCTACAATCTCTCGGCCGCTGAATCGATGCGGCTGCAGTTTAACAACTGGCTCGACGCGCAAACGCTCCGGCGCCACCTGAGCTCGCTTGGCGCTGGCACGCTATCGGGTGACGTCTACGCCCGAATTCACTCCAGCTCGGGATTATCGGTGCAGAACGCCACAAACTCTTCAAAAGTGCGTCGCAGCTCGGGGTAGAGTTCCCGGGCGGCTCGAGGCTGCTGCTCACGCGCCGCCTCTTCAACGGCTGACGCAGCATTGCCCAGCGCCATGACGCTCAAATTCCACGCGCCGCCCTTGATTGCATGTGCCTCAAAGCGCAGGGTCTCGTAGTCGGTCTGCTCGGCGGCCCGCTCCATGACCGGCAGGCGGTCCTCAACCTTGGCAATAAACGCTTTGACCACTCGCGCTACCACGTCGCGCTTACCCATGAACGAGTCTACAGCAGAGTCGATATCAAAGATTGGCGCAGCCGGCACGGACTCAGCGTCCGACGGCTCATCCAGCGGCATCAGTTCAGCCGGCTCATCGTTGTCCGCCTTGCCGGTCTGTACCCACTTGTCGAGTACCGGAAAGACATCCCTGGCCTTGAATGGCTTGGGCAGAAAATCGTTCATCCCGACTGCCAGACATTTCTCGGCCTCTCCTTTGAGCGCGCTGGCGGTTACCGCGATGATCGGTACGCTAATGCCAAGCTCTCGGATTCGCTGCGTCGCTTCGTAGCCGTTCATTTCCGGCATCTGAACATCCATGAAGATCAGGTCAATCGGCTCCGTCCGGGCCTGGTCCACCGCCTCACGACCGTTGGCGGCAACTATGGTCTTGTAACCGCGTTTCTCCAGGATCGCCTTGAAGAGCTGCTGATTGACGAAATGATCCTCGGCCACCAGAATTGTGGTGGCCCCGGCGTGATGCGAGCTGCTCGGCGCCTGGACATCCGCCGCATCCGCCGCACCCTCCTCTTCGGGAGAACCAAGGTCAATGTCGCTGGCCGTAACGCTCTGCAGCGCATCGAAGAGTTCCTGCCGGCGTATCGGCTTGGTCACATAGGCGTTGAACCACTTGAGCAGTTTCATTTTCGCTTCGCCGGCCATACGCCCGGCCGGACTGAGCAACACCAGTCTGGTTGAGTTTATGCTCTTGTCGGCGTTGATTTCGCTGGCGAGCTGCCAACCGTCCATCCCGTGCATCAGCAGATCGATCAGCGCAACATCAAACGGCGTTCCCTGAACGGCAGCGCGCTGCAGCATTTCCAGGCCCTGCTTTCCGTTGCGGGCTTCGTGCACCTCTGCACCCCACGACTCAAGATAGCTTCGCAACACCGTTCGTGACAGATCGTTGTCATCAACAATCAGAACGCTGATGGAATCCGGCAGTTTCTGCGGATGCACCCGGTCAACCGGCTGCTGCAACGGAAACGGAATAGTAAACCAGAAGGTTGAGCCCTTATTCTGCTGGCTCTTTACGCCGATCTTGCCGTCCATCAGTTGCACCAGGTTACGCGATATGGAAAGGCCAAGCCCGGTCCCGCCGAAGCGACGCGTGGTTGATGAATCTACCTGTGAAAACGCAGTGAAAAGTGCCGATAGTTTGGTCTCGGGGATGCCGATGCCGGAGTCAATCACTTCAAACATAATTACCACGCTGTCGTTATCCTGGCGTAGCGGAGTAACCCGCAGATAGACGTGGCCCTTGGCGGTGAACTTGACGGCGTTGTTGAACAGATTGACGATGATCTGGCGCAGCCTGGCAGGATCTCCCTTGATGACTCGCGGCAGTCGCGGGTCGAGATAGAGCAGAGCTTCGAGTCCTTTCTTGTGAGCCTCGAGGCTCACGAGATCCACCGCTTCTTCGGTCATCTCGGACAGCTCAAACTCAATCACTTCCAGCGACAGTTTTCCCGCTTCGATCTTGGAGAAGTCCAGTATATCGTTGATCAGATTGAGCAACACTTCCGCCGAGAAACGGATCTGCTGCGCATATTCACGCTGCTCTTCATCAAGGCCGGTGTCCAGGATCAGCTCGGTCATACCGGTGATAGTGTGCAGCGGAGTTCTGATCTCGTGACTCATGTTGGCAAGGAAGGCTGACTTGGTTCTTGTGGCGCGCTCGGCCAGTTCCTTTTCCTGCTTGAGCCTGTCCTCACCGCTCTTCTGTTCGGTGATATCCTCGAGTACCGCGAACACAAATGGTGAGTGCTGCTGTGAAACTACGTAGGTCACGTCCATGCGGCACCACGCCTCGCCGCCGCCGGCGCTATGGTAGCGCAGGTTGGCCCGAAAATGGTTGTCGCCATCGGTAGACAGACTGTCAAGCAGACGCTGAAAGCGGTCCGCATCCTCGGCAACCACAAACGACTGCAGCCGTTCGCCTTTGAGTTCGCTCTCAAAGCGGCCAAACATCGTTTCGACTAACCGGTTGGTGTGAATAATCCGCACGGTAGTATCGAGCACCAGCATGCCGACTGGTGAGTGCTCGAAGATTACCTGAAACTGCCGGCCAAGCGGAGATAACGACACGGGCGCCGCCTGCATCAGAAGTTCATTTTGAGTATTTCGGTGGCCTTCTTACGGACCGCCTGCGGCTTCAACGGCTTGATCATGTAGCTCTTGACGCCCAGCTTGAGCGCGCGCACCACCGTCTCCTGCTGCGACAGCGCTGACAGTACGATCACCGGCAGGTCCTTGCGCCGCTTGGTCAAATCGCTGAGAACCTGGAAACCGTCCATCTCGGGCATCATCAGGTCCAGGAAGATGAGATCTGCGGTTTCCGCGACAGGATCGCTGACAAACTCGCGTCCGTTGCCAAACGGCTTGATTGAAAACTGCGTATCGGAAAACGCTGTCTTGATCAGCTCCTGAATCACAAGGTCATCATCAACCACGGCTATGGTGAGGTTTTCGTCGAGTTCGTGCAGGTCAAACTGCTGTGCCTTCTCGGACTCGAACTTCATGTCGATCGACTCGCCGCGATCCTTCTTGGGAGCCTGTACCTGCAGAAATTCCTGTTGCGCGGTTTTTTGCGACGGATCGATATAGTTGCCGGTCTTCCTGCCGAGCAGTCCGCTCATCGCCTGCTCCAGGTTGTTGCTGACCCCGATTTCTGCCATCTCTTCACGCCCGGCGACGTACTGGGCAACAAACTCCGAATTGGTCAGAATCCTGACGTTGCGCGGTTTGGCGTACTGAAGGATGGTGTTGAGCAACACGCCCAGCTTGATGGAGTCTGCCGAGGTGATATCCACGCTTGACATCATCACCAGCACTTTGACCAGCGACAGGTCGTAGAGATCCAGCAGCTCCTTGATCTTGTAGCGCAACAGTTCGATCTTCTCTTTGTTCAGTCCCTGGGCCACTTCGACAAATACTATGTCATCGTTGACGTGCGCCTCCACAATACAGGGGGAGTTGTCCATGTCCACCTGGACCCCCAGGCTCTCGGAGACGGCCCTGAGCAGTGCATCTACGCGCACCGGCTTAGTGAAGAACTTCTTGACGCCGAAGCGCGCCACCTGCAGCAGTTTCTCGCGGTCAACCTTGGCCGAAGCCATGATCACCGCTATGCCTGCGGTATTGGGGTCCTGGCGCAGCTTCTCGAGCACCTCGAGCGAACTGCTTCTGGACAGGTAATAGTCCATGATGACCAATTCGGGCATCAACTGGCGAATCTTGACCGAGGCATCCAGCCCGTTGACCGCAACAGAGACCTCAAACCCGTACTCGATCAGCTTCTTGGTGAGAAAATCACGGAAGAGCGCGGACTCATCAACAACGAGAATCTTTTTCATTGGCCTGTTGCTCCTCCCTTTGACGTTATAAGGGTAATCGTTTGATTTTGCAAGCAAGCCGCGCGTTGACACGTGCAGAGGCCGGCGGATAGTATTGCCGACAATGGCAGCCATATACGAGCCGGTATCCGGACGCTCACTGGGAGACCCAGATCAGCCGCAGCCTCCCGCGGCCACCACCGTTGATCCAGATGCCCTCGAACGCGCCCTGGATAGCTATATTCTGTCTGTTTCCGGCTGGCGCAATGTATTTGCTGACAATGAAGACGCCGACACGCGCCATATCGGTGATGCAGACGCGGTACTGATGGCAGTTGCCGGCCGCACGGTTGCAGAATTGCTGCGTGAGCGCTCGACACGCTTTCCGCCGTGCATTGCGCTCGGGCTCGACAGCCGCCCGACCGGACCGGCAATCGGCGATGTTCTGATGCGTTCGCTCCTGGCGTACGACATAGTCGTACGCTATCTCTACGTGGCTGCGGCACCGGAGATCATGGCCTATACCAAGATGACCGCCGAGATTGAAGGGTTTGTCTACGTGACCGCGAGCCATAATCCGATCGGCCACAACGGTCTCAAGATCGGCCTGGGTAATGGAGCGGTACTCGAACGCGACCGCGCCCTGGCGTTGATCGATCGCTTCAGGAGTAACGCTGCAGACGCCGCGTACGTCCGCGAGACCGTCGACGCCACGCGCGCGCTGGCTGCCGCGCGGATCCACCACAATCACCTTTCGTTCGCACGCTGGAAACAACAATCGCTGCAGACGTACGCCGCGTTTGTTCGCACCGTGGTCAGCGGCAGCAGCGAGCGCACATCGGAATTGCTGCGGCACCTCAGCGGCGCGGTACAGTCGGCCGGCGCAGGGGTGGTGGTCGACTTCAACGGAAGTGCGCGCAGTTGCTCGATCGACCGGCTGATGCTGCGCGAGCTGGGATTCAAGTTCTTTTCCATCAACGACAGCGCCGGGTATATTGCTCACACTATCATTCCCGAGGGCGATGCGCTGCTGCCGTGCATGGAGCTGCTCGAAGACAAGCGCTTACAGGATCCCGGCTACCAGGCTGGTTACGTGCCCGATAACGACGGCGACCGCGGCAGTCTGGTGGTGTACTTTCCCCGACGCAAACGTGTGATTCCGTTGCCGGCCCAGCAGGGATTTGCGCTGGCGGTAGTGGCCGAACTGGCCTGGCGCCGGCTGCTGCTTGCCGACAGCGCTGCGGCTGCCGAGCCGCTGGCCGTGGTGGCCAACGACGCAACCTCGTTACGGCTGGAGGAAATCGCCGCGGCGTTTGGCGCGCGTGTGTTCCGCGCCGAGGTCGGCGAAGCCAACGTTGTCAGCCTGGCACAGCTGGTACGAACCCAGGGCTACGTTGTCCCAATACTGGGTGAGGGCTCCAACGGGGGCACGATCATTCATCCGTCCACGGTACGTGACCCGCTGACCGCGCTGGGATCACTGGCCAAGCTGCTGTACGCGCGCAACTTCGAGTCCGTGGAGGACCTTTTTTCGTTCTGGTGCAGCGCTGCCGACTGCCGCTACGCCTATCGCCCCGACTACACAATCGAAGATGTAATCGGCACCCTGCCAGCATACCAGACCACCGCAACTACCGACGGCAACGCCGTGATGAGAATCCACACCACCGATCACGCGCTGTTGAAACGCAACTACGAGCAGGAGTTTCAGAAGCAGTGGCAGAAGGTGCGCAGTGAGCTGCAGGCGCGCTTCGGCATAGTTACCGCCGAGCAGATCAACTACGAAGGAATCGAGGCGCGTCACGGGTTCGGCCCCGATTTTCGAACCGGGACACAACGCGGCGGACTCAAGATGCTGTTCCGGGACCGTGATCAGCAGGAAGTGGGCTTTGTGTGGATGCGCGGCTCGGGCACCGAGCCGGTTTTCCGCGTACTGGCCGACATTCGCTCGAGCGACCCCGCCGACCAGCTCTGGCTGCTGAACTGGCACCGCTCGATTATCGAGGCTGCCGATCATCGGCCGGGCTGAGGCCGACGCGCGGCTATCTCAACGCAGGTAGTAGTGCGCCTGCTCGGCGGCCAGAAAACCCTCGTTTTCGAGATCCGAAAGCACCGACTCGAGGCTGCCGGCGTGCTGCTCGCCCACCGCAGCCGCGATATCGGCCAGCGCCAGGGGCTCGCCGCTGACCAGCAGGCGCAGGATAGCTCCGCGCAACTGGCGCCGCGAGCCTTCAAAGCCCGGCTGACGGCTGTAGTGTGCGCTGCGGCGATTGGGGTTGCTCCCGCGTGCTTTCAGCGTTGCGCCGTAGTCCATCAGCGCAAAGTACCATTGTCGCGGGTCACTGCGGTCGAGGGTCTGTTCAACCAGCGGCAGGAGCTGGGCATCGGACACTTTGTAGCGCCCGGCAAAGAAGAAATGGATGAATACACGGCGAATGTTTGTCTCGATAAAGACTACCGGCATGCCAAATGCAAAGGCGCAGATTGCACCGGCGGTGTTGCGGCCGATTCCCGGTAACGTTGCAAGCAGTTGCTGGTCGGCCGGCAGGCCGCCGGCAAACCGCGAGACTACCTCACCTGCGGCCTGATGCAGGAAGCGCGCGCGACGGTTGTAGCCGAGCCCCTGCCACTGCTGCACCACGTCGGCCAAACGCGCCACAGCCAGCTCGTGCCACGAGGGAAAGCGCTGCAGAAAGCCTCCGTACTTCTGACGTACCCGCGCAACCTGGGTCTGCTGCAGCATTACCTCTGAGACAAAGATATGGTACGGATCAGCGGTCTCGCGCCACGGCATTAAACGGCGGTGGTGCTGATAGTAGTCCCAGATGCTGCTGCGAAACTCTTGCAGCTGCACAGCGGTTGGCCGGGGTGTCACTGGGCTACTGCTTTCTCCCGCTTCTTGCGTGCATCCTCGGCCTTGCGGCTGATTCGATTCCAGACGCCGGTCAGGCCCATCGCCTTGCGCGCTTCAAGTAGCGTCTCTCGCGCCTGCTCGCGCATCTTGAGCGTTCCTTCGTAGATTACTTCGTCCACAAAGCCACGCTGCGCTTCAAATCGGGAACGCTGTTCACGGATCGGGTCGAGAAAGGCGTTGAGCGCCGCAGCAAGTTTCTGCTTGACCTCGACATCGCCCACCGTACCGTGGCGGTAGCGTTGTTTCAGTTCGGCAACCTGCTCTCGATCGGGATTGAACACATCGTGATAGACGAATACCGGATTGCCCTCCACAGTGCCCGGTATGTCGGCACGGATGCGGTTGGGGTCGGTGTACATGCTCATTACCTGTTTCTGCACGCTTGTCTGGTCATCCGAGAGCAGAATAGTATTGTTCAATGACTTGGACATCTTGGCGTTGCCGTCGGTGCCAACCAGCGTCGGCACGTCACCCACCAGAACGTCGGGAATCGGGAACACCTCGCCGTAGAGGTTATTGAAGCGTCGCGCGATCTCGCGGGTCAGCTCGACGTGAGCTTCGTTATCCTTGCCCACAGGCACTATGTGCGCCCGTGGCAGCAGAATATCGGCTGACTGCAGCACCGGATAGCCCAGCAGGCCAAACGGCATCTCGGCAAGGTTGGCGCTGTCCTTCATATCTTTGAGGCTCGGCAAGCGCTGCAGCCGCGGCACCGTGACCAGCATCTCGAAGAACAGGTTGAGTTCGTAGGTTTCGTGCACCGCTGACTGCAGAAAGATCACAGAACGTTGCGGATCGATTCCGCACGCCAGGTAGTCCAGCACCATCTGGCGCGCGTTTTCCGAAATTGCCTCGATGTCGGCCTTGCCGGGCCTGGTAGTGAGCATGTGCAGGTCGGCTATCAGGAAGTAACACTGGTATTTGTGCTGCAGTTTGAGCCGGTTGGCAATCGACCCTGCGTAGTGCCCGAGGTGAAGCCTGCCCGTAGGACGATCACCGGTCAGTAGACGTTGTTGATGCTGCATGCTGTGCGTGTGCTCCTGTAGCGGGGGTACTTCTGGACTGCTTCTTCCTGCGTTTACGATAGCTACCGGTGCCCATCATAATACCGAAGGCCTCCATACCCGGAATGTTCTCAAACGCTATCTTGATTGCCACGGTCATCGGTACGGCCAGAAACATGCCCATGATGCCCCACAGCCAGCCCCAGACCAGCAGCGACAACAGTATTACCACCGGACTCAGATTGAGACTGTCACCGAGCAGTTTGGGATCGATGATATTACCGATGATGAGCTGCGTAATCGACATCGCTGCCACGGTGACGATTACGTTGTTCCATTCCGGTGCAAACTGAACCAGCGCGAATACCCCGCTGAGCAGCGTTATCAGAATCGAACCGATGCTGGGAATGAAGTTGAACAGGAACGTAAGGATCGCCCAGATAACCGGGAAATCAACACCGATGATCGAGAACGAAACGAAAATGATCGCCCCGGTCAGACTGCTTACCAGGAGCTTGACGCTCAGGTAGCGCCCGATCTGAGCATTGATGTGGGCAAAGATGATCACAATCTTGCGTGTGGTGTGACCCTGGAAAGCCTGCAGCATCTTGAAGTGCAGGTAGGGCTTCTCCATAAGCAGAAACAGCAGAAACACCAGCACCAGCAGCAGTCCACTGGCAAAGGCCATGAAGCTGCCGGATATCGCGACCACCAGGCTGCCAACGGTTCGGTTTATGTTGAACTCGCTCAGCATGTAGTCCGGCAGGTTGAAGCGTTCAATCAGATCCTGTATCAGACCGGTCAGTCGACGTTGGTAGAGCGGAAACTCGCGTAGCAGCGACTGCGTACTGCTGTAGACAACGAAGCCGATCAGAAAGCCGAAGGTCAGGAAGATAGCCAGTACCGAGAGAATCGCCAGCAGGCGTGGAACCTTGTGCCTGGTGAGAAACGTAACCACCGGAGAGAATACAAAAGAAAGCAGCAGCGCGAGCACCAGCGGCAGGAAGATGCTGCCGGTCAACCGCAGAACGCTTGCCACTGCCACCACTACTAATACAGCCAAGAGTGCTGAGTTTACCCGCTGGTTATCCATCTGAAGTAGACTCTATCAGAATAGTACCGGGCTGGGGAACCCTGGCGAACAACGCCGGGGCTCAGGCATCATTTCCACGGCTCACTGGAGCGGCGTCGCAATTCGATCTCGTCTACGAGTGCGTTACCGCGCGCCAGCGCCACAAATATAACCGCCTCGGCAACGTCTTCGGGTTGCATCAGCTCTGAAGCATCGATATCCGGGCGCATCTCGCTGATCATCGGGGTGGCAACGCCGCCTGGAGAGACCAGATGGACGCGCACGCCGAGCTGCTGCAGCTCTTTGGCCAGCACGCGGGTCAGGCCGAGCAGCGCGTGCTTTGAAGCGGTGTAGGCGCCCTGGCCTGCGTAGCCCTTGTGCGCCACAACCGAGCCGATATTGACGATAACGGCGTCATCGGACTGTTGCAGCAGCTCGAGTGCCAGCGAGCTGAGCAGCAGCGGCGCGCGCGCGTTGACCGCCATTTGAAGATCCCACTGCTCGACGCTGGTCCGGCACAGCGCCCCGGGCAACGCAATTCCGGCGTTGTTGACCAGAACGTCGAGCCGGTTGTAGGCGGCGCGCAGCGCAGCGATAACCCGCGCCGGCGCAGCGGGGTCGGCAAGATCGGCACACACGGTCTCGGCCACCACGTCAAAACGCTGCCGCAGCTCTTCTGCAACCTCGTCCAGGCGGTCCTGTGAGCGCCCGGTGAGCATCAGCGATGCGCCTCGGGCGGCAAACGCCGCAGCTATCGCAGTCCCGATTCCACCGCTGGCGCCACTGACCAGCACTACTCGCCCCTGCATTGTGCGCTGCATCAGACGTGCACCGTCCAGCCCTCGGACTGATGGACCAGCGCCCTGGAAGGAATGCAGCCGATATTCAGGCACACCGCGCCGGGTTTGACTTTCTCGACAATTGCGGCCTTCAGACCCAATTGTGACGTTCTGACAGCCCCGATTACCAGTACATCGTAGTCGTATTCAGCCATGTCTGCTCTCTCCTGGGTTTGGCGCCACGCCAAACCAGCACTCGCGCCGGGCTGTACGCCTGCGCTCTACTGTACCGATTCGGCGCCATTTTTCAAGCCGCCGGCAGCACTAAGATGACTGTTTCCGTAATAATTAACCGCGGATGGCGGGTTTTGACTATACTTTTGACCGCCAACTTAGTATAATCCGGCGTAGGATAATAGAGTATCTATATATAGATAAAACTTAGTCGTCTTGAGGGAGGCGCCGTGTTAAAAGACGTGTTTATTAAACAGCCGATCATGCGCAGAGTGGTTTACTCGCTGATCCCGATTTATCTGTTCTCCCTCTATATGTACGGATGGAGATTGATTGCCCTGTCAGCGGTGGTGTTTCCCCTCGGCATACTCACCGAGTATCTGATGGAGAAATCGCGCGGCAAGAAGGTCAGCGAAGCGGTGCTGGTTACCTGCACGCTCTTTGTCCTGATTGTCCCGCCTGCAATTCCGCTGTGGATAGCGGCAATCGGGATCGTCTTCGGTGTCTTCTTCGGCAAAGAGGTCTATGGCGGTTTTGGCCGCAACATCTTCAACCCCGCGATATCGGGCCGAATCTTTGTGTGGATCAGCTTCCCGTCGCTTTTCGCCTACGGATTCATGGTTCCCGGAGGCTTTGGTACTGCCGGCGAGGCCGGCGTAGACGCGCTGTCGGCGGCGAGCCCGCTGGCGATGCTGGCCAACGGCAGCAGGCCGGAGTTGCTCGACACACTGCTGGGTTTCACCGGCGGCTCGATGGGTGAAACCTCGGCGGTGCTGATTATCCTGGCCGGCATATACCTGGTGGCTACCAAAACCGCGCAGTGGCGTCTGATTGTCTCTACCCTGCTGGGCGCCGGAGCCCTGATGAGCGCGTTCTACTACAGCGGCTTGACACCCAACTATCCGCCCGAATACGGCATGCTCTCGGGAAGCATTCTGTTTGTGTCGGTATTCATGTCCACCGATCCGGTCAGCGCACCCAACAACCCGCGCGCGCAGTGGGTCTACGGCCTGCTGATCGGCACAATCAGCGTTACCATCCGCAACCTCGGCCAATTTCCCGAAGGCACCAGCTTCGGCATCCTGATGGGTAACGTCTTTGCCTCACTGCTTGACGAGATAATCCCCAAGCCCGCCAAGAAGAAGAGGTCCAAACAGAATGTCCCGACCGGCACGCAAACCGGCGCAAAGGGGGGAACGGCGTGAACAAACAGAGTCTGCCCTATACGGTTGTTTTTTCTTTCATCGTCTGTTTTGCGTTTGTCTTTCTGCTCTCGCTGACCCATCAGGCTACCCGCGAACAGGTACAGCTTAACCAGCAGTTACGCCTGCAACGGTCGGTACTCAGCGCGCTGGCCATTGACTACCAGGACGACCAGGAAGTGCTGCGGCTGTTCGATGACATCGAAACCGTTGAGCGCGACGGCATGACGCTCTACCGCATAGACCGAGACGACGAGGTGCTCTACGCCAGAATTTTTGCCGGCAGCGGTGTATGGGGCACCATCAACGGCGTGGTAGGAGTAGACCAGGATATCAGCCGCACCGTCGCACTGGAAATCATCGATCACAACGAGACTCCGGGGCTGGGAGGCCGCGTTGATGAGCCGGAGTTCAAACGGCAGTTCCTTGACAAACCGCTTGACGACGGAAAGATCGATGTCGTACGGGAGGGAGACACCGAAGGGGTCGACGGCCGTATCGACGCAATTACCGGGGCAACCGGTACATCCAAGGCAATAGAAACTATTCTGAACCGTGAGTTTGAACGTCTGCGAGACGCCCTGAGAGGTGAGGTATGAGCGATAGCGCAAAACAACCCGGACAGATCCTCAAGCAGAACATGTGGACCGCAAATCCGATCTTCATGCAGATTCTCGGTATCTGCTCCGCGCTGGCAGTCACCAATCTGCTCTCCAACACCATGATCATGACGCTCGGGGTTGTTTTTGTAACCGGGATGTCCAATCTTACCGTTGCCATCATCAAGAACCTGATCCCGCGCAAGGTGCGCATGGTGGTGCAAACTCTGATCATCGCGTTCTACGTGATTATTGTTGACATCGTGTTGCGCGCTTATCTGCCCGAGATCAGCCGCAACCTCGGTCCCTACGTTGGGCTGATCATCACCAACTGTATCATCATGGGGCGCGCCGAGGCGTTTGCCCAGAGCAATCCGCCGCTGCTGTCACTGTGGGACGGTATCACTTCTGGCATGGGGTACATGGGAGTGCTGCTTTCAATCGCGCTCGTACGTGAACTGCTGGGCTTCGGCGCGCTGTTTGGCTTCCAGGTTCTGCCGGAAGGATTCGAGCCCTGGATCATCATGGTGATGCCGCCGAGCGCGTTCTTCCTGATTGGCGTCATCACCTGGGGCGGCAAGTACCTGATGCATCGTCAAGGCGAACCCGTCCTGGAAGGAGAGTAAGATATGGCACCCGATATACCGATGTTTTCGCTCTTTTTTGCGTCAATCTTCACCAGTAACATCCTGTTGGCAAACTTCCTGGGGATGTGTTCGTTTATTGCGATTTCCAAAGATATCAGTTCTTCCAACGGTCTCGGCATGGCAGTGGTGGTGGTACTCACGTTCACCGCGTCGATCAACTGGCTTGTACTGAACTACGTTCTCATTCCACTGGATCTGGTCTATCTGCGGTTCATCATTTTCATCATCGTAATTGCCTCGGTGGTGCAGATGCTGGAGATGATCATCGACCGCGTGTCGCAGACCCTCTACCTGAACCTGGGTATCTTCCTGCCGTTGATCACCGTTAACTGTGCCATTCTTGGTGTTTCACTGTTCATGGAGATCCGGCAGTACAGCTTCCTGCAGACTGCCGTATTCGGCCTGGGGTCCGGACTCGGGTGGTGGCTGGCGATCATGGCTCTGGCGGCTATCCGCAAGAAAACCGAGAAGTCCAAGGTGCCCGCCGGACTGCAGGGCGCCGGACTGACCTTTATCACCATCGGGTTCATGGCAATGGCGTTTATCGGCTTCACCGGCCTGCTTCAGGTCCAATAGGCAGACGCACAGAAGGAAGGAGTTACACATTGGACTTAGCGTTTCTGATCGCCCCACTGGCAATCGCAAGCCTCAGTGCAGCGTTCGCCGCACTGGTCTCGGTCACCGACAGGATCGTCAACAACTACGGCGAAGTCGTGATCGACGTCAACAACGGCTCCAAGAAACTGGACGTTACCGGCGGCGCCAACATGCTGGTAACCCTGGCCGAGAGTCAGATCTTTATTCCTTCGGCGTGCGGCGGCCGCGGCAGCTGCGGCGAATGCAAGGTCAAAGTCAACTCCGACATTGGTCCGCATCTGCCGACCGAAATCCCCTACCTCACCAGAGAACAGATCGATGACAACGTACGCCTCTCGTGCCAGGTGAAGATCAAGGGCGACGTTGATATCCAGATCCCCGAATATCTGTTCAAGATCAAGCAGTATACCGGAACCGTCGAGAGAATCCGCGATGTCACCCACGATATCAAGGAAGTTTACTTCAAGCTCGACGAAGGCCAGACGGTGGACTTCCGTGCCGGCCAGTACGGCCAGATTGAGACACCGCCGTACGCCAAGGTCAAAGAACGCACGCAACGCGCTTACTCGATGTCGTCCAAACCCAGTGACAGCAACCATGTTGAGTTTCTGGTCCGCCTGGTACCCGGCGGCATAGTCACCACCTACGTCCACGAGCACCTCAAAGAGGGCGAGAAGATGAAGATCATCGCTCCGTTCGGCGAGTTCTACGTTCGCGACACCGATGCTACAATGATCTGTGTGGCCGGCGGATCGGGCATGGCGCCGTTCAAGTCGATCTTTTATGACTTCATCGAGAAGGACAAGATGGCGGAGCGCGACATCTGGTATTTCTTTGGCGCGCGTACCAGGAAGGACCTGTTCTACCTGGACGAAATGCAGAAAATTCAGGACGAACACGAACGCTTTCACTTTGTGGCCGCGCTTTCAGAACCCCAACCCGAGGACGATTGGCAAGGAGAAACCGGTCTGATCACCGATGTCCTCGACAAGTACCTCAAGAGCAAGATTCCCACCGACGCACCAAAAGAGGGCTACCTGTGCGGCAGTCCGGGTATGTTGGATGCGTGTATGGATGTCATGCGCTCAAACGATATGAGCGACGATAAGATCTATTTCGACAAGTTTGCCTAAACGAGGTGCCGTTATGAAGATGTCCCCGGAATTCACCAAAGCGCAGGCCAATATGCAGCCCGGCGAGATCACCGCGGACGGGTTCCTCGGCGACGATGCGCGACCGATCGTTGACATCATTGCCGACGACGAAGCCGAAATGGAGGCTATTGGTGTTGGTTTTGAACAGGCGGCAGCGCGCATGCGGCATCTGATGGCCGAGGGCCGCAAGGGCTTGGAGGAACCTGTGACCGTTGACAACCAGTGGATTGTGCGTGTCAGCGAGGCGCGCGGCTTTCTTCCGTCCCCGTTCGAAGACGGGATATTCCGCAAAGTCAACGCCGAGGTCGAGCTGGCTCCCGGCGGCAAACCCAGCGGCGAAAGGATTCTCTACTCCGAGCTCGGCCTGCACCTGTTCGAGAAGTACCACTTCATGCAGGGTAAGGGAGCGCCGTTTCGTATCGAGCCGGCGCAATTGAAGAGAGTTCTCAAACTGTAGCTTTACTTTCTCATATTGAAACGTTAGTCTCTCGGTATCTTACATACGATCCAGTCTTGCGGTGGGAGAATGAGCGGCGAACGCATACTGATTGTCGAGGATGAGCGCATAATCGCCATCGACCTGCAGCGACGGCTCGAGAACTACGGCTATCGCGTAGCGGCTATTGCGTCGACCGCGGCTGAAGCAATCGAACGCGCCTGTGAATTGCACCCCGACATTATCCTGATGGACATCATGCTGTCCGGAGATGGGGATGGCATAGACGCAGCCCAGACGATCCGTGACTCATCGGGGATACCGGTGATTTTCCTGACCGCCTACGCCGATGAACGCACCCTCGAACGCGCCAAAGCCGCTGAGCCCTTCGGATATTTGCTCAAGCCGTTTAAGGAGCGCGAGCTCTACACCACGATCGACATGGCGCTGCACAAGAGCCGGCTGCACATGGAAGTCCGGCGCCACGAGCGTTGGCTCTCCTCGATCCTGAACAGCGTTGCCGACGCCATCATCGCCAGCGATGGTGAAGATACCATCCAGTTCATGAATCCGGTTGCTGAAAGCCTCACCGGCTGGACCGAGAAGGACGCCAAGGGCCTGGCGCTGGCCGACATCTTTCAGATTTTTGACCTGCATTCGGGACTGCGGATCCAGCTGCCCTCTTCGGCCGGCAGCCATGACAGCGACAACGCCGTCTTCTTTGATGACGCCTACCTGCACAACAAGCAGGGCGCGCGAATCCAGGTAGACGGCACTATCGCGTCAATCCGCGGCCCCGGCAATCATCCGCGGCATCATTTTGACGGCCGTACGATCGCTTTCCGTGATGTCACCGATCTGAAGAAGATGTCCGACATCATTGTCTATCAGGCCAGCCACGACATTCTGACCGGCCTTATCAATCGCGACGAGTTCTTTGCTCACCTGGAAGAGACAGTCCGCACCAGCCGCGACGATGGTCGCCATCACGCGTTCATCTACGTTGATCTGGATCAGTTCAAGGTGGTCAACGACGTCTGTGGGCACCTGGCCGGTGACGAGCTGTTGCGCCAGATTGGGGGCGCTCTGCTGGAGAACGTGCACCGCGAGCACTACATAGGACGCCTCGGCGGTGATGAGTACGGCGTGGTGCTGGTTGACACCAACCTGCAACAGGCACAACAGGTTGCCCACCAGCTGCGTGAGGTGCTCAACCGTAAGTTCATCTGGCAGCACAACACGTTCAACATCACCGCCAGTATCGGTGTTGTACCGGTTTCATCGCACAACAGTGATATCTATACCGTACTTGCTGCCGCTGACGACGCCTGCTACCTGGCAAAAGAAGAGGGCGGCAACGCGGTCAAGGTCTACGAGACCGCCGACTACACGTTTCTCAAGCGCCGCGGCGAGATGCAGTGGATAAGCCGCCTGACGCGTGCACTGGAAGAAGACCGTTTTGTGCTCTACGCCCAGCCGATCCATCCGCTGGCGAGCAACCTGGGACTGAAACAGGAGATCCTGATCCGCCTGATCGATGATGACGGCTCGATGGTGAGCCCAGGTGATTTCATACCGGCCGCCGAGCGCTACAACCTGATGCCGTCTGTTGACCGTTGGGTGATCAACTCCGTGCTGCGCCATCTGCGCTCGGCGGGTCCGCTGCCGCAGCAACTCGACTCGGCACTGCTGGCCATCAACATATCGGGCGCGTCGGTCAAAGACGAAGCGTTTCTGGATTTTGTGACGCGAGCATTCCGCGAGGCCGATGTCGATCCCGCTCTGTTCTGCTTTGAGGTTACCGAGACCACCGCCATCGAGAGTCTTTCGCGGGCTGTCGGCTTCATGAACCGTCTGCGCAAGATTGGCGTCTCGTTTGCCCTCGATGACTTTGGCAACGGGTTTACCTCGTTTGCATACCTGAAGAACCTGCCGGTAGACTATCTCAAGATCGATGGTTCCTTTGTACGCGACGTTGATACCGACCCTATAAGCCTCGCAATGGTGGAGGCAATCAACAACATCGGACACGTCATGGGCATGAAGACAATTGCCGAATTTGTGACCTCTAATTCGGTCAAACAGCAGCTGGCCGGGATCGGCGTGGATTATGTTCAAGGCTACGAGATCGCCCGCCCGGCCCCGCTGGATCAGATCGTATTGTTTGCAGCGCAATAACCCGGATCACAGGGGCCCGAATCGGCTTTGGGCGGAGAAATCATCAGTGAAACGCTTTCTGATTACCTCGGTACTGCTGACCTCGCTATTTGTTTCCGATCTGACCGCCGATACGCTATGGCAGGCTGCGGTGGAACTCTTTGCTCAGAACCGCAGCGTCTACGCCACGCGGATCCAGACCGACAGCGCGGAGTACGACGGTCGTGGCAATCGCCGCTTCAGCAGGCAGACCGAAATTCAGGTATCATCCGATGCGCGCGGAATAGCACAATCGCGTCTGGTCTGGCTGCGCGAAGACGGCCGCGAGTTGCCGCCCAACGACGCGATCACCTCGGCCAGTGACGCAGTAACTCCCGATTCCGCTGATCCCTACGCCGAGGGTGGATTTCTGTTCATCAGGCGCCGGATTGAGATCACGATGCTGTTCCTTGACCATACCAGCAGCGGCGATCAACCGACAGGAGAGATCAAGCGGTGAATATCGAGGCACCGAGGGTCTATATTATGGGTATCAAGCACAGCGGCAAGAGTACGATCGGCGCAATGCTCGCGCGTCACGTGGGTGGCGCGTTCATTGATCTCGATGACGTCATCCTGCAGCGCTTCTCAAGCAACCGGCGCGGGCTTCTTACCAGCGTACGCGAAGTCTACCGTACGCTGGGCCCACAGGGCTTTGCACAGATCGAAGCCGAAGCCGCTCGGCAAGTCAGCGCCTATCCGGTACAACACAAAGGCGTACAGATTGTAGCGCTCGGCGGCGGCACCATTGAAAACCAGCGCGCAATGAACTGCTTGAACGCAAGCGGCGTTTTTCTGTATCTTGTGCAGCAGGAGCAGGTCCTCTATCGGCGCATTATCCAGGGCGGAGTACCGCCTTTTCTGGACTCCGCCGATCCAGAGGCGTCGTTCCATGAGCTTTTCCTGCGCCGCGACGCGCTCTATCGGCAGCGTGCCGATTGTGTTGTGGATATCAGTAACAAGAATCTGGCCGAGAGTCTTACGGCCGTCATTCAGTCATTGGAGAGGTAGCACCATGCCAGGCAGCAGCTTTGGACACTCCTTCCGCATAACCACCTTCGGAGAGTCGCACGGCGGTGCGGTCGGGGTAGTAGTTGACGGTGTCACGCCCGGCCTTGAGATCTCAAGCGAAGAAATCCAGTTGCAACTCGATCGCCGCAAACCAGGACAGTCTTTCATAACCACACCGCGCAGCGAGCCCGATACGGTAAGCATTCTGTCGGGGATCTTTGAGGGCAAGGCAACCGGCACTCCGATGATGTTGATCCTGTACAACTCGGATGCCGAACCGTCGGCCTACAACGCCATAAGAGACCTCTTCCGACCCGGTCACGCAGACTACACGTACCTGCGCAAGTACGGCATCCGCGACTGGCGCGGCAGCGGCCGCGCTTCGGGGCGCGAGACCTCCGGACGTGTTGCCGCCGGTGCGGTGGCACGCAAGCTGCTGCAGCGCCGCGGTGTTTCGGTCCTGGCGTATACCGTCAAGGCAGGCGGCATTGCGTGCCAGCAATTTGATGCGAGTGTTATCGAGCACAACCCATTGCGCGCCTGCGACCCGCTGGCGGCGCAGCAAATGCTTGAGTACATCACGCGGCTCAAGGAAGACAACGACAGCGTCGGCGGTATTGTTGAATGTCGTATCAACGGCCTCGAAGCCGGCCTGGGAGAGCCTGTCTTCGATAAGCTGGACGCCGAAATAGCCCACGCAATGCTTTCGGTCGGGTCGGTGAAAGGTATCGAATTCGGGGCCGGTTTCAAGGTCGCCGACATGACCGGCAGCCAGCACAATGACCAGATGGGAAGCGCGGGGTTCCTGACCAACAACGCCGGCGGTATCATCGGCGGCATCTCAACCGGTGAGGAGATTGTGTTCCGTGTGGCGGTGAAACCTACCTCGTCAATCGCCAAACCGCAGCGCACGGTGAGCGTAAGCGGTGAAGAGACGGTGATCAGTACTGAAGGCCGTCACGACGCGTGCATATGCCCGCGGATCGTACCGGTTGTGGAAGCAATGGCCTGCCTCGTGCTCGAAGATCACTACAAGAGGCAGGCCGCATTACTTGCGTAGCAGCGGGCTCAGTCCTCGAGCGAGAAGTCTTCTTTGCCCGCACCGCACATCGGACATACCCAGTCCTCGGGAAGCGCTTCAAAGCTGGTGCCGGCTTCGATGCCGTTATCCGGATCACCCTCTTCGGGATCGTAGATGTAGCCGCACACGTCGCATACGTATTTCTGCATGTCTTGCTCCTTGTCACTGCGTAGGTTTAAGCGTGTCGGGTATTGATACCACACTATAGTCGATTGCTCAACCAATACTGACTGTTGCCAAAATTGTTTTTTTCAGGGGCGTTTTGAAGCAGCAGAACCGCGGAGGCTGTGCGCTGGTTCAGAGCTGGTCACCCGGTCAACAATTCGAAAAGCTCTGCCGAATCCCTGGCGGCTACGACCTTCTCACGCGCTTTCTTGTCCTTGAGTAAACGGCTGACCTCGGCCAGAAACTTCATATGCGGTCCGGTCTGACCTTTGGGCGATAACGTCATGATAAAAATGTGCGCCGGCTTATGATCGATGCTCTCAAAATCGATCTTGCGGTCGCTGACCGCCACACACGCAATCATCTCATCAACGGCATCGGTCTTGGCGTGCGGGATCGCTATGCCTTGTTCAAGTCCGGTTGACATGCGTTGCTCGTTGGCCAGAATATCTTGCAGCGCCTGCCGCCGATCCTTGACCTTACCCGTGCTGCACAGCATATCGAGTAGCGCATCAATGACTTCCTGCTTGTTGCGCACGCTGAGTCCGACCGTCACCAGATCCTGGCTTAACGCTTCTTTCAACATAATGAAAGGAGGATAGGACCGAAGTGCACGGTTGTCAACCGGAGGCTTCATTCGCGCTGGCCGAGGTCTTGCAGGATATGATATGCTGAACTCGGTCACGCGCATGTAACCGGTGCTTTATCATGAGAAATATTCAGAGATCCACAAACCGAACAATGCTGTTTTTCGCCTCATTCCTGGCTGGATTGCTGGTCAAGTACAATATCATGCTGGTGCATATCTTCAGCGCGCGTGCCTGGCCGATGATAGCATCGCGGAATATCGTCATTGTCGTCGTGGCAATCTGCTTCATTCTTCCGCTGCTCAGGCTGCGTCCGGCGCGTCTGGCCTTGTTGCTGACTTCGCTGCTGATCAGCGTGGCGTTCATGGCCAACCTGTGGTACAACCGCTATTTTGGCAACTTCCTCAGCATCAGCGAGATGACCACCGGCGAGGGCTACGATCCGACGGCTGTGGTGCTGCGCCACATCATGCGCCCCACGGATCTGCTCTTTCTGATGGATCTGCTGATCATGGGGCTGACCGTTGGGCGCCGGAAGGACCCCGCCATCCACTCGCAACACTACCGTGTGTTCAGTCGGCTGACGCGAACCAGCGCGCGTGTTATAGCGCTGCTCAGCGTGGCGTTGATTGTGGTTACGCAGATTTTTGTCGGCAACCTGCGTCGCGGAGGATTGACACCGGCGGAACTCTATCGCGAGAGCAGTGCCGGATTTGTGGCGGTGTACGGGCTGGTACCGCTTTACGCAGCCGAGTTCTTTCTCGATCACCGCGCCGACCCAAAGCCCGAAACGCTGGTGCGTGAGCAGCCGCAACCGCCACCAATGCCTGCAACGCGCGCGCTTGACGGTGAGGCACTGGTTGCAGCTGATACAAACGTGGTTGTTATCCAGGTGGAATCGCTGGACAAGAAGCTCATCGACTACCGTTATCTCGGTCGCGAAGTTACGCCATTTGTAAACTCGCTCAAGCAGGACAGCCTCTACGCTAACAACTTCTACGCACAGCACGTAAATGGGAGCTTTGATGCCGATTTTTCGCTGTTGACCGGACTCTACCCGGTCAACCGTCACTATTCGTTCCGTGAGAACGACATGAGCCGCTTCGACTCGCTTGTGGCTATCCTCAATGACGCCGGATACCGTACCATCGCGCTGCACGGTAACGATGCCGAGTTCTTCTACCGTCACCGCGCCTATCCCGAACTCGGTTTTGACCGCTTCTACGCCAGACCGGACTTCTCGCAGTCGCGCAAACGCTTCCATGTCGAGGGGGCGTACCTGGGAATCAATGACTGGGATTTTCTGTATCAATCACTGGATTATCTCGAACAGGCGGAGCAGCCATTCTTTGCCTACCTTATCACGGTTACCAGTCACACCCCGTTCACCTTCTACCCGCCGCAATTCGCGCAGCCGCAATTTGAGCAACTCAACAGCCCGTTGGTGCGCGACTTCTTCAACTCGATCTATTTTGTTGACCAGGCGCTGCAGATGTTCTTTGGCGAGCTGGAGCTGCGCGGACTGGCAGAGAACACCCTGTTTGTGATCTACTCTGACCACGAAGCGGCTATCGATACCGCGGAGTATTCATCGAGTATTGGTTTCGCGGTTGACCGCAACCTGAAGCAACCCGAACACATTCCGCTGCTCATCCTGCATCCGGACATCGAGCCGGGAACAATCGAGAAGACCGGTAGCATTACCGATCTGGCCCCGACTATCCTGGACATTCTGGGCTTCACCGAAGTACCCGAAAGTTTCTCGGGCAGCTCGCTGCTGCAACCAGGCTATGAACCGGTCCTCTTCATCCACGAGCTTCCCCAGATCCTCTACCGTGATCAGTTGTACGTGGCCGAACTTGGAGAACTGGAAAAAGTTGGTTATGTTGAAGGCAGGCAGGCTGCCATTGAGGTCCCGCCCGACAAGCAGCAGCGGACGCTGGACACTATCCGCTATCTACGGGAATTGATGCTGGTAACGCGGCGCAGCGGCGGCTGATCGGGTACCACCGACCAATGAAACTGATAATCACAATAGCAGCAGTTCTCAGCGCTCTGGTGATGTTCTTCTATGGAGCGTATTACATCATCAATCCAGACACGCGCGCACCCCAGATTCTGGACCAGCTTTCAATTCCACACCCTGCGGTAATAGCTCACCGCGGCGCTTCAGTTGTGGCACCCGAGTCTACTACGCCGGCGTATGAGATTGCAGTGCGGCTCGGTTCGGACTATCTCGAAGCCGACGTGCAGCGCAGCGCCGACGGAGAGCTGATTATCTTCCACGACTCCGATCTCAGGCGCACCTCAAACGTTAGCGAGCTTTTCCCGCGGCGACAGCACGACCCGGTCGGAAGTTTTACGCTGGCGGAGCTGAGAACGCTGGACTACGGCAGCTGGTTCAATCGGGCGTTTCCGCTGCAGGCACGACCGGAATACGAGGGGCTCGAGATCCTGACGCTGTGCGAGCTGATCGCTATAGCCGAATCCGGCGAGCATACCACCGGGCTCATACTCGAGAGCAAGCACCCTGAGCGATACCCCGGCATCGAGCAGCAGATCATCGACACGCTGCTGGCCGAAGGCTGGCTGAAGCAAACCGAGAGCGGCCGGGTATTTGATAGAGCCTCGGCCGGCAAAGCCGAACATACGCGTACCATCTTCTTCTCTTTCTCTCCAGCAAGTCTTCGCCGCTTCCAGGAGATCGCGCCGGAGATACCACGGCTATTGCTGATCAACGACACCATGATAACGCACCTGCGCTGGAGAAGCTGGCTGGAGGTTGCTGAACCGATAGCGCACGGGTTGGGCCTCAAGGGGTTCATGGCGTGGCCGTGGTACATCGCGGCAGCACACGAAAAACAGATGTTCGTCCTGCCGTATACCATCAATTACCTGTGGCAGATCAGAGTCCTGGCACAGTTCCAGGCAAGCGGATTCATAACCGACCGACCCGAGCTCGTGCTTGGCTTCCTGCAGCGGCTCCCGCAGCAACCGAATTCAGCGCCTGTTCGCGATGCGATTATCCCGGCAACACCTCGCTGACCAGTTCCTACAGCCTTCAATACCTGCTATATTTGCGCAGGCTTATGAGACGTCTGTTGCATCATATCAGCATGATGGCCGTATTCGCGGTTGTCTGGATCATCCTGGAAGAGCAATTCTCACTGACAACGGTAGCAGTTGGCTCCCTGATCGGGCTGCTGACCATGATTGTAACCAACCGCTACGTTCTGCGGGCCGACTACGAGTCCGACTACCGGCTTGGACTGTGGGTTGGCGTCAAATACGTGGTTTCGCTGATTATCCAGATCTACGTCGCTGGCATTCAGGCGCTGATCAAGGTGCTGCGCGGCCAGGTTCATGTGGGCATCGTAGACGTTCACACCACCCTCGAGAGTGACTTTCACATTGCGCTGTTGGCCAATTCGATCACGCTCACTCCCGGCACGGTAACACTCGAGCGCAACGGTAACTACCTCAAGGTCATCTGGATCGATTGTGTGACCACCGACCCCGAAGTAGCGGGGCCTATGATCAAGCAGAACTTCGAGCGCATGATATCGGGAGGCAAATCGTGAGTTTCTACGACGCGGTGCTGCTGGCGCTGGCACTGCTTACCATCGGCGGGATCATCCGCGTGGTGGTGGGCCCGACTATCTGGGATCGTCTGCTGGGGCTCAATCTCATTTCCTCCAAGATCATCATGGCGATCATTGTCTTTGCGCTGATGATTCAGCGCACATTCCTGCTCGATATCGCTATAGTCTACGCTCTGCTCGGTTTCATCGGCAGTGTGCTGATAGCGCGATTCATAGAACGGAAGGGCGAATGATGGCTCAGGCAGCACACCTGATCGGTCAGATTCTGATCGGAATTGGCCTGGTATTCATGGCATTCGGCATCTACAGTGTATTGCGATTCAGAGATTTCTACTCACGCGTGGTGATCACGGCCAAGGTGGATACCGTCGGCTTTCTGACCCTGATCTTCGGTGCCATGCTGATTGAGGGGTTCAGCTACTTCACGCTGAAGCTTGCACTGATTGTGGTCTTCGAGCTGCTGACCAGTCCAATCTCCACTCACTCGATTGCGCACTCGGCCTACGCCAGCGGCTACAAGATCAGAAAGGACGTTCGAATTGATTGAGGCAATTCTTCTGCTGCTGTTGATTCTGCTGGCGATCGTTGCGGTTGAGACTCAGATCCTGCGCATGGCGGTGGTGTTCCTCGGAATTTTTTCGCTGTTGCTCTCGTTTCTCTACCTGTACTACGGCGCGCCGGACGTCGCTATTGCCGAAGCGGTTATGGCAAGCGGTCTGGTGACGCTGCTCTACCTGACAGCGCTCAAACGCTACCGGGTCTACAACATCTGTTTCACCAACCAGATGTTTCGCGAGGTCGATGATCGATACATCGTAGAGGGTACGCGCCGCGGGCAACTGCTGCACGAAGTCGAACAGTTCTGCATTTCCAAAGAACTCGAACCGCAGATTGTCTTCACACCCGAAGACCTCGAGACACTGATGGGAACGCGCAAGTATGACCTCATCATCCGCCAGGAAGGCGATCAGCTGACAATTTACGGCAGTCAGGAGAACTACTTTGTCGATGAACTCGAGATGCTGTTGATCCTGCGTTACCAGGACCTGAATACCAGGTTCATGCGCTACGCTGAAGACGGCAGCTTTGTGGAGGAGTCCTGAATGCGGCAGGTAGCGCTCACCGTTTTTGTGGTTCTCCTGATGGGATTGGTACTCTTCATCGCCAACGGCCACCGAGAGATACTGGATAACGAAGTATCGGCCTACTACCTGCAGAATTTCACCAGCGATACCGGTGCCGGCAACGCAGTGGCGGCCATCTATTTAAACTACCGCATGTACGACACCATCTTTGAGGCGCTGATCCTGATCACCAGCATCATCGGCATGCTGCACTTCTTCAAAGCCGGAGGCAACAAGTGAAGCAGAAAGCATCGATTGTTTCGAGCATCACCGGTTTGCTCTATCCGTTCATCATCGTGTTCGGAATCTACGTTATCCTCAACGGTCACGACACACCCGGCGGCGGCTTTCAGGGCGGTGCAATCCTGGCGGTGCTGTTTATTGGACGCTACATTGTAGCCCATACCGATGACTTCAATATTGGGCGTGCTCACAATACCGAGAAGGCGCTGCTGGTCGTGCTCATCCTGGTTCCGGTTGTCTTTGTCTTCGGCTCGCTCAGCCGCCGGTTCCCGCAGTACAACCAGGTCTATCTGGTGTTCATGAACCTGCTTATCGGCTTCAAGGTGGCTCTGGGACTGACGGTTGTCGTGTTTCGTTACGCGTTCTACGAGGATCGATGACGTGCAGTACATAACCGCACAGAACGTCAGCCTGGTGCTGTTCTTCATTGGACTATACGGGGTGCTGGTCAAGCGCAACATCATCAAGACGATTGTCTCGGTCAATATTATGGACTTTGGTGCAATCCTGTTCCTGATAACAGTTAACTATAAGCCGGGAAGCATCCCGCCGATTGGCAGCACCGAAATTGAGCGAATGGCCGATCCGTTGCCGCAGGCGCTGATGATCACTGCGATTGTGATTGGCATTTCGGTCACCGCCGTCAGTTTGACTATCTTCATCAGTCTCTTCCGCAAGCACGGAACCGCTGACTGGGAGAACGTCATCAAGCGGATACAGAAACGATGATACCGCTCTACGCTCTGGTTATTTTGCCGGTCCTGGCCGCAACCGCCGGGTACTTCCTGCCGCGCTCGATCTATAAGCACGTTCTGATTCTAGTCCAACTGGTACACCTGCTGATGGTTGTGCTGGTCTTCATCGAGGTAAGGACCGGCGGTGTAATACGCCACTACGTCGGCGGTTGGAGCGACGGCATCGGTATCGCCCTGGTAGCCGATACGCTTTCGATAACCATGGTACTGCTCGCCTCGCTGTTGTTCCTGTTGCTGTTCCTGTTCAACTACGGCAAGCGCTATATGGACAATATCTTTCAGTTCCTGTTCATCCTGCTGCAGGGCGTCAGCATTGGCGTCTTCCTGGCCGGCGACCTCTTCCACGTCTACGTACTGATCGAGCTGACAACAATCACCATCAGTATTCTGATAATGTACAAGCGCGACAAACAGGCGCTGTATGACGGCCTGCTCTACATCCTGCTGAACCTCTTCGGCGTGACGTTCTTTCTGCTGGGAGTAGGATTCATTTACAAGACTTTCGGTGTGCTCGACATGGCGCTGATAGCCGAACGAATCCAGCTGCTCGATGACACCCGCGGCCTGGCGCTACCGTACGCGCTGCTGCTTTCGGCCATCGGCCTGAAGGCCGCTATCCTGCCGCTGTTCAGCTGGTTGCCGAGCGCGCACGGGGCGCTGACCGCGCCCTCGGCGGTATCCGCGGTGCTGTCTGGCTTGCAGGTCAAAGTCGGTATCTTCCTCTTTCTGCGCGTGCAGTGGGTCTTCTCGGGCGTCTTTGAGACAACCGGTTTCTTCTTTGTTGTGGCGCTGCTGACCGCGGTTGCCGGCTTCACAATTGCTCTGGTGCACCACGACGTGAAGCTGATCCTGGCCTTCTCCACGGTTTCGCAGATCGGCCTGATCATGATGGGCCTCAACGCCGGCACCGAGGTTGCGTACTTCGGCAGCGTATTCCACATCATCAACCACGCGCTGTTCAAGGCGCTGTTGTTCATCACCGCCGGAGTCATAACCCACGCGGTTGGCACGCGCGACATCACCCGCATCAGAAACATTGCGCCCAAAGCTCCGCTGTTCGCCGTTGCAACGCTGCTCGCAATGCTGGGCATCACCGGGGGGCCGTTTTTCAACGGCAGCGTCTCCAAGTACCTGATCCAGGCGGGTCTTGCCGGACAGCCTGGAGAAGTCCTGATTTACATCGTGAATCTCGGCACAATCATGGTCTTTGTCAAGTACGCCCAGATGTACCTGCCGCGCCGTAATCCGGCGGCGTCGCAGCAAGCCGCGGATGAGGGGGTCGGAGACGTTGTGGTAGAGACCGAGCCCCACGGTGCAGAACAACCGATACCGGGCCGAGCGTTTGCGATGAAGGCCGTTGCACTGCTTATCGGAGCGGTCTGCCTGGCCGCCGGCGTCCTGGCTGCCCCGTTGATGCGGCTGCTGTTTGACCACGACCTGCCGGTCTCGGGAGCGTTCTACCTTGAGAAGACGCTTATCTATGTTGTTACCCTGGCAATTGGCATTGCGCTGTACTACGGCGTGGTGCACCGCAGCCGCTTCCTGGTTGCCGTACGCGAGTATCGATTCACGTTCAACACCATCTGTCTACTCTACACTGGCTTCTTTGCTTCGTTACTCTGCTACACCTATATCTTTGCCTGACTTGAAGGATCGAAACTCGCGCCCTATACATTGTGCGCGCTTCAGGCTATGCTCGGGTTATGGACTTCTTTGAATCGCAGCTGATCTCGCAGTTTGTTGCCGACAACTTCTACTGGCTTTTTCTGGGAATACTGGTGCTTAATCTTACCCAGCGCAAACACCAGAAGACCGCGCAGAAGAAGAGGCTGGCCACCCTCTACCTGGCGGTAGCTGCACTGGTTCTCTATTCTGCGGGGCAACTGGTACTCAACTACGAGGTGGGCGACATCTATCTCCTGCTGGTGCTGGTTATCGTAGTGGGCGTGATCATGCGCTTCCGTGACCGCGTGTTTCCCTTTACCCTGCGCTGCGTTGAATCGGGTAAACGGCTCGATATGCACACCATTCTCTACCGCGATTCCAACACGCTGCCGGAGTTCGATGAGCGCGAGCCCGAACCTGAGCCCGAACCCGAGCAAGACTCCCAGCCCTAACGGCGCACCAGGTGCAACACGATCAAGATGGCACCTGCCACCACAAACAGCGCCGGCCACCACAGCGCCACAAACTGAATGAAGTCCACACCGGCAATGCCAAGGCTGAAAACCAGGAATACCAGTGACAGCAGTGCAATCGCGCAGGCTGGAATAATCAGCGCCACCCGGTGAATAGGTGCTTTCTGCATCGCGTAGCCAAACAATGACAGCCCGGCGATAGTCATGAAGACCGGCCAGATCCGCGCCAGGGCAAAGCGCGTCAATACGGTGTTCATAAGCAGCACCAACGTTCCGCCCAGCGTGAGGAAGAAGCCGGAAAACACATACGATTCGCGTGCGTTGCGGAAGAAGACCGCGTACAGCATGCCCAGACCCGTAAGTATCAGCAAGACCGGCCAGAAGATCCCTGCAGCCGGCAAGTATCCGAACGTTCCCAGCAGCAGTAACGCACCGACGATGATCGATGCACACCCAAAGACAAGCAGCTTATTCTGTAATCCGTTCAGCATCCTGGCTCCGCGGCATTATAACAGTTTGCCCGGAGGCTTGCCAACTCGCGCCGTGCGCGTTACACTCTACAGCAGTATGCGTAGAACTCAGCGATTGACGTCCGTGTTCTTGACGGCGTTACTGTTGGTTGTGCTTCTGATATCGTGTGGCGGTGACAGCGACTACTACATCGTCGGTTCGTCCGAACAGCAGCAGGAGCTCCGCGAGCTGTTTCAGATCCTGGACAAGAACGGCGATGACGCTTCGGCGCGCGTAATCCCGCTCGAACATATTGCCGGGCATCTGCTGGAAGCGGGTTATCCTGAACGCATGCGGGTATTTCTGACGTCGCATGTTGAGACCAATCCCGAAGACCCGTACAACGCCTACTATCTGCTGCTGGTGGCACGTAACTACAATTCCGATGAAATGGCGCAGCATTACTACCAACGCATTCTTGCCAACTACTCCGACTTGAGTGTTCGCGGCAAGTCGGTACACTTCAGCGCGTTGACCGAACTGTTACGCCTGACCGAGCAGCCGTCGGTTCGCATCCACTACTACCAGGATCTGCTCGATCGCTTTCGTGACAAAATCGACGTAGGGTCGACGTACTACTACATGGCCAAGACTCATGAAGAACTCGGCGAATGGGATCAGGCATTTGCCGCGTATCGGCGCTTTCTCAATTACCCGGAAACGCGCATACTCGGCTCCCCCGAAGCGCATCGCCACGTCTACGACCGTGTCAGTTTCTACGACAGCTCGCGTGACTGGACCATGGAGAGTCTCGAGTCGCTGGTGAGTACGCTGAAGAGTGCTATCTGGCGCCAGGACCTGCGCACGCTGCTGCGCCACAAAGCAGACGAAAACTTCTTTGCGATGTCCTGGGAACAGGAAGAATACGATAGCAACAGCCAGATCGCGTTCAATCTGGGATCGTTCCTGCTGCGCTCGCGGGTGCGCTACGCTGAAGACCTCGAGATGAACTCCAACGCGCGCGAAGCCTACCTGCGGACCTGGGGCTGGTCACACCGCATTCGGACCTGGTATCTCTACTTCAGGCGGGTGGATTTCCCCGCAGATCCTGAGATTCACGGAAACTGGGAGTGGGCCGGGATATATTTCGGCGAGGCAATGTAACACCGGAACCCGTTCACGCCGATAGTGTAGACTGAGACGCCAATGGTATCGTGCGTGCACACAAGACCCACAGCACCACTGCTCCTGATTCTCATCTTGCTGCACCTGCCGGCTGTAAGCCTGTTTGCAGAACGTGACAGCTGGCAGGTGGAGCGCTACGTCAACTGGAGTGAAGCAGCGCTCTACGTCACTGTAACCGCGCCGCTGCCCACTTCGGGACGCAATCTTCCGGCTGCCGAGCACGCCGTGCGGCGCGAGATAGAACAGGAGATAGCGCGGCTTTTTCATACTGCACTGCAGCAGCTACGGGTTGACTCATCAACGCTGGTTTCAATGCACGCCGAACAGCATCCCGAGACCGCAGCAGCACTGCTATCCGCGGTCAGTGAACCACGCATGATTGGCGTTCGACGCAGCAGCGATATGCGCAGCGTCGAGGTCGACTACCGGGTTGAGCTTTTCCCTACCATTGTGCAAACGCTCGTCACGCATACGGAACCCCGGCCACTGCCACGAGTGGCAAGCTGGGTACCGACGCGTCGCTACAGCGGTGTTCTGATCTTTGCCCGCGGCGAACTGCCGGTCCACGGAGAACACGTTGCAGCCGAGCTGCAGCCCGCGCTGCTGCCGGTTGTCTATGACTCCAACCTCAGGCGCGTCCTTAGCCACGAAATGCTGGCCGGGGATACCGCACGCAGCCGCGGCGTAGTCCGCTACGTGAGCGACATAGAAGACCCGCTGGTAGTGGAAGTTGCCGGGCCCGATCCACTGCGGATCACCGCGTCCGGCGTATTCGGCCGCCACCGCAGCGACATCATGATTCCCGCATCAGCCGCCGACCTGCTGCTCTACGGGGAACACAACAGTGCGCTGCTACGGCAAGCCCGCATCGTGGTAATTATCTCCGAAGCACGCATCGAAGAACGCCAAACACCAGATTGACTCTGGCGCTTCAATATGCTCAAATTTGATCTACTAACTATGAAGCAACCGAAGACCAGGCTGTACATATTCTACGCCGTGCTGGTGCTGGCTCTGTTTGCCGGCTGCGGCAGTCGCGAAGCAGGCTACGGAGTCATCCTGTGGCCCGATAGCGAGGCTCTCGAAGCCGGGCAGATCGTCCCGATAACCGAAATTTCCACTATTCGCTCCAGCTACATTCTCCGGCTGCCCGATGAGAGCGCCTACCAGCTGCCGCAGTGGCGCGTACAGTTCTTTGAATCGCGCAGTCAAGCTGATGAATTCGTCCAGAGCTACCAGGAGGTTGCCGATCTCTACGTTCGCTCCGAGCGCAGAGCGCTGCCGGTACGCGAGCAACTCGACCGCAGCTCGCGTACCATCTACCGGCTGCGCTTCGGCGAGGAGACTAAGGTCATTGAACGCAGCGCTGAACCGCACGATGAGAGCGGATTGGTGGCTCACTGGTACCGAGTCCTGACCGAGGACGGAACCAGCGGCTGGGTGTTCGGCTACTACCTTACGGTGTTTTCCGACAGCGGAGATCCTGCCCCGGTTGCCTCCGAGGACATCCAGGACCCGGTGGTGCGTACATTGCTGGAGAACGTGTGGCGTCCCAGCTCGTACGCACAGATGATTCGGAACAACACGATTGACCTCAGCCGCTTGAGAGCGGAACACGGACTGTTCCCGAACCCCGATGAGAACCGCCTCAGGCTGGTACTGCCGGATCGTAGAGTAGATTTTGAGTACAGTGAGATAACGCGCAGCTCGGCGCGCCAGTACGCTGCTGTGGGCAGCTCGCTGCAGATCTCGCTGCGCAGTGAGTCCGCGATCACTATCCAGTATATCTATGAGAACCAGACCGAGTCGGTTGACCTCGAGATCATCGAGCAGGATATCGAAGAACTGCGCATAGACGAAATCGAGCGGCGCAATCAACTGCTGGCAGCGCTACTGGAGCACGGCAACCTGTGGCAGAGCTCGGCCTACGGTACTATCGCTCTAGAGCACGATGGCAGATTCGGCTGGTCGGGATATGGCAGCCTGGTTCCAACCGTAATACCTCGTGGCGCGGGGAACAGCGGTTCACTCGAGTTTGCTGTCTTCCTGGGACCACAGCTGCGAGGAGCGTTTGACGGCGTAATATCGTTCCGCTTTGACGGCCTGCAGCAGCCGGTACACTTCCTCTACAACCAGCTCGATAATGGAATCCGCCTGACGCACCTGCCGCAGCAGAACGTCACGCGTAACGTTGCCTCGTCTGCCGGAGCCTCAGCAATTGTGGCGTTCTTCAGAACCTCGCACACAGAAGATCCGGCAGCGGACTAGTCAGCAGCATCTGCTATGACGGTAGCAAGCCTTGCATCGGTTGGCGTTTCCTACGCTGACCACGATGTACTTTCCAACATCAACCTGAACCTGGATGACAACTGCCGTATAGCGCTGACCGGCGCCAACGGCAGCGGCAAGACCACGCTGCTGCGTCTGATCGCCGGCCGCAGCAGCCCAGATGTTGGCACGGTCACCCGTACCAAAGGCTGCGAAGTGGGTTATCTGCCGCAGTCGGGGCTGGTGCATCGCGATCGCTGCCTCTACGATGAAGCCGAGCTGGCGTTTGCCCCGCTGCACGACGCGGTTGCACAGCAGCAGCGCATCGCCGACGAGATTGCCCTTACTGAAGCGGGCCCGCAACAGACCAGACTGCTCGAGAAGCTGCACGCACTGCAGGAGAGAATTGAACACGCCAACTACTACCAACGCCAGGCCAGCATTGATCTGGTGTTGACCGGACTGGGGTTTGCGCGCGAGGATTTCAGCCGCGACGTGAGCCAGTTTTCCTCGGGCTGGCAGATGCGCATCGCTCTGGCAAAGGTACTGCTGGCGCAACCGGACCTGCTGCTGCTGGACGAACCGACCAACTACCTCGACCTGGAGGCACGCGAGTGGCTGGAGAGCTTCCTGCTCAACTACGCCGGTGGCTTTGTGCTGGTGTCTCACGATCGGCACTTCCTCGATACCACCGTATCCGAAGTGCTGGAGCTGTTCCTCGGCGAGATCAAACGCTTCCGCGGTAACTACTCGCGCTACGAAGCACTGCGCAGCAAGGAACTTGCCGACCTCAAGAAGCGCTTCGAGCAGCAGCAGCTCGAGATTGCACGCACCGAGGACTTCATTCGGCGCTTCCGCTATAACGCCTCCAAGGCGCAGATGGTGCAGAGTCGCATCAAGCAGCTGGAGAAGCTCCAGCGTATCGAGATACCGGACTCGATGAAGCATATCCATTTCTCGTTCCCCAAGCCCAGGCGCAGCGGCGATAAGGTGCTGACGCTCGAAGCGGTCAGCCGCAGCTACGGCGATACCCCGGTTCTCAGCAACGTGTCATTGACTATCCAGCGCGGTAACAAGGTTGCGGTTGTGGGACCCAACGGCGCCGGCAAATCGACGCTGCTGCGCATTGTTGCCTCGGTTGACCGCGGCTATCAGGGCAGTCTGCGCTACGGCAGCAACGTTGCGCTGAGCTATTTCAGCGAGGAACAGAGCCTGCAGATGGATCCGGATGCCAGCGTTGTTCAGACTATTGAAGCTGCCGCCGATTCGGCGCTGCTGCCGCGCGTACGCGATCTGCTCGGCGCCTTTCTGTTTCGCGGTAACGATATTCATAAACCGGTTGGTGTGCTCAGCGGCGGCGAGACCAGCCGTGTCAGCCTGTTGCGCATGCTGGTACGCCCGGCCAATCTACTGGTTCTCGACGAGCCCACCAACCACCTCGACATGTTTTCCAAGGATGTACTGCTCGATGCCCTCTGCAGCTACGAGGGTACGGTCGTGTTTGTGTCTCATGACCGACACTTCCTGGACGGACTGGCCGACCGCGTTGTAGAAATAGCCCGCCCGGCCAGACAGCAGTTCTCGGTTGTGACTGACTATCCTGGCGACTACGCCTACTACCGCCACCGCACCAGCCGCCCGGACGATTCGCCGCAGGATTCCGATGCCCATGTCGCCGGGAAGACGCCTGCGCAGCAGGCCGACGCCGAGGAGCAACCCAACCCGAGCAGCAACCGGCAGCATCAGCAGCGCAAAGCACGCAGAAACCGCCTGCGGGTCATGGAACGCGAGGAGCTGCAGCTCATGCAGCAGATCGAGACCACCGAGCAGCGCCACAGCGATATCGAGCAGCAGATGGCGCTGCCGCAGAGCTATCGCGATGGCGAGCGGATGCAGGAGCTGCAGCGCCAGCTCCAAGAGGTGCGCGGCGAACAGCAGCGGCTGTCGGCGCTGTGGGAAGAGCTCGAGAGCGACCGCGCCGCGATGGAGAGTCAACAGTGACCCGGATCATCTCGTGGAACGTCAACGGCGTGCGTGCGGCCGCCGGCAAGGGATTGCTCGAGTTTCTGCAGCGCGAGCAACCCGACATGCTCTGCCTTCAGGAGACCAGGGCGCAGCAATCGCAGCTTAGCGAGGAGATTCTCAGCCCGGCAGGCTACCAAAGCTACTGGGCCGCCGCTCAGAAGAGAGGCTACAGCGGTGTTGCGGTGTACAGCAGGAGCCGGCCGCTTTCGGTAGACGTCATGAACCAGCCGCGTTTTGACAGCGAGGGCCGTGTACTGCTGCTCGAATACCCGGAGTTTGTTCTGATTAGCGCCTACTTTCCCAACAGTCAGGACGGCGGCAAACGCTTGCAGTACAAGCTGGACTTTGCCGAATCCATGCAAGCACTCTGTGACAGCGTTGTGGCCGGTGGACGCCACCTGGTCTTATGCGGCGACTACAACATAGCCCACAAGCCCATCGATCTCGAACATCCGGCTGCCAACGAGCATAACGCCGGCTATCTCCCCGAAGAACGCGCCTGGATGGACCGCTTCACCGCTTCCGGCTATGTGGACACCTTTCGTCTCCTGCATCCCGAACCCCGGCGCTACAGCTGGTGGTCGTACCGCTACAACGCCCGGCAGAACAACGTGGGATGGCGTATCGACTATCACTGCGTAGACGCCGCGCTGCGGCCATCCGTACACGACGCAGATATCCTCCACAACGTCTACGGCTCGGATCACTGTCCGGTCAGCATCAGCCTGGATCTGCAGCCACTTGACGCAAAAAGCTAACCTTTTGCGTCATTCTTTAGTATGTTTGGCGTGGAAGTATGGAGCAAAATGCAGATCAATTAGCGCTGTTTCCGCTTGGATTGGTGCTTCTACCGTCGGCGCCGCTGCCGTTGCACATATTCGAGCAGCGCTATCGGCTGATGATTACCCAGTGCATCGAACACGGTACGCCGTTTGGCGTAGTCTACGCGGGGCACGAAAGCACGCAGACCATCGGATGCACGGCACGAATCGAACGCGTGATCAAGCGCTACGAAAACGGCACAATGGACATTCTCTGCGTTGGCGAGCATCGTTTCCGCACCCGCGCCACGCACAGCTCCTCCGAGCCGTGGATCAGCGCTGCAGTCGATTTCTTTGAAGATCGCGACCTGGACCGGCGCGACGAACTGGCACAGCTGGCACGCGATGCGGTCAAACAGCTGGAGCTGTACGCCGCTGTTGTTGGGGGTAGCATCGAGCGCGAGGCGCTACTCGAGCTCAGCCCGCAGCAGCTCTCGTTTGTCACCGCCGCCTCGTCGATGTTCTCACTGGAACAGCGGCAGCAGCTGCTGGAGCTGCAGTCAGCCGTAAAGCGGCTTACGATTGTGCGACAGACGCTGGCCGGCGCGGTTGCCCGCCGTCGCATGGCGCGTGCGGCGCAGCGGGTCATCGGCAAGCATGAGAACATCGACCACCTGCTGAACTGAGTCTGTCACGCCGATTCGAACTGCAGTGCCACCGAATTGATACAGTAGCGCAGCCCCGTTGGTGCCGGGCCGTCCGAAAACACGTGCCCCAGGTGGGCATCACAGCGCGAGCAGACTACTTCGGTGCGCTGCATCGCCAGGCTTGAGTCCGCGTGCTCCTCAACGGCATCGCCGTTACAGGCGCGGGTGAAGCTCGGCCACCCCGAACCGGATTCAAACTTGTCATCGGAGCGAAACAGCGGCGCGCCGCAGCAGACGCAGCGGTAGATCCCGTTAGCGCTGTTGTGGTAATACTCGCCGCTGAACGGCCGTTCGGTGCCTTTCTTGCGCGTAACCCGGTACTGCGCCTCGCTCAGTTGAGCGCGCCATTCCTGATCGGATTTGCTGATCTTATTGCTCTTGGCCATCTGCCTTCCTTTGCACGGTGATACTATCCCAAGCTTTCCCCCAATATACCAACATAGAGCTGCTACGGACATCGAGAATTCGATCTCACGGTAGCCGACCGGTCATTTTTGGTGTAAAGTTATAGCATAGCGCAAGAGGAGACGGACCAGATGGACTCGTACAAGAAGAAGATCGATCGACTCCAGGATGAAATGGAGCAGAAGCGCGCGCTGATCGCGCAAGACTACGTCGCAATTGGAAGCCATCTGCTGGCCAATGAGACCGCCAGGCTCAGCTCGAAGAAGCTCGTAGCCCAGAAGGAAGAGGTCAGCCGAATCGAGGCAGAGATCGAGGGCCACAAGCGGTATATCGAGAAGATCAATGCCATAGTCAATCGCCGGCAGCAAATCGAAAACGATATCGAGAAGCACCAGCTGGAGATTGAAGAGCTCGATCAGAGTGTGGCGCCGATGTACGAACAGATTGGCGAGCAGGCGTTCGAGGTCTACAAGCAGAACCCCTTTGTAGATCAGCAGTTTGTCGATATGTTTTCCGACCTGGTGAAGAACCAGGAGGACATTCGCGAAATCGATGAACAGCTGGACCATCTGGAAAAGGAGACCGGAGAGAAACCGTTTCTCGATCGCATGGTTGCCAAAGGCAAGATCGCCCTGCTGCGCAATCGGCGCACCACCCGCGAGCAGAATACCCCGCGGCTGATGCGCAAGGCCGGCAAGGCAGTCACCGAGAGCAACTTCGTAACCGTGGTTGACGCTCCGGATTTGACCCGGGCGCTGGAGCCCTATCACGAAGTCCATAGCCACATCGACCGGATCAGGGGTCTCATCACCGACCTGGAAAACGAACGCGCCTCCCTCGACAGCGAACTGGCCGAACTGGAAGCCGACAAGAAGCCGCTGCGGCGGGTCTCCGACCTGGAACAACAGATAGAATCGCTGCGGGCAACGCTCGAAAGCGTCTACCAGCAGACTGGTGACACCTACCTGACCGAGCTCAAGAAGGACGAGCAACCACCGGAGGCAGTAGCGGAACCCGCGGCGCGAGTGCAAACGCACCAGAAAGAGATCGCGGCGCTTGAGAAACAGATCGAGCGGCTGCGTGCAGCGATAACCGTCGAAGAACTCGAAGACAAGATTTCCGGTTACCAGAAGAAAATCAGCACACTCGAAGAAAAGATCGCCGAGCAGCAGCGGATGGTTCAACAGTACCAGCAGGAGATGACCGACGCCGAAGCCGAGAAAGCTCGCCTGGAAAAGCAACGCGGACCGCTCGACAAGCTGTAGCCCGGCCCCGCAGGCCGCAGACCCGACGTGAACGTGGAGCGCAACAACCTCTTCATCAACACTCCCTCCAACGAGCCGCTGGCCGCGCGCATGCGGCCGCGCACGCTCGATGAGTTCATAGGCCAGGACCACATCATGGGCCAGGGCCGTCTGCTGCGGCGCGCCATCCAGGCCGACATGCTCTCGTCGCTGATCTTCGCCGGCCCCCCAGGCACCGGCAAGACCACTCTGGCAATGGTAATCGCCAACACAACCCGTGGCCGCTTTGCCTCGCTCAACGCCGTGCTCAGCGGTGTCAAAGAGGTTCGCGCCGAGATCGAAGCCGCGCGCGAGCAGATGGCGCTGCACGGCAGGCGTACCATCCTGTTTGTCGATGAAGTACACCGTTGGAACAAGGCGCAGCAGGACGCGCTTCTCCCCTGGGTCGAGAACGGTACCGTTATCCTGATTGGCGCAACCACTGAGAATCCCTTTTTCGAGGTCAATGCCGCACTGGTGTCGCGCTCGCGGATATTTCAGCTGCGGCCGCTGGACGCCGGCGAGCTTCGCCGCGTTGCCGAACAGGCGCTGGCCGATCCGGTTCGCGGCTACGGCTCGTTGCGCGTCGGCGTTGCCGAAGAAGCTATGCAGCACCTGATCTCGGTTGCCGACGGCGACGCCCGCAGTCTGCTCAACGCGTTGCAGCTCGCCGTAGAGACCAGCACAGATCATTTCCCGCCGCCGCAAGGCAGCCGGATAGAGGTCTCACTCGAGGTAGCCGAAGAGAGCATTCAGCGCAAGGCGCTGCTGTACGACCGCGAGGGCGACTACCACTACGACACCATCAGCGCCTTCATCAAGTCGATCCGCGGCAGCGACCCTGACGCGGCACTCTACTGGATGGCGCGGATGGTGGCGGCCGGTGAAGACCCGCGCTATATCCTGCGCCGCATGCTGATATCGGCGGCTGAAGATGTCGGTCTGGCCGATCCCAACGCGCTGTTGGTTGTGGAAGCCGCCGCTCGCGCCTGGGACCGTATCGGGCTCCCCGAAGGCCAGTTCCACCTGGCGCAGGCGGCGCTCTATCTTGCCACCTGCCCCAAGTCCAACTCCTGCCTGGGCTACTTCGATGCACGTGCGGCGGTGGAACAGGAGCGTTCACGCGATGTGCCGCGGCATCTGCGCGACGCCAATCGTGACAAAGAGGGGTTTGGCCACGGCGAAGGCTATCTCTACCCGCACGCCTACCGCGACCACTGGGTCGCACAAGCCTATCTGCCGCAGGAACTGCAGGGGCGCCTCTTCTACACACCCGCGCGCCAGGGTTACGAGGCGCGAATTGCCGATGAAGTTGAACGCCGCCGTGAGCTGCAGCTGGCGCTGGCGGTTGACGAGACAGACGAGCAGGAGATCCTGACCTTCTCTCCAGCGGATAACGAGCGTGACCGCTGGCTGCGCCGCACCGCAGGCGGCCGCAGCGCGGTCCTGCAGGATGTCCGGGAGCGAGTTATCGCGGCTGCCGAGCTGCAGCGCCACAGCCGGGTGCTTGTAGCCGGTGTTGGCGCAGACGTTCTGCTGTGGGAGGCCCTGCGTCACACACCGGAGGGGCTGGTTGGAGCCCTTGTGACAAACCACGCGCACGCCGAACGCATCGCCTACCAGGCCGAACGTCTTGACCCGCTGCAGCGGCCACTTGTCTGCGTGGCTGATCCCGGTGCGCTGCAGCCCACCGCCGATTGCGCGCAGCGCGACAACTGGCCGGAGCAGTTTGAAGCGCTGCTGGGGCGCAACCTGCTGCAGAAGTGCAGCGACAAGACCGCGCTGCTGCGGCGGGCACGCCAACACAGCTGCGGCCGGATTGTGCTGGCCGAGACCGTGGCGTGCGCCGGAACGCGCCTGTCGCAGCTGTTTGGAGACAAACTCAGCGCCGAGCAGCGTGAGCTGCTGTGCAACGCTGAGGAGTCGGTCTTTGGTGACCGCACCAACCCCATGGTCAACTGGGACAGCGCTGATATGCAGCGCTATTTTGCTGAAGCGGGCATCGGCAACATCGGCTACGAGCAGTTCAGTCACAGCACACAGAGGGTAATACCCCAGGCCGAGCTGCAGCGCTGGATAATCGATCCGGACAGTCGGCTGGGTGCGGTGCTGCGCCAACACGCTGACGAGCGCCGGCTGCGCGAGGTAGCTGCGGCCATGCTGGCAGCCCAGCCGCCGGACGGTGTGCCGTGGCAGACCACGGTGCTGGTTATCTGGGGGTCGGCGGTCGCTTGACAAAAACCGGCGAAATGTGGAACATTCGAGTCTGCAATTCACGGTGGATGTAGTTCAATGGTAGAGCACCAGATTGTGGTTCTGGTTGTTGCG
>REDW01000121.1 GCA_007693325.1 Spirochaetaceae bacterium
GGTCGTCAAGCGCCTGCGGCAAAATCCGGCGAAAAAACAACAATTTTGGCACCACGCTTATCTTGTTGCGCTGTGCCTGATCACGCCTTACAATAGCCGCATGCAGCTCAGCAGCCGCCTCGATGAAGTGCGTTCACGGGTCCACGGGATTCTCGAAGACGGGTATCGCCTTGAGTTCAATACGGTAGAGAAAATTCTTGACCACTATTTCTCGCAGCGCTTCCTGCCGCTATGGTACTTCTACGCCAACAGCGCGGACGAGATCGCCAGTCATGTATTCGCTATCACCCAGCTCCTGAATGCTCAGCACGCCTACCTGACGCAAGTCAGTGCCGACGGCCGCGCCATCACCTACCTGCTGAATGTCGGCCGCGACTATCCCGGGCGCCTGGAAGCAATCCTGCAGGAAAACCTGTCGATGGAGATCGGCTCCTTCGACGCTGTGCGTACGCGTTCAGGTATCGGGATCATCACGCTGGAGAAACGTGGCCGCGCGCGCATGCTTGCCGGCGGCCTGCAGGTTGAAGACGCCGATCTGCTGCTTGCGCGAACGCGCCGCTACGGAGCGCAGCAGCAGCACCGCCACACCGAAGAGTTCCTGCTATGCCTGACACCGGAGTACGTGCTGGAGGAACTCGCCAGCACCGCTGACCCACCGCGGATTCATCGGCACCAGAGTCTGTTTGAGCGCGCCATTGAGAGCAAGTCAGCGGTGGTCATTGTTCAGGCAACCGACCAGGAGCGCGTCGGTGAAAACGAGCGCTTGACCAGCAGCGAGACACGCATCGCGGTCGCGCTGCAGAATCCTTCACCCAGCTTTGCAATTGACGGGGTCTCGGTCTTCACGCGCCACAGCGTCAATATTCGCCGTGCCTACTTTGACAGTTTTCCCTACGGAGAGTCCAAAGAATACGAAGTGGGGGTACTCTCGATCTACGTTGCCTCGGATACACCGACTGATGCGCTGGTGTCTGAACTGGAGCAACTCTCGTCGTACTTCAACCCGGCTGAGAAGAATACTACCCTGACGCTGGTTGAAGAAGCCATCCGCACCATCTCGCGGCCGGATGCTGCGCAAGAAGAAGCCGCCGCTGCGCTCTCCACTTTGCGCCGCGTTGCTGCCCGTAACGGTGACCTCAGCACCGATGAGGAACTCGGCGTCTTCCTGCTCAATTCGCTGACCGACTTCTTTGACGGTGCACGCCGGCTGGGAGTTGCCAACAACGACGCGGTGATGCTGATGCTGCTGCGCTTTGAGGCATTTGAAGAGTTCTGGGTAGAACAGAACGAAGGTCGCCGCAGCCGCCACCTGCCGGCATTCCGTACCAAGCACAACGGCGCACGCGGCACCGTCAAGGGCGGCCTGCGAATCGATCCGATTGTAGAGTTTGTAGAGGTCTCGGCACTGGCGTTCATGATGACGTGGAAGTGCGCCCGGTCGCGTATTCTGTTTGGCGGCGGTAAAGGCGGACTGAAGATCACCGCAGACTACCACAAGAGTGATAAGCTGGAGGCGTTTGACACACTGGCAAATTTCGGCCGCGCGCTGTTCCTTGTCACCGGACCGTTTCGCGATGTACCCGCCGGTGACGTCGGCTGCGGACCACGCGAAATCGGCAACATGTTTGAAGGCTTCAAAAGTGCGCTGCGGGATCTTGCGCTGATGGCCTACGGTGTCAAGCACGGCGCCACGCTATTTGGCAACCGGGTGGTGTCAACCGTTGAGGCGCGGCGGATCATGCTGCAGGGTTTCGGCATAGACTATCAGAATCGCGCCAACATGCGCGAGTTGGTCTTCAGCGAGCGTTACCTGGAACTGGTGGCGGCAGCCCAGATTACCGGCAAGCCGTTTATGGGCATCAACGCCCGCACCGGCGCTACCGGACGCGGGCTGATGTACACTCTGCTGGCGGCTGTTACTCGCCTGCACCTGGACGGCCAGTGGCAATCCGGCGAGCCGCTGCAGAGCGCCGAGACCGCAATGCTGCGCGAGCTTGCGTCGTACTGCGAAGCCTCTATCCTTTCCAGAAAGGGAGCGCCCGCGGTCTCCGATCAGCAGTGGAACAACAGCGATGTGTTCCGTAAACTGCTCAGCGGACGGCGGATAGTCGTCCAGGGGTCAGGCAAAGTAGGTGGATCGCTGCTGAAAGAGCTGGCTCGCTACGGAGTCAATCTGATCGCTATTGCCGACAAAGACGGTGCGATTGTAGGTGACAACATCCCGATCGCAGAACTGATGGAGCAGGTGGCGCAGACCGGCAGCGTTGTAGGTTTCAAAAACGGCGTCGAGCGCACTATTAACGGGGCCAAAGAAGGCGCCGAGGTGCTGGAAATTCCGTGCGACATCCTGGTTCCGGCAGCCCTGGAAAACGCTATCACGGCCGGCAACGCGTCGCGTATTCTGGCCCAGGTAGTGGTCTGCGGTTCAAACGGCCCTAACACGTCAAAGGCCGAGCAGATCCTGTTCGATCGCGGTGTGGTGGTGCTGTACGATTTTCTTGCCAACGGGGCCGGCGTTGTTGCCTCATACTTCGAGTGGTTGCGCAACCTGGCGCAGCGCTTGCGCTACGAGGCCGAGAGCATCGATCATCAGGAGTTTTCTCCAGATGCGATGGATTCCTACATCATGCCGGAGTTCCGTTTGCGCATTAAGCAGATCCTGGCTGACCCCGAGGACGAGCAGTCCACAACGGCCTGGAACCTGCTGATGCGCGACATCATGTTTGCAGCGGTAAACGATGACTACAATGAAAGCCGTGCCGAAGCCATTTCGATGAAGTCGGCCGGCTACCGCAACGCAATCGCGCGCGTACTGGTGGCGATGCTGCTGCGCGGAGATCCCCAGGACCGCAGCAGAATCTGGTCCGGACTGGAACCCGCCACCCGCAGCTATCTGAAGCCCTTCTTCCGCCACCCCGAGGCCGCGCTGTTCCACCCCGCGGCGGCTGATATGTTTGAACTGCTTGAGGCCGACACCACCGCCACCGCAAACTGATTGCACACAGCGGTCAGCGCCGGCCCACCGGCATCAAATAGAGCGGCCGCTCGCCATCCGGCAGCCGCAGCACGCTCGCCAGGCTGCCGTCGTCAAAGGCACCAATGGCCACGCTGCCCAGTCCGAGCGCGGTTGCCTGCAGATAGATGTTCTGCGATGCATGGCCGGCCTCCATGGCAACGTAGCGCTCGGCGCGCTCACCGTAGCGCCGCGCGGTGCGCTGGTGCACAGCGGTCAACACCATCACCAGCGGGGCATCGCGCACCGGTTGCTGACGCAGCGCCGCACCATGCAGGTCAGGGCGCAGGTCACTCGAGTCAACCTGCTGCAGCACGTGTTCGTCGGCAATGTAGCGGTACAGCCCCGCCTCCAGCCCCTCAACCTCACCAACAGCGGCGTAGAGCTCCAGCGGGTAGGTAGCGCCGGCCGAGGGGGCCGCGCGGTAGCCGCTGCGCCGGTCGGTAACGCCCTGGGCCGCCCAGCACAGCTGTGACAGCTCTTCCAGGGTCACAGGCCCTGTGGCATAGCTGCGGACCGAACGGCGCTGCTGCAGCGCCTGCTGCAGCGGCAGGTCTATCTCGGAGTCCGGTTCTGGCAGAGTCACGCGGCGTGTCTCGTTGTTGCCGGACTGCGCACAGGCCAGCGGGCCTGTGAGCGTAACCAGCGTGATCAGCGCGAGTGTGTTTCTCAACGTAGCCATAACAGTATACAATTGTAACACGCTCTGGCGTGATGTAAAGAGCAGCTGGAGGTTCACAGTCAGATGAGCAGCTGCACCAGCTGGTGGGTCTACGTGGTTGCGTGCGACAGCAGACTCTACACCGGCATCACCACCGACGTAGCGCGCCGACTGCGCCAGCATCGCAGCGGGGGAAGCTCAGCCGCGCGGTTCACCCGCGGCGCGCGCGTTATCGAGCTGCGCTACTCGGCTTCAGTTGGGACACGCTCTCTAGCCCTGCGTGCCGAGCATCGCATCAAGCGCCTGCCGCGCCGCGACAAGCTGGCACTTATCCGTAGCGCACCAGCGGCCGACCAGCTGCTGCAGCACCTCGGACTCAGGCCCACTGAGACTTGAGGAAGCGCACGATCATGTGCAGCTTTGACGGTCCGTCGTTGAGGTTCTCGATCACGTGATCCACATCGCAGTTATAGCGGATGAAGTCTCCGGCTTCCAGAACACTGGAGTTGTTACCGGCCTGGACGCGCACCCTGCCTTCCAGCAGCGTCAGGTACTCCTCCGATCGCGCGGCGTGCGCCTGAGAGCGCAGCGCACCGTTCTTGTCCAGCCGCAGCAGATAGACCTCGAGGTCCTCCGCCAGGTCCAGCGGAGAGAGCACCTGCAGATGCGTGCCGTCTTCCTCGGTGTCCAGCGCCACCAGATCACCGTGGTGCAGTACATCGAAAATGCGAATCACCTCACTCCTGCCCTTGAGAAGCGCTTCGAGGTCTACACCGAGCCCACGTGCAATCTTCCACACCGTTGCTACGGTGGGGTTAACCTTCTCGGACTCGATCTGTGACAGCATGCCCTTGGAAACTCCGCTGCGTTCGGACAGAGTGTCGAGCGTCAGCGACCGCTGCTTGCGAATCTCACGGATCTTCTCTCCGACCGCCGGGGGATTACCACCACTCATTTCCTGCTCCCTGCTCCTGGCGTTCAGCCGTACAGCCTCTTGACAACTGGCTGCTGTATAATATAATGAACTTAAATACATTATATTGGATTGAACAAAGGCTGTCAATGACCGCAGGAGAGACAAAATGAACGTTCTGGTTACCGGATCCCTCGGCCAGGTTGGGAGCGAACTGGCATTGGAACTCAAGCGCCGCTACGGCAACAACAACGTGGTTGCCAGTGACATTCGCTCGGATGAGACCAGCCCGCTGGTACACGATGGCCCGTTCTACACTCTGGATTGCCGCGACGGCACGGCGCTGGCCGACATCGTTCGCAAGCACAACGTCAAGACTATCTACCATCTGGCGGCGCTGCTGTCGGCGGTTGCCGAGGCGCGGCCGCAGGACGCCTGGGATATCAATATCAACGGCCTGCATACCGTGCTGGAAGTGGCGCGCGAAAACGGCTGCTCGGTATTCACCCCCAGCTCGATTGCCGCTTTTGGCCCTACCGCACCCAAGGACTACACGCCGCAGAACACCATACAGCAACCGACATCGATGTACGGCGTGACCAAGGTTTCCGGTGAGCTCCTGTGCAACTACTACCACAAGAAGTACGGCGTGGACACGCGCGGAGTGCGTTATCCCGGTATAATCTCCAACGTCACCCTGCCCGGCGGCGGCACCACCGACTACGCGGTGGAGATCTACTACGAGGCGGTGCGCAAGAAGCACTACACCTGCTTTCTCAAGGCCGACACCTACCTCGATATGGTCTACATGCCGGATGCCATCAAGGCGGCGGTTGACATCATGGAGGCCGATCCGGCACGCCTGCGGCACCGCAACGCGTTCAACATCACCGCTATGAGTTTCTCTCCCGAAGACCAGGCGGCCTACATCCGCAAGCACATCCCGGAGTTCGAAATCAGTTACAACGTGGACCCGGTACGTCAGGCGCTGGCCAACTCGTGGCCCAATTCGCTGGAAGACTACGCTGCACGCGTTGAGTGGGGCTGGGACCCGCAGTTCGACCTGGATGCGATGACCGCCGATATGCTGAACGTACTCAGCGCACGAGGAGTGTAACCATGTACAGCACCATCAAGCAGAATCTCAAAGATGAACTGGCAAGCCTGGCCGAGCAAGGACTCTACAAGCGCGAGCGAGTGATCGAATCACCGCAGAGCGCCACAATCACGGTCAGCGGCGCTGCAGAGGCCATCAACTTCTGCGCCAACAACTACCTCGGTCTGGCAAATGACCCCGAGATTATCGAGGCAGCCGGTGCAGCCATGCGCCGGTGGGGCTACGGCCTGGCCTCGGTGCGCTTCATCTGCGGTACGCAGTCTATTCACAAGCAACTCGAAGAGCGCATCTCGGCCTTTCTGGGCACCGAAGACACTATCCTCTACGCGGCGTGTTTTGACGCCAACGGTGGCGTCTTTGAACCGCTGCTGGGAGCCGAAGATGCCATCATTTCCGACGAGCTCAACCACGCCTCGATCATCGACGGCGTACGCCTGTGCAAAGCCGCACGTGCGCGCTACAGGCACTCGGACATGGCCGACCTGGAGCGCTGCCTCAAGGAACACGAGGCGGACCGCTACCGCATCATCTGTACCGACGGGGTCTTCTCTATGGACGGGGACATCGCGCTGCTGCCCCAGATCTGCGACCTGGCCGAGAAGTACGATGCGTTGGTTATGGTTGATGACAGCCACGCCAGCGGCTATATCGGAGAGACCGGCCGCGGCAGCGCCGAGCACTGCGGGGTGCAGGGACGCATCGATATCATAACCACCACCTTCGGCAAGGCGCTCGGCGGCGCATCGGGCGGCTGTACCTCGGGCCGCCGCGAGATCATCGATATGCTGCGCCAGCGTTCGCGGCCCTACCTGTTCTCCAACACGCTGGCACCGGCGGTAGTCGGCGGCACGCTCAAGGCGCTCGATATCGTAGAGCACTCCAAAGAACGCATCGCCACGGTCAAGCGCAATACCGAGCGTTTCAAGCGCGCACTGACCGACGCCGGCTTTGATATCGGCCCCAGCGAGACTGCCATCGTCCCGGTGATGCTCTACCAGGAGCCGCTGGCGCTGGAAATGGCGGATCGTCTTCTCAAGCGGGGTATCTACGTAATCGGTTTTGCCTACCCGGTGGTTCCCAAGGGCAGGGCGCGCATCCGGGTTCAGCTGTCGGCGGCCCACAGCGATCAGGACCTCGATCGAGCAATCAGCGCGTTTGAATACGTGGGGCGTGAACTCGGTGTGATCTGAGCCGCCGCGCAGCGGCGGCTCGAGATCGTCAACGCTCAGGCCGCGGCTGCTTCTTTGGCCTTGAGCCTCTCGGACAGCTTGTTGATAATAATCGTAATGCCTCCGTCACCGGTGACGTTACACGCCGTACCAAACGGGTCCTGTCCCATGTAGAGCGCAATCATCAGCGCCAGCTGAGCATCGCCAAAACCGAGTGTCACGGTCATGATGCCGAGAGCCGCCATAACGGCACCGCCGGGAACCCCGGGAGCCCCTATCATCACTACAGCCAGCAGCAGGATGAACGGCAGGAATACGCCGATGGTAGGAGTCCCAACCTGCAGAATGTAAACCGTCACGGCGCTGATGGTCAGCGCGATGGTGCTGCCGGTCAGATGAATGGTGGCGCACAGCGGGATCACAAAGTCCGGAATCTCCTCGGAGACGTTGAGCGTCTTGGCGCTGCGCAGCGTCACCGGCATAGTTGCCGCGCTGGATACCGTACCGAGTGCGGTGGTGTAGGCCGGAATCATCTTGCGCAGACTTGCAAACGGTTTGTTCTCGGGTGAGATCCGGTTGGCAATCAGGTAGAAGACGATCAGGAACAGAATCTGCAGTCCGATCACCAGGCCAAACAGCGGACCAAACAGCGCCATTGCCTCAAAGACCTGGCCTTCGGCGGCCATATTGGCAAAGATACCGGCGATGTAGACCGGCAGGAACGGGATAATCAGCTTGGTAATCACCATGCGGACGACTTCGCGCACCTCGTGCATGAAATCGAACAGCACGCTTGGTCCGCCGCTGCGTCGGCGCAGCGCGTTGGCGCCCAGACCAAAGATGAACGCGGTTACCAGCGCGGTCATAACACCCATCATGGCCGGAATCTCGATGTCGATGTAAGTCGACAGTCCGGCTTCCTCTGCCACCTCTACCAGCTCCGGGGCAATACCGGGGATGATGGCCATGCCAACAAGGAACGCAACAATGCCCATTGCCACCGTCACCACGTACGCCAGCCCGGCGGTAGCGCCGAGCAACTTGCCCGGGCTCTGCGCCAGTTCTGCCAGGCCGGGGATGATAAACGCCAGGATGATCAGCGGCACAATGTACATCAGCAACTGCCCGAAGATCTCCGATACGGTGTAAAGCAGGTTACCCACCCACTGCGGCAGGAACAGGCCGATTACGATGCCGAGCACTATTGCAATAAGCAATCGCGGAATCAGGCCAAGCTTCTTCATAATTTTGCCTCCGTTTTCGAGAAGTTTTACTATAGTGAACAGATACATGGTATACTGAACATGTCCGGCTGTCAAATTTTTCGGGTCCGGGGAGAAGGAATCGGCCATGGACACACGCTATCCGCAGCAACGTATCAGCGTATTCGACATCTTCAAAGTCGGGGTTGGTCCGTCGAGTTCTCACACCATGGGACCGTGGCGCGCCGCGGAGCGCTTTGTACGTACACTGGTGATGGACCGCGTCATTGAATCGGTACGCCGCATTGGCGTTGACCTCTACGGTTCGCTGGCAAAGACCGGAATTGGTCACGGCACCGATGTTGCAGTCCTTCTGGGACTCAGCGGCGAGGACCCCGAGACAGTTCCGCGCTGCGTGATCGACGAAATCCGGCGTAGCGTGCGCGGCGTGGAACACCTGGCGCTCGCCGGCGGCGTACACGTCGGGTTTGAATACACCCGCGACATTCGTTTCCATCGCGATCAGGCCCTCGGCTATCATCCCAACGGCATGACCCTGACCGCGTCAGTCTCAAACGGACGTTCAATCCAGGAGACCTACTACAGTATCGGGGGAGGTTTTGTGGTTCAGGAGGACGAAGGACCACGGCCGGAGGCACAGGTGACGCTGCCCTACCCGATCGACACCGCAGCCGATATTCTGCGCTGGATCCGCTCGCAGGACCAACCGCAGCCGATCAGCAGCCTGGTGCTGGAGAACGAACGCGTCTGGGATCCCCAGGACCGCATTGAGCAGCGGTTGCAGCACATCTTTACGGTGATGCGCGATTGCGTCTTCAACGGCCTCAACACCGAGCGCACCCTTCCCGGCGGGCTGGGGGTAGCACGGCGCGCCCGACGGCTGGCCTGCTCGCTTCTGCCGCAGCCGTGGCCGGACAACGCCGAAGAGTTCTTCGCTGCCGTTGCGCACAGCGCCGGCAAACCAGCCGCAGCGGGAGCCGCCGGATTTGAGCAGGTGCTGCGCTGGGTCAGCGCGTTTGCACTGGCGGTGAATGAAGAAAACGCTGATTTTGGCCGCGTGGTCACCGCGCCCACCAACGGTGCCGCGGGAGTGGTTCCGGCGGTCCTGCTCTACTATCGCTACTTTGTGGCCGGAGCCTCTGACAGCGGCGTTGCGCGCTTTCTGCTGACCGCCGGGGAAATCGGCAGCGTGTTCAAGAAGGGCGCCACCATCAGCGCGGCGCAGGGAGGCTGTCAGGCCGAAATCGGTGTCAGCTCCGCGATGGCGGCCGCCGGCCTGACCGAAGTCCTCGGCGGCAGTCCCGAGCAGGTGCTGATGGCCGCCGAGATCAGCATGGAGCACCACCTCGGACTCACCTGCGACCCTGTCGGCGGCCTGGTTCAGGTACCGTGCATCGAACGCAACACCATGGGCGCCGTAAAGGCCATTACCGCCGCCAGCCTGGCGCTGGCCAGTGATCCGGAAGGCGCGCGCGTCAGCCTCGATGATGTGATAGAGGCTATGTGGAGCACTGCGCTGGACATGAACAGCAAATACAAAGAGACCAGCGAAGGCGGCCTGGCCGCCCGCATCCCGATCAACGTGATCGAGTGCTGACCGCCGGTGCCAGCAGCTGCTTCAATTCCGCCAGCTCGCTGACGCGATGATCCGGCAGGTAGTCCGAAGGATAGCCGGTCTGTCCGGGGCGGTCTACCCAGACCGTGCGCATGCCGAGTTCAGCCGCGGTAGCCAGGTTGACGCGCTGATCGTCCACAAAGGTGCACTGCCGCGGTGCTGCGCCCATCCGGTCGCAGGCCCACTCGAAGAACTCGCGCCCCGGCTTCCAGAGGCGGGCCTCGCCACTGACAAAGAAATGTTTGAAGCGAGAACCAATACCAAACTCCAGCAGCAGCGGTTTCCAGTCTTTGGGCATGTTGGAGAGCACCGCGATGTCCATCCGGTTGTGCACGCAGTCGGCAAGCTCGAAGAATGCGGGGTCGAGCTCAAAACGGTCAAACAGCGCGCGCTCGGACTCCGCAATGGTCACAGGGCTGCCGATACGGCGCCAGAATTCGGCCCCGTCGATCTTATCCTGCTCGTAGTCGTGGTACGCCCTGCGCTGCTCGGCCACGCTGACGTCGGGAAACAGCCTGGTTGTGCCGTTGGTAACCAGGTGCCCTTCGGTGATTATCACACCGAACATGTCCATAAGCAGAATCTCTCGTGCTTGCTCGCTCATGCTTCGGCAGCTTAACAGGAAGGCTCTGCGGCTGCAATCTACAGCAGGCCGGCCCGCAGACCGATGGACATTCTGAACACCGCGCCGGCTTCCACATCCGAGGACGCAAACCAGATATTGGGTTCCAGGTAGAAGGCAAAGCTGCGCGTGCATCAGGTGCGCCCAACTGCTATACTGGCAGCACACATCAACGCCGCAGCAAGGAGTACTGTATGTCCCGCGCCGAGCGCCAAACCAACGCCGCCGACCTTGCCGTAATCAAGCTTCCGGCCGGGTTTCTGCTGGGAACCGCCACCGCCTCGTTACAGATAGAGGGCGGAGACCGCAATAACAGCTGGTTCAGATGGTGCGAGCGCGGACGGATCAGGGACGGCTCGCACTGTCTGCGAGCCTGCGACCACTGGAACCGCGTCAGGCAGGATATCGAGCTGCAGCGTGATCTCGGAGTTAACGCCTACCGCATGAGCCTGGAGTGGAGCCGAATCGAACCGCGCGAGGGCACCTTTGATGAAGACGCGCTGGCGCGTTACCGCGAGGAGATTCAGGCGCTGCGTGAAGCCGGCATTGCACCGATGGTGACACTGCACCACTTCTCCAACCCGCTGTGGCTGGAGGATTCCGGCGGCTGGACGCAGCGCTCGATTGTGGACCGCTTCGGCCGCTACACGGCTAAAGTGGTGGAGACTCTCGGAGACCTGGTGGAACACTGGATCACCATTAATGAACCCAACGTCTACCTGGCTTTGGGCTATCTGTTGGGAATCTGGCCCCCGGGACGACGCAGCCTGCGCGGCTTTACACGCGGGGCACACAACGTGGTACTGGCACACCAGGAAGCCTACCGCCTGATTCACGCAATTGGCGACGCATCGGGCCGGCCGACTCAGGTGGGGATAGCCCATCATCTGCGCGTCTACGATCCCGCCGGCGTTGAGCGCCGCGACAAGCGCGCGGCGCGGCGCCTCGAGCGGCGCTTTCAGGATTTCTTCCTGGACCGCACGGTACCGTACTCGGATTTCATCGGTGTCAACTACTACTCGCGCGATATGGTGGCATTCAGCTGGAATCCGCTGTCCGGATTTGCGCGCCGTTCGGTCAAAGAGAGTGCCGTGCATAACGACCTCGGCTGGGAGATCTACCCCGAAGGGCTCTACCGCGTCTGCACCACACTGGCCGAGCGTTACACCCTGCCGCTCTACATCACCGAGAACGGCGTTGCCGACGCCGGCGACACCCTGCGCACGCGCTTCATCTACGATCACCTGCTGCAGATAGCACGCTTGCTGGAGGCCGACGTTGACCTGCGCGGCTACTTCCACTGGACTCTGATGGACAATTTTGAATGGGTTGAGGGTGAATCGGCGCGCTTCGGGCTCTACGACGTGGACTTTGACACGCAGCAGCGCTCGCTGCGCGACAGCGGGCGCTTCTTCGCGGAAATCTGCAGCCAGAACGGGGTTACGCGGCAGATGATCCGCGAACACCTGTGATCAGCGATAGCTCAGGACGTTCTTTTCGATCCAGTCGGCGTACTCCAGTAGCTCGCGCAGGATAGGCTTGTGCACTGCCGGGGTGTCGGTGCGCGCCAGGGAGTTCTCCACCTTGCGGCGGAACTTGCCGTAGTCGGTCACGCCGTCTATCTCGGGTGCCAGCAGGCGCGACGCACAGTGGCTCATCCAGCGGTCCTGCTCGGCCTTGGGCAGCACACTAAAGTGGTTGCGCGCCAGGTAACGGCGCAGCAGCTCGGCGCCGCGCGGATCCACAAACGCCGGCGGCGAACTGACAAGCTCAGCGGGTTCGCTGGCGTGAATCTGCTCAAAGGTGCGGCGGTCCTCATCGCCAAAGAATCCGCCGGAGTAGATCTGCAGCTCCGGGTCGCGCGGCTCGACAAAGCCGTCCTCGGCGTAGACTTCGCGCACCTTGCGCAGCAACTCGGGCCGCCGGCGCAGCAACTCGGCGTTCTGCCGGCAACTCGCCGGATCCAGATTCAGCGCCGCCGCGCGTTCATCGCTCAGCGTGGCAAGCGGCGCCAGCGCCGGACTGCGGTTCAGGTGGACGCCCTTGAAGTGCACGCGCTCCTCGGGGCCCAGCTCTTCTGTGCGGGTAAACACGCGCCGCCGGATCTCCTCCACCGGGAGGTCCATCCAGTCACGCGGATCAAAGCGCAAGTCGTAGCAGATTATCACGTTGGGCTGGGAAGGATGGGCGCTTAGCGGGTAGACTAAAGACGTACAGCCGCCGGGGCGGGTGAACATCGCCGAGCTGTGCACCACCGGCCGCGGTGACTGCAGGTTCAGCAGCTTGCGCACCGCCTCCTTCCTGCGCAACCCGTAGAGAAAGCGGAACAGCTTTGGCTGCTTCTGATGCACCAGCCGCGCCAGAGCGACGGTTGCCCGAACGTCGGATAGCGCATCGTGGGCACGCCGGTTCTCGATACCGTTAGCGGCACTGAGCTGCTCCAGCTGAAAGACCGGCCTGCCCTGCTCATCGTACAGCCATTCGATACCGTCCGGGCGCAGATCGTGAGTCATGCGCACCAGGTCCAGTATATCCCAGCGGCTGTTTCCGTCGCTGTACTCGCGGCGGAACGGATCGTAGAAGTTGCGGTAGAACAGGTTGCGCACAAACTCGTCGTCAAAGCGGATGTTGTTGTATCCGGCAACGCAAGTGCCCGGCTGGATCATCTGCCGGTAGACCAGCTCGGCCAGCTGCGCTTCGCTGACACCGTGTGCCTTGACCCGCTGCGGAGTCAGCGCGGTGATCAGGCATGCATCGGGGTCGGGCAGATAGTCGGGGGTCACCAGGCAGTAGACCGATGTCGGCTCACCGATTTCCTCAAAGTCGGCGCCGGTGCGCAGCGATGCATACTGCGCTATACGGTCCCAACGCGGATGTCTGCCAAAGGTCTCAAGGTCGTACCAGAGCATGGTTGCTGCCATTGCTGCAGCTTAGCGCTTGAGGCTGCGCTGTGCAATCGTACCCGCGCTCTGTTGTAGCCATCGAAATTACGCGTGATTTCGACTATGCTATAGGCAGGAGGCCGATTGAGGCACGTCCGGATACGTCCACTGCTGGTTCTCGTGCTGATTGTCTGGGCCACCGCTGTGGCAGCAGCAGATGCGCCCGAGGCGTCTCTGGCGGTACTGCAGGCGTATCTGCCGCAAGCCGGAACCGAAACAGACGAGTCATTGGAGCGCGTCCTGCGTGCCGCAATGGCGGTGAGGCTTGCGCGCCTGGGTCCACTGGACGCGGACACACCGCCGGAGCCGGCCCAGCTACAAGACGACGCGGCGCTGCTGCAGCTGGCCGCCGAGCGGCGCTTTGAACTGCTGCTGCTCGGGCGCTACCGGATTGAAGACCAGCTTGTGGTGGTGCAGTTTGAGCTGTTTGACGTCGGCGACGGCTCGCTGCTGGCGGAGACCGAAGCCCGGCGCGACATTGACCTGCTGCTGGACCGCCTGGCGGACACCGCCGCGGCAGAACTCTACCAGCAGGCGTCGGCGCGCATCGCTGAGCTGATTGCCGCTCAACCTCCGGTCGCGCAGCCGCCGCCGGTTACGCCCCCGACCGAGGAGCCCGCGCCGGCGCCGGCCGTCATTGACCGGCCGCCGCGCAACCTGGAACCCTCGCTGGCCGTGGCCGCTGCTGTCCCGCTGGGTGACTTTGCAGACTTCTTTGCGTCCGGCCTCAGCGCAGAACTGGCGTTGCACTATCGCTTTGAGCGCGCCGCTATCGGTCTGCGAACCGCTGTCACACGCTTCCGCCCCGAGCGCGCAGATACCGGTGAGTACGTGCGCACGCTGATACCGGTCATGGCTGACGCCTGGATGACGCTGCGGCAAACCGGCAGTCTGACCTGGTTTGGTAGCGCTGCCGCCGGGGTGGCGCTGCGGGTGCACGACGGATCGACCGTTTCAGACAGGCTGGCGCCGGCGCTGCCGGCGTGGCGCGCTGGAGTCGGCAGCCGGATTGCGCTGACCGAGCGCTGGCTGCTGATGCCGGCACTGACGCTCAACGGCATGCTGCACCTCTACCGCGAGCAGGACGGGGATCCGGTAGAAATGGAGCACATGCTGTGGCTGGCCCCAACGGTGTCGGTTGTCAGAAAGATGTAAACTGACGGAAAATGTAGTATAATAGTGGTATAATGAACTCTTGTCGGAAACACAGCGCAGGCGCTGTGGCATTAATCCTATTGACTCTCGTTCTGAGCGCCTGCGGTGATCTGTCGGTCTACGGTCTGCTCGATTCCGAAGAGGTCGGCCCGTTTGCCATGACTCAGTCTTCGGTCAATATCACCTTTGATTCAGAGCACAGGATCACAGCGCAGGGCGGCTACAAGCAGTACCACTACGAGCTGCTCGAAGGCAGCGCAGGCGATCTGGATGCCGAAACCGGCGTCTACAGCGCGCCTCCCAGTCCCGATATAGAGGGCGAGGACGTGGAAGAGAGCGCGGTGGTTCGGGCAACCGACCACTTTGGCTCCACAGACCACACCACCATCTACATCTACAACCGGCTATCGGTAACGCCGGCGGCGTTCTCGGTTGCAATGGGCGGTGACGAGGAATGGCCGGTAACGTTCAAGGGCGGTTACGGCGACAAAAGCGTGAAGCAAACCGAGCTCGGCAATGAGGCATCGATCAGCGGCGGCAACACGCTGCACTACACGCCGATTTCTGCCGGCAAAGACTACGTTGAGATAGAAGACCAGAAGGGTAACAGCGTGGTCATAGCTGTCAGCGTCTACGATTCCAGCACACTCTACGTCGATCCAACCAGCCAGACAGCCATTGCCGGCGGCGGAGAGGGGGGCAAGGTTAGCTTCACGGTCGGGGGCTACACTGACATTGATGATGTTACCGTAACCTGGCACGACGACTATAATTCAGTGATGACCTGGAACGAAGCGGAGAGGGAAATAACGTTTCTGGATCCGCTCCCGGGCATCGATGCCCCGCAGCAGATCGACATCTTGATCACCGATGCGCTCAACGCGGTAACAGCAACCGTCTACGTTGTGGACCAGGAACCCGGCCAGGTGGCTATCAATCCCAGCACGGTTGAGGTACGGGTGGAA
>REDW01000123.1 GCA_007693325.1 Spirochaetaceae bacterium
CTGAGCTGTGCCTTCCGGCGCTACAGCCCGGTTATGAAATCGCGCAGCATCCGGAAGTACGCGTCACCACCAACAACAAAGGTGTCATTGTGGCCGGCGCCGCGTATCACATAGAACTGTTTGGGCTCACCGGCGGCGTCGTACAGGCGCCTGCCCTGCTCGATCGGGATAAGGGTGTCCTGGTCGCCATGGATTATCAGCAGCGGCAGCTCAACCGCGGGGATCTTTGCCAGTGAATCGAGCCGGATCGAGATCAGCCGGTGAACCGGCAGAATGGGAACCATCTGCCGCGCCATGGCGCGGGCGTTGCTGAGCGGGGACTCCAGAATCAGTGCGGCAGCGTCACGCTGCAGCGCCAGATCAACCATTACCGTTGAGCCGAGGCTGCGTCCAAACAGCACAACGTCGTGCGGGGCGATGTTCAACTGCCCGACCAGGTAGTCGTACGCTGCGCGCCCATCGGCGTAAATCCCCGCTTCGGTTGGCGTAGCACGTTCGCTCTTGCCGTAACCGCGATAATCGAAGATGAAAACATCGATTCCCCAGTCCAGCAGCAGACGCATGTTCTGCATCCGGTAGCTCACGTTGCCGGCGTTACCCTGCGCCCAGAGCAGGGTCCGGCCTATCGGCCGCTCAGCGCGTGCGTACCAGCCGTGCAGCGTGACGCCGTCCTCGGTCTCGAAGAAGTGGTCCTCAACCGGAAGATTGAACTCTTCGGGAGCCCAGTTTCCGTGCGGATAGCGCACCGGATGAAACACCATCCGGCGCTCGAAGACGGGAATCAGAAGCATCACAAAGAGTACAATCGTAACCGTAATGATTGCGTAACGAAGAATAGTCAGCGGCATTCCAGTCATCGGTCAGGACTCCCGGATATCGATCACCTCGAGAATACTGCTCTCGACCGCCTGCACAAACCGCTCCTTGGACAGCCCTTCGACCTTGATGACGCAGACAGCGTTGTCCCAGGAGTTCCCCGGCAGCGTGCCGAAGGAGAGGATGTTCCCGCCGGCATCGCTGATCTCCTTGCTGAGTTCCGCGATTTCTCCCGGGCGCTCGGGGATGCGGAATGTTGCCCGGATACCGGACTTGCGGCTGCCGAAAAGGTCGATGAAGACGCGGAAAATATCGGACTCCGTGATGATGCCTACCAGAACGCCTTTGGCATTGAGAACCGGCAGACCGCCGATGTTGTTGTCACTGAGCTTACGCGCCGCGTCTTCCAGGGTCTCATCAGGGGTTGTAGTCACCATATCCCGGGTCATTACTGCCTCTACCTTGAGCCTGGAAAGCAGCGCGGACATCTCGTAGACGTTCAGCGTTGACGCCGGCGACGGCGATGCGTAGAGCAGGTCCTTTTCAGAAATGATACCAACCAGTTTCCCGCGCTTGTCGAGCACCGGCAGGCGGTGGATCTTCTCGCGGCGCAGCAGCGCCTGCGCTTCGGTGACCGGTGTGGCGGGGTCCACGGTAAACGGATTTTCTGTCATGACACGCGAGACAATCATAGTCTTACTCCCGTATTAGACTCTGGTTCTGCGATTATACACCCAGATAGGCGCTCTTGACTTGTTCATTCTCCAGCAGCACTGTTGAATCATCGGTCAGGACGATAGAACCGTTCTCCATCACGTAGCCGCGGTGTGCAACGCGCAGCGCCATGTAAGCATTCTGCTCCACCAGGAAGATGGTGGTACCGTTCTCGCGGTTGATCTGTCCTAGTATTTCGAATATCTGCTGCACGATCAACGGCGCAAGCCCAAGCGAAGGCTCATCGAGCAGAAGCAGCCGCGGGCGCGCCATCAGCGCCCGTGAGATTGCCAGCATCTGCTGCTCGCCGCCGCTGAGCGTGCCACCGGGCTGATGCCGCCGCTGAGACAGGATTGGAAACAACTCAAAGACGTAATCCAGGTCCGTTCTCACGGCCGCTCTATCGCGTCGCAGGTACGCGCCCAGATCGAGATTCTCCTGCACGGTCAGGTACGGGAAGATCCGCCGTCCCTCGGGTACGTGGCTGATCCCCGCAGCTACAATCTGGTCCGGCTCGACTTCGTTCAGATTGCGATCCTCGAACATGATCGCCCCGGAGGCCGGCCGCACAATACCGGAGACCGACATCAGGGTAGTGGTCTTGCCGGCACCGTTGGCACCGATCAGGGTGATGATTTCCCCGGCGCTGACACGGATAGAGACATCCTTGAGCGCCTGGATTCTTCCGTAAAACGCATTTACCGCGCTGAGCTCAAGCACTGACGTCTTCTCCCAGGTAGGCTTTGATAACCGAGGGATCACGACGAACTTCACCGGGGTCTCCAACGGCTATCAGCTTGCCGTAGTCCATCACGTAGATGCGCTCTGAGAGCGTCATGACCAGGCTCATATCGTGCTCGATCAGGAAGATCGAAAGCTGGTGGTCGGTTCGCAGACGGCGGATCAGCGCTACCAGATCACGGGTCTCCTGGGGGTTCATTCCGGCAGCCGGCTCGTCGAGCAGCAGCAGGAATGGCTCGGTTGCCAGCGCGCGTGCGATTTCGAGGCGGCGCTGCGCACCGTACGGCAGGTTCTTGGCGGTTTCATTGGCCCACCTGCCGATACCGACTATCTCCAGCATAGCGTAGCTGTCCAGTACCACCTGCTTCTCTTCGGCCACGGTCTTCTTGTTGCGCATGATGGCCCCGAGAATACCGGCGCTCAGCCGACAATCGCGCCCGATCATGACGTTCTCCAGCACCGTCATTTCGGGAAACAGCCGGATATTCTGGAACGTGCGCGCCAGCCCCTGGGCGGTAATCAAATGCGGCCGCATCCTGGTAATCTGGCGTGCATCAGTACCCGGCCGAGCGATGGTGACCGTACCCGCAGTGGGTACGTACATACCGGTGACACAGTTGAAGAAGGTGGTCTTGCCTGCTCCATTGGGACCAATCAGGGCAACGATCTCGCCCTCGTTTACCTGCAGATCAACCTGATCCACGGCGCGCAGCCCTCCGAAGTCCATTGTCAGACCACGAACATCGAGTACCATCACCTACCCCTGTATGCCCGGATCACCGATTTCAGCGGCCACCTGCTTCTCTTGCGCAGAAATCGTGTAGGCTCGGCGCCGCTTCTGGATCAGCCCGCCGGGACGAAACACCATCATAGTCACCAGCACCGCGCCAAACAGCAGCATACGAAACTGGGCAAACGCGCGCAGGTACTCCGGCACCAGAATCAGCACCAGCGCCCCGGTGATAACGCCGGGAATCGAGCCCATGCCGCCGAGCACTACGGTACAAAGCACGATAATCGATTCCCAGACAGTAAAACTGGCGGGGTTGATGAACGTGGTACGCGCGGCAAACACTACACCGGCCAGGCCGGCCCACATCCCGCCCAGCCCGAGCGCCGCCAGCTTGGTTCGGGCAATGTTTACACCCATTGCCTGGCAGGCGATGAAGTCCTCTTTCATGGCAACAAACTGACGTCCGATGCGGCTGTTTTCCAGCCGGTTCACCACAAAAATCGTCAGAACCACCATCAGTATCATGATGAAATAGACAAAGGTGGTTGTCTGCGGCAGCGTCAGGCGAATTCCCGCAATGGCCGGACGCGGGATGTTGCGGATGCCGGCTGTGCCGAACGTCAGACTGCTCCAGTTTTCCAGCACCAGGCGTGTAATCTCGGCAAACGCCAGGGTTACAATGGCCAGGTAGTCTCCACGCAACCGCAGCACCGGAATCCCGATTGCCAGGCTGAACAGCCCGCCTACCAGCGCGCCAACCGGCAACGCCAGCCAGAAGTTGAGTCCAAAGTGTAAGTTGAGCAGCGCGTAACTGTAGGCACCCAGCGCGTAGAAGGCGATGTAGCCGATATGCAGCATCCCTCCCAAACCGATGATGATATTGAGCCCCAACCCCAGCACCACGTAGAGCAGCGCCGTGGTCATGATGTTGGTCTGGTACATCCCGCCCACAAACGGAAAAGCAACAACCAGCAACAGCAGCGCGGCAATTCCACCGCGAGCCACCGCGGGGCGCCTGGCGGCCTGGGTAACAACGGCCCGCGCCGCAGCCAGCCTCTGCCGCAGCGGTCCCATAGTGGCTTCGGCGCCGGCACGTTTGCGTTCCAGGAAGTAGCGCCAGATCCACGAGCCAACGAAGGTCCCGCCAACGATCCAGCCGATGTTGTGCCAGCGCCACGTGATGGTGCCGGTTATGGTATTGGCTCGGATGACAATAATCGGAAAAGTCAGTATCGCAAACCAGATTGACACCAGCAGCGAACGCCAGGCGTAGGCGAGATAACGGCCCGGTTGCGGTTGGGTTGTTGCCTGCGAAGACATCGCTTACACCTTCTTGTTTTCCGGGCGCCCGAGCAAACCCGAAGGTTTGAAGATCAGTATCAACACCAGAATCGCAAATGCAAATACATCCTCATAGTCACTCGATATGTAACCGGCGCCAAAAGACTCGGTCCAACCGAGGACGAAACTACCCAGAACTGCGCCGGGAATACTGCCGATTCCGCCCAGAACCGCGGCAACAAAGGCCTTGATACCGGCCATGAACCCGATGTAGAAGTTGATCTGACCGGTAAACGAGCTTATCAGCACGCCGCCCAGCGCTGCGGTGGCAGATCCGATGACGAAAGTCAGCGCGATAACGCGATTGACGTTGACCCCCAGCAGCATCGCCATAGTCTTGTCCTGACTGGCTGCGCGCATCGACTTGCCGACGCGGCTGAACTTGATCAAGAGCGTCAGCAGGATCATAACCACAGTAGTAGTGACAAAAATCACAAACTGCGCCGAGGTCACTTGAAACGTCAGCTGCTGCAGGAACCCAAGCCGCGGTATCAGCGTCGGAAACGGCAGGAAGTTTGACGTCTGCGCTAAACGCACGTAATTCTGCAGGAAGAGGGACATCCCGATTGCGCTGATCAACGCCGAAAGGCGCTGACTGTTGCGCACCGGCTTGTAGGCAATCTTCTCCATGGTAAAGCCGTACGCCGCAGAATAGATCATGGCCACCAGGCTCGCGATCACCAGGATACTGATAGCATCCAGTCCAGCGATGCTGAGCACGCTGGCCAGAATCAACGCTGTGAACGCGCCGATCATGTAGATTTCCCCGTGGGCAAAGTTGATGAGCTCGATAATACCGTAGACCATGGTATACCCGAGCGCGAGCAGAGCGTAGATGCTACCGCGGGTCAACCCGCTGACAAACAGGCCGAGGAAGTAGTTCACTCTTGTCTGACCTTTCGTGGCGCTGCACGTGGCAGGACGGTCTCGCACAGCATGCGCCGTGCGAGACCGTTTGCATCGAATTCAGTGATCCGTTCGGTGATACCACCGGTCGAGGATTGGTTAGCGAAGCTCGACATACTCGCCGTTCTGCACCTGGTAGACGGCAAAGCCAACGCCTTCGGCGTCGCCACGAGCGTCGAAACGCACCGGGCCTACCGAGGTGTCAACGGTGTTATTGCGCAGCGCGTTGGTAATACCTTCGTACGTGGTTCCGCCGATTTCTATCGCGTTGAACAGCGCCAGTGCCGCCGCGTAGGCCTCCAGGAAGAAGGGCCCCGGCTCCTCTCCGTACTTATCGCGATGACGTTGAGCGGCCTCAACCGCCACGGGATTGCCGCTGAGGTCCATCGGACCGGTGGCGTATACGCCTTCGGAAGCGGGGCCGGCGGTCTGGATGAAGGTATCATCCTTGACACCGTCACCGGAAATGAACAGCGTGTCCATGCCGCGATCTCGCATCTGCCCGACAATCCGCGAAGCTTCGGGATGATAACCACCGTAGATGATGGCGTCGGCGTTGCTCTGCTGGATACGCGCGATGATTGCCGAATAGTCTACGGCTCCCGGTGTAACGCCGTCAAAAACTACAACCTCGGCGCGCCCGTCGGCCTCGATGAAATCACGCGCGTTTTCGGCCAGTCCACGGCCGTAGTCGCCGCGGTCGTGCAGCACTGCAATCCGTTGCACATCGAGAGTGTCGAGCGCAAAGCTCACCTGCATTTGCGCCTGGGCGTCATCCGATGCTATGGTGCGGAAGAAGTTGGGATAGTCTCCGCTCTGGGTAAGATCCGGAGCCGTAGCCGAGGGTGAAATTGCCAGGATATCGGAGTCCAGATAGGTTCCCAACGCGGCAAACGTAGCCCCGCTGCAGATATGTCCGATAACCGCTACAACGCCGTCACCCACCAGTTTGGCCGCGGTGTTGGCGGCAACCTCCGGTTGACAGACATCGTCTTCGATAAACAACTGGATACGCGAGCCGTTGATCCCTCCGTTCTCGTTGTACATCTCGGCAACGAGCTCAGCGGCGTTGACCGTCGGCAGACCGTAACTGGCAAGGTCACCACTGTGCGCTCCGGCCACACCGATACGCACCGGCTGAGCCTCAGCTTCGCGTTGACACGCAGCAAACGCGAGGATAATGACTGCGCCGACCAGCAGCGCCAGCGCAATCTTGAATACGCGAACAGACTTCATGTAATTCCTCCTGATTCCAGATAAAGAATGCAGTCTCATAGCACGTGGTTCGATAAAGATCAATCCTGTATGCAACAATGCGCTGAGCAGCTGTGAGCGCTACCACAGCACAGCAGCCAGCCCCGCCAGTGATGCACCGATTGCGATGCCGGACAGCACCTGCGGCAGCGAGTGCCCGATCATCTCGGACAGCGGTTCCTCCTGCTGGCCCACCTGCCGCGCCAGACGGTTGACGCGGCGCGCCAGCGCTTCAACGTGTCCGCGCAGACGGTAGGCGTCGTAGATCACTATCAGCGCGAGTACCAGCGCCACCGCGAATACGTCGGTCCCCAGACCGCTGCGCGCGCCGATTGAAACCGCAAGTGCAGCCACAAACGCCGAGTGGGCGCTGGGAAACCCTCCGGCAGATACAAAGAAGTGCGGCGAGAAGCGGTGCTGCTTGAGCGAATAGAATACCACTTTGAACAGCTGGCACGCCAGCTGGACTGATAGAGCTACAACAAACGAGACCGGCACGTGGTTCATGATACCGCCATTATAGCAGACCCGGCTGCGTCTGCCGATCAGCGCAGTCGCAGCAGTACACGGTCCCTGGGCTCGATATCGAAACCTTCGGCATCGCGCGCAATCTGCTGTACCTCGCTCAGACTGGAAGCCTGGCTGCTCAATACCGAGCGCCGCAGGGTGGGATTATCGAGAATCCTGTTGAAGTCCAGATCGAGCAGGGTAACGGTGTTGCCGCTACTATGCTGCGCATCGGTATCGATCAGAGTTCCGAGTACTTCGATGCGCACCGCAACGCGCATGTCGCGGTAGAATTGTGCCGCCGCTTCGAGTTCTTCTTCGCTCGGCGGCGTTTCGGCTTCACTCTGCACTTCGTCCGGCTGGGGCAGCCGCACTTCCAGAGTTACCGGGTTTCCTTGCTGCATCGAGAATGTCAGAAACTCCCGCACGCTGGGTTCATCGCTGTCCAGCGGGACACTATCCCCGGGGTTCTGATTGACGCGCAGCGAATTGATGTCTGTGAACTGATAGCGGGCCACGTACCCCTCGCCCCATGAGTCACTCAACGGTTCAACGCCGCTGAACGAGACTCCTTCACCCATCAGCGCCGCGCGCGATTGCAGCTCCTGCGGATCGATCAGGCTGAAATCGGGCTCGCCACCCATCTGCGCCATACCGGCCAGCATCTCCACGATGCCGTGGGCCATCAGAAACCGTTCAACAACCTCACCGCTGCCGTTGGGCCGGACACGGACGGTTGTCTCGATCTGCAGACAGCCCGCCAGCACAAACAGCAGCAGCACGGCCACCAGTATCAGACCAATTCTGCGCCCCCGCTGTGCGCGGGCAACGTGCGTTGCTTTCATAATGGCGGAGTATAGCGCTAACGTTTACGGATGTCCATGACTACTGCTGCAGCAGGCGCAACAGGGCAAGCGCTTCCTGCCAGCGGTCATCGCCTATCCTCTCCAGCACACGGGCGTTGGCCCGCTGCCAACCGGCCAGACCCTCTTTGATGGCTGCTCGCCCGGAGTCTGTCAGGCAATATCTGCGTGTCCTGCGGTCACTGCCGCAGCGGCTGTTGACCATCTTCTTGGTCTCGAGGGTATCGATGATGCGCGAGATTGTACTGGGGTCCGAACCCAGATGCTCGGCGAGCTCATTGCATCCGGGACCATCCAGAATCTGGATGTGTACCAGAATCGAGAACTGAACCGTAGTTACACTGAACCCTTTGAACTCTTCTTCAAAGATACGTGAAACGATCTTGTAGGCCTTGCCCAGATTGTACGCAGGACAGATCTGAGGCACAATCGGCAACCGATCAAAGAGCTCTTGCGTTTCCGCAGCTGGTTTGCTCACTGTTCTTTCCACACTCTCAATATAGCAAATAACGGCGGCCAGTTCAACATACCTTACCCTCACGCTCAGCAATCGGCCGGATTGACACGAATTCTACAGTCCCACGCCGATCACTGCCATCAGCACGCCGGCGGCTACCGCAGAACCGATAACGCCGGCAACGTTTGGCCCCATGGCGTGCATCAGCAGGTGATTGCCGGGATTCTCGCTCAGCCCGACCCGGTTGGCTACGCGGGCGGCCATCGGTACCGCGGATACTCCCGCGGCACCGATCAGCGGATTTATCGGTTCTTTGGTCAGCAGATTCATCACCTTGGCCAGCAGGACACCGGTTGCCGTACCAATAGCAAAGGCTCCCAGGCCCAGCACCACAATCCCGAGCGTCTCGATACGCAGAAACAGATCTGCTGCGAGCTTGGAACCCACCGAGAGCCCGAGAAAAATGGTGACGATGTTGATCAGCTCGTTCTGTGCCGCTTTGGCAATCCGATCGGTCACGCCCGACTCGCGGATCAGGTTGCCGAACATCAGCGCACCAATCAGCGGTGCGGCGGTGGGCAGGAACAGCAGCGTAATGCCGAGCACGCTCAGCGGGAATACGACCTTCTCAAACTTACTGACCGGGCGAAGCTGTTTCATCACTATGCTGCGTTCGTGCTTGCTGGTCAGCAGGTGCATGATCGGCGGCTGAATAATGGGCACCAGCGCCATGTAGGAATAGGCCGCCACTGCAATTGCACCCAGCAGTTGCGGCGCCATCTGTCCTGCCAGAAAGATAGCCGTGGGACCGTCGGCACCGCCGATGATACCGATGGCGGCAGCGTCGGAGAGCGAAAAATCGAACCCCGCGTAGGTGCTGAGAGCCATGGCACCCAGCACCGTAGCAAAAATACCAAACTGGGCAGCCGCCCCCAGCAGGGCGGTCTTGGGGTTAGCCAGCAGCGGCCCGAAATCGGTCAACGCCCCCACACCGATGAAGATCAGCAGCGGGAAAAGCCCGGTCTCAATACCAAAGCCGTAGATCTGACCGATGAAGCCCTCAGCGGCCTGCACAACGTGCTGCACCACTTCGCCGGTCTCGGGGTTTACCGCCGAAACCGTCAGTGCGGTAACCTCGGCAATTCCTGCCAGCGGTACATTTGCCAGAATGCCGCCAAAACCGATCGGAACCAGCAGCAGAGGTTCAAACGCCTTGCCGATTCCCAGATAGATCAGCAGCAGCGAAACGAGGATCATCACCACTTGTCCAGCAGACAGATTCATTATGCCGGTGGTTAACCAGATATCGTGCAGCGCCCCGAGTATGTCCATCTCATCAACTCCGGATCACGGCCAGCTTCTGATCTGCGGAAACCTGATCTCCAACCGCAACGGATATCTCGTCAACCGTGCCGTCTGACGGAGCGGCCACCGCGGTTTCCATCTTCATCGATTCGAGCACCAGCAGTGCGTCACCCTCGGAAACCTTGTCTCCGGCTTTGGCTGATATTCGCAGCACCGTTCCCGGCAGCGGCGCCTTCACCTCTGTACTCCCACCCTTGCCTGCAGCGGCCTTGCCGGGCTGAGATGACGGCGTCCGGTCGCCGGCCCGGCTGCCGGCCTCGGCAGCATCGGCAGGCTGCACTTCAACGCTGTAGGTCCTGCCATTGACTATCGTAGCGTCTTCACCGATCTCAACGGTATACGGGGATCCGTCTATGGTAACTACATAGCTCTGCGAGCCCTTCTCGGCTTGCCTGGGCTTCTTCTTGCGGATCATCTGCCGCGCTTCCCCCTTGAGGAACGCGATGCCCTTTTCTTTGCAGGTGGCCGCAATGAAGACGTTCTCATCGGTTATTGGCAGGCCTTCGGCCTCCAACGCCTTGACCGCTGCACCGCGCCCCTTGGTGGGATCCTTGTCATTGAGATCAACCGGATTCTCACTGGTGGGTTCAAGTTTGAGCTGTTGGCTGGCCAGCTGGATAATCTCGGGGTCCGGATCGGTTGGGGTCTTGCCGAAGTAACCGAGTACCATCTTGCCGTAGCCCTCGGCGATCTTCTTCCACGGCCCCGCCATCACGTTATTGAAGGCCTGCTGAAAATAGAACTGGCTGACCGGGGTAACCGAGGTAGCGTAGCCGCCCCGTGAGATCACCTCCTCCATAGCCGCCGCAACCTCAGCGTAATGATCGAGGATATTGTTGTCGCGCATCATCTGGGTGTTGGCCGTTAACGCGCCACCGGGCATCGGTGAGAACGGAATCAGCGGTTCTACTGAACGCGCTTCCGGCGGAACAAAGTACTCGCTCATGCACTCTTTGAAAATCTCTTCAGCTTCACGCACCTTGGCTACGTCGATGCCCAACTCGTATTCACTGCCGCGCAGGGCGTGCCACAGTGAAATCACGTCGGGTTGCGACGTTCCGCCGGAGACCGGCGCCAGCGCGCAGTCCACCTGGTTGGCACCGGCCTCGATTGCCGCAAGGTAGCACGGAATGCTGACTCCAGCTGTCTCGTGCGTATGGAATACTATCCGTGCATCGGCACCAAGCAGCTCGCGCGCCTGTCTGATGGATTCGCGCACAGTACTGGGGGTCGCAGTACCGGACGCGTCCTTGTATACAACCGAATCGAACGGTATGCCGGCATCCAGAATGTCGCGCAGAGTCTGGGTGTAGAATTCCGGAGTATGGGCGCCTTCAATGCCCGGCGGCAGCGCCATCAACGTTACCGCTACTTCGTGCTTCAGACCGGCGTCGTGAATGCACTGGCCACTGTAAATCAGGTTATTGACGTCATTCAGTGCGTCGAAGTTGCGTATCGTGGTGATGCCGTGCTTCTTGAACAGCTCGGCGTGCAGTTTGATCATGTCGCGCGGCTGCGAATCCAGCCCAACTACGTTGACGCCTCGCGCCAGGGTCTGCAGGTTGGCTTGGGGGCCGGTAGCTGCACGGACAGCATCCATCATGTCAAAGGCGTCTTCGTTACAATAGAAATAGAGCGATTGAAACCGGGCACCACCCCCGACTTCCAGATGCGTCAGGCCCGCAGCAACGGTAGCCTCTACAGCGGGCAAAAAGTCAGCGGTTGCAACCCGCGCTCCGAAAACCGACTGAAAACCGTCGCGGAACGCAGTAACCATGAGATCGATCTTCTTCTTCACTGTTCCTGCTCCATCTTTTCAATCTGTGCGTGCGCGTGCGCAATCGCTATCGCAACCGCGATCTCGGCGTTTCCCGCCGTAGCGCCGCCACCAGCCGGAACAGGCGACGGTACAACTCGAGCAACCAACGATATGAGGTACATGACACAGACGAGTAGTATCAGAAAGAGAAATACAACTGTCATTCCTATGATTGTCAGGGCAACGCCTTCTGCCATAGTTATGAATCTCCCAGCGTGGATTTGCGGATGCGCGCGTGCGCTATCCTGTGCGAATGCGTAATCCGGCGTATCATACCTGTTCTGCAGCAGAAGATCGAGCCCTGAATACCAGAAAAAGCGCCGGCGGAGCTAGAAAACGTCCACCCACTCTTCGTCCTGAGTACCAGCGCCGAAGAAGTTGATGCTGCTTATCTGCTGCGACACGTCTTCCGGCAGATCGGCAATCTCGATCGCGTGTCCCGGACACCCCAGGCGTGCGCAGACGTACACTCTACTCTTGCCGTCCGGCAGTGCCAGCATGATCGCACGCCCGCACGTGCAGCCCTCTACGTCGCAACCGCGCTCTACCATAAGCGACGCTCCGCTCTCCGGAACAAAAGCGTCAACCTCGGCGTTGGCAACCACGCTCTGCGGCAGAAAGCTGTAGAGTTTGGCGTGCCCCCCCCAGAACGCGTCAACGAAGATCAACCCCTGTTGATCGCCGATACGCACTCCGAGCCGGATCGACGGCTCACTGTGAATCTGGACCGCATCGGACATCAGGCTCTCGCCGTGTGGTCCAGAGACCTGCTCCACCACCATGAACTCTTGCCCGTGCCGCTTGACGATCTTGATACCGTCGGGAAGCCGGCGCAAGAACTCCAGCGGAATCTCTTTGTGTTGTAATTCCACGTTGACTCCTTGCAATCAGATTATAGCGCGGCTACGCCGGCCGCGCAACGATCCAATTCATTGCAGCGGCGGCTTCAAAATTGGGCTTTACACTCAACGCACAACAGCGTATACTTAGCATCAACAACGGATTCCGTGAACTGCCTTTCTGTTACGTCCTTCCTTAATATGGTGGCATCCAGATAAAGCTCGTACACATTCCGTATTTCACTAAGTCTGCACAGCAGCAGAAGGAGAGTTTCTAGATGGCTACCAAACTGTACGTAGGAAACCTGAGTTTCCAGACTGAGGAGCACGACCTTCGCGAACTGTTCGCCCAACATGGCGAAGTTGTTTCGCTCAACATTGTCACCGATCGTGACACCGGTCGTTCACGCGGATTCGCGTTTGTCGAGATGGCGGAAAAAGCCGACGCTCGCAGCGCCGAGACAGCACTCAACGGCTACGACCTCGATGGTCGGCAGCTGAAGGTCAACGAAGCCAAGCCCCGCAACGAAGGCGGTGGTGGTGGTGGCGGCGGTTACAACCGACGCTACTAGGGTCTACTGAGACCAGCAAGAGAACGGCGGATCTGCGACGATCCGCCGTTTTTTTGTCTGCTGCCTACCAGCGTTCGAAGCGCACGATTTCGTCAATTGGCTTGCGCGTCTTCTCCACCGCGCCCGGCGCAGCCGGATAGCCCAAAGGCAGCAGTTGCACAACTTCGATATCTGAAGGAATGCCGCACACCCGCCGCACCGCATCGGGATCGAACTTGCCGATCCAGCAGCTTCCGAGGCCGAGCTCGACTGCTGCCAGCGTCATGTGGTCGATAGCGATTGATACGTCAACGGGATAGGACTTCAGTCCGCAACGCATCAGGTGATGGTCTGTTTCGGCGCAGCACACCAATACCACCGGAGCCTCGCCAACAAACTGCTGTCCGCCGGCGGCCTGGACCAACTGCTGCCGTGTTTCGGCATCGGTGACCACCACGATGCGCCACTCCTGCAGATTGCGCGCGGACGGCGCCAGCCGCGCAGCCTCCAGCACCAGATCGAGCTTCTCGGGCTCGACACGCTTGTCCGCAAAACTGCGCACGCTTTTTCGGGTTCGAATTGCTTCGCTGACTGTCATAGCAGTACTCTACCGTGCCTCCCGGGCAGATGCAAGTGACGCGTTGACAGCGGTTTGACCTGTCCGCGCTATCGTCAGTAAGTTTTTGTGTACAGGGAGGCACATTATGAAAATCAAATCGTGGAAACGCGCATTCTTTGCGCTTGCGGCACTCTTTGCCGTATTTGTTATTGGATTAACGTTTGGTCTGCTGCTGAACAGACCGGCGGATAATGAGCAACCGGCGTTTCAGCAGACCCAGGTTCAAAACGAGGCTGGCGATCAACACCTGGCACGCCAGGTTCGCCCCCTTCCGGAGGAAGCCGATGGCTCGTTTGCCGAAGTAGCCGAGGCCGCACTGCCGGTTGTGGTGGAGGTCAGCGTGGTGGAGGTAGTCGAGCAGCGCAGTCCGCGTTCATTGTTTGAATTCTTCTTCGGCCCGCGACAGCAGCAGCAGCCGGATGATCAGCAGCGCGAGTTTGAGCGTCCGGGACTCGGCTCGGGCGTCATTGTGCGTCGTGACGGCGAAACTGTCTATGTGCTGACCAATAATCACGTGGTGGGGGACGCCACCGAGATCGAAATCGGCCTCTACGACGGACGCCGATTCCAGGGAGAACTGGTGGGCGGAGATCCGCGAACCGACCTCGCGGTGCTTGCGTTCAGCACCGCTGAGGAAGTCCCGATTGCACGCCTGGGCGACAGCGACGCGCTGCGCGTAGGAGACTGGGTACTGGCCGTAGGTAATCCCTTCGGCTTCGAGTCAACCGTGACCTCGGGTATCATCAGCGCCACCGGAAGGCGCCCGCAACAGGCTGGTGCCGGACTCCCCGAACTCACCGACTTCATCCAGACCGATGCAGCCATCAACCCCGGAAACTCCGGCGGTGCAATGGTCAACATGCAGGGCGAGATTGTCGGCATCAATACCTGGATTGTCGGCTCGCAGGCCGGCGGCAGCGTCGGGTTGGGGTTTGCTATTCCCATGAGCCAGGCAGTCGATGCTATCGATCAGTTCATTGAAGAGGGTCGGATCGTCTACGGCTGGCTGGGCGTGAGTATCGCCGACGCATCGCCTGACTCATTGCCCACGCTGGCAGAAGACCTTGGCGTGATCGATCTGGACGGGGCGCTGATTGTCAACGTCTACCAGGACTCGCCGGCGGCCCGCGATGGAATCCGCCCCGGTGACTTTGTGACCGCAATTGGCGCTGAGACCATCGAAGACACCGTAGACCTGCAGCGCGCGGTGGGCCGACTGGCTCCGGGGGACCGGACACAGTTTGAGATAATCCGTGACGGTAGTGAACACACGCTGACGGTCACGGTGGACGAGCGTGGCGAAGAAGAGCAGATCGCGCAGGCTACCGATCTCTGGCCCGGCATGACCGTTGTGCCGCTGGATGATGCGATTCGCGAACGTGCCGATATCGCCGCGGCCATCAACGGTGCTGTAGTGGCAGCGGTCCAGGAACAGAGTCCGGCGGGAACAGCCGGGTTACGTCCAGGGGATGTAGTGACGCACGCCGATGGCCGTGACATAGAAGGAGCCCGCGACTTCTATCGTGTTGCCGCGCAATCCTCGGGCACGCTCGAACTGCGCATCGCCAGGAACGGCGTCACTCTGACCGTAGAGATGGAAGCACTGTAACGGCACGCAGAAACCGCTCCCCGTAGCGCGCCGCGTGGCGGCGCGCTACGCCCCAAACGCCCCCCTCAGAACAACACCAGAAGGTGCCCCGGGTAGTGCTGATAGCGCAGTGCCCAGACCACCAGGCGTGCCACAAAGTAAAACAGC
>REDW01000124.1 GCA_007693325.1 Spirochaetaceae bacterium
GGTGTCACTACCCGCCCGCATATGCAATGATCTGATATCATGGGTCTCTCTCCTTACGGTCAGGCCGTACTCGCTGCGGTATCCACAAAGGCGAAGCGCTCTGCCCGTGGGACCTCCACGAACTCCCTTGTGGTGGCCCATTGAATCTGCTGCGTCCCGGCCTCGCCGGGCAGCAGATGCCAGCCGCCGACCATATAGACCCGCCCTCTGTCGTCGGCCGCCAGAGAATCGATATGGCGCGGCGTACGTCCCTGCTGGTCTACGATTGGCCCATGGTCGGTAACCGTCCCGTGGTCCCGCGAACTCAAGGAGATACTCTTCAGATGCAGATCCTCCCGGTGATAGGCGTCCACCCAGTCGATTCTCGACGGATCTCGATCCCGCTCAAACTCCGCGACCCAGCCGCGGGCCGCGCGCACGTTTCCCCGCTGGATAAAATAAACGCGATCGCCGCCGAGTGCTGTTGCAAGGAACGTCGGGCCCACGAGGCCGGCACACTCGAAGTTTGCGCTGGTGGGGGACCCGTCTCCCGGTGTGAATGTCCACAAGCGTTCGTCCTCTCCGGCAAACATACCCATCAGGAACACACACCGGTCTCGTCCCGGCAGTGGCGCCGCCCATGTCCATGCACGATCGGCCCGCGTATCCTCGACGTCCGTACGCGGCCGACCGTCCGGATACAGAAGGTGACAGTCGGGAAGGATATTCTCGTATACCGTCACTTTCTGCGCTCCCACCGGAAGCCGGTAAAGGTTTCCGTGGCCGCCCTGGGGAAACGCCCCCGCCGCGCGCCAAAGCGTGAACCAGCAGTCACCGTGATGATCCACAAAAAACCAGAAACATGCGATCCTTCCCCGCGGCCCGACCCGCCCTAGATCTTCGATCTTACCGGAGGGAATATCGACACGAACCAGGTGACATCCGTTATGAGCGGTGTCTTCCTCCGCCCAGGGAACCACAAAAGCAAAGAGTTTTCCCCGGTCCGGATCCACTCCGATCGCGGAGTAGATCGTATACCGTTCTATCGGAATACCGAAGTCACGAAACGTGCCGTTCTCGATATCGTATCCGAGTATATGCGCCCCGGGGTACTCCTCGGGCGCGCCTTCCCAGTAAGCACCCAGGTGTGTGGAGAGGTAGAGATGGCCCGACGCCTCCACGATCGGGCTGTGGATCTTTCCCTGGGGAATCGGTGAATCTTTGCCGCACACGGCGGTGATGTCATCTGCGAGTATCGAGAGATTTCTTAATTCCGGATCAAAGCGGAAGAAACCCGCACCCCGGCGGTTGGAGTGAGTTGACGACCCGAAGTAGCACGCCCCGTCGGATGCGGTGGTTATACCTTGCCACTGTCCATCGAACTGAGGTTCTATCTCGTTCATGGAAATCGAATACGCCACGCACTGGTCCCCCATCTTGCACCTCCCTGACTCAACCTGGCTCCGTCTGTTTCACCGACTACCGGAAAAGATTGCTCCGTAGAGCCCCACGTAATCGTCCCGGGACAATTCCACCGGGATCCGATCCACCGCGAGATGACGAATGGAAGCATCCGCAAGCTCGCCGATATCGGGATCCGGCACAATCGACGACAGGCTCGGCAACGCAATATCGCGGATCAACGTCTCCACTTCTTCGACTGCCCGGCCTGCCATCGTCTCTTCATCTATGCCTTCCGGCGGGTCGTTACCGGCAAGTCGGTATATCCGAGCGAGTTCCCGGGAACACACTTGATTCAGGAATCGCATCATCGCGGGCAAAGCCACGGCACACGCGTACCCGTGGGGAACGTCGCAGATCGTTCCGAGCGGCTCTCCGATCGTGTGTACCGCCCCGCCTTTTCCGAGGTAAATCGCCAGAAGCCCCATTATGGACGCCGACGCCAGTGCTCCGCGGGCCGCTATGTCGTCGCCCTGCCGGACCGCCCGCCGCAGGTACCGGAATACCGATTCTACCGCACCCACCGCTAACGTGTCCGAGAGGAGATTGCCGCGACGGGATACCAGGGCGTCAAACGCGTGTGCCAGGATGTCCATCCCGGAACCGGCGGTCGTCCCGGGAGGTACTGTGACCATTAGTGTTGGATCCACGAGAGCGATCACCGGAAAGAGGCGGAGCGAGAAGAAGCCGACCTTCACACGGATCTCTTCATCGACGATCACCGCAACCGGGGAGACTTCCGCACCGGCGCCGGAAACCGTCGGGACCGCCACCACCGGCAGCGTCCGGTCGGTGATCGGTTTCCGTTGACCCGTTGTGTAAGACACGTAGTCTCGGATATCGCCGTCGTGGGTCAACGCCACACTCATTGCCTTTGCCGTATCGATTGGACCACCGCCACCGACACCGACGATACAATCGTATCCGTCCTTGCCTGCGTTATCTGTCGCCTCTCGTGTACCGTTGAGAACGGTCCCGATGTCGGGATTTGGCTGTACCCCGCGGAAGATAGTATACCGCAAACCGCTACCTCGCAGGGATTGCTCAACCCGGTCAAGTATCCCCGCTTCCGCAACGGTTTCGTCGGTACATACCAGCACATTCTGGTATTCTCGCTCGCGGAGGTTCGTTCCAAGTTCCACCACGCGTCCAGGTCCGAAATACACTTCCGTCGGAATACCGACCTCGTAAGGCTCCTGTGAACGGGAATCGCGCAAAGTCGTTCTCCTTACTTAATCGTGTTCCCTGATCGTGGCCGTCTCTTCGGTTGCTACGCCCAGCATACACGCCAGGATCCTGCTCTGGTCAAACTCTGCCTCCCGGAACTCCTTTACGGCCTTGCCCCGGCGGAACACAACTATCCGGTCACAGAGGCCGATGTATTCCGGGAGCTCCGAGGAAATCATGATGATTGCAACACCCTTGCCCGCCAATCCATCAATTATGCGGTAGATCTCCTCCTTGGCGCCCACATCGATACCGCGCGTGGGATCGTTCAGCAGAAGCAGCCGAGGCGTGCGCCCCAGACACTTTCCTATCACGACCTTCTGCTGGTTACCTCCGCTGAGATTGTGTACGCGCTGTGTCGGCCGGGAAACCTTGATCCCAAATCGTTGTATCAGTTCGGCAGCCAGACTGCTCTGGGTGTTTCCGTTGATCCAGCCAAGGCGTTGCAGCCAGTGCAGCGACGAGAGGGAAAGATTTTCCTCTACGTTCATCTGCCGTATGATTCCTTCTTTCCGACGGTCGTCGGGAACGTACATCACTCCCGACCGGATAGCCTCCAGGGGGCTTGTGAACTGAACCGGCCGGCCGTCGAGCAGGATCTCACCGGAATCCGGTCTCTGCATCCCAAATATGGTGGTCAGGACGTCGGCCTGGCCGAATCCCAGCAGTCCGCTCAGCCCGAGCACTTCACCGGCGCGCACGCCGAAACATACATCGCTGAACTTTCGATCCACCGACAGGCCCCGCAGCTCCAGCACAACCTCGCCGGACTTCATCCGCGTCCGATCAAACACGTGTTCCAGTTCTTTCCCCACCATCAAGTTCGTGATCTCCTGACGGGAGATCGAATCTACATCGTACGTACCAACCACCTTTCCGTCACGGAGTACGGAAACTCGGTTCGCTATCTCGCCGATCTCTTCCAGGTGGTGCGATATGTATACAATCGTGAGCCCGGACGAGCGGAGATCACGGATGATCTCAAAAAGAGTCTGCTTTTCGGAATTTGACAATGATGCGGTCGGTTCATCCATCACGATAAACCAGGAATCGTGAAGCAGGCACTTGGCGATCTCCATCAGCTGCTGTTCCGCCACGGAGAAATACTTCACCGGCAGGTTGACGGCGATCTGGAGTCCAAATCGCCCAAGGATTTCCCGCGTCTTGCGCTCCATCTCACGTTTGTTCAGGTTGAAGCCGCCGAGACGGGTGGATTCCATTCCGACAAAAAGATTCTGCACAACGCTCAGTTCGGGGAAGAGACTGAACTCCTGATGGATCACGCTGATTCCGGCGGTTGCAGCAGCGCGTGGATTCTGAATCTCGAACGGTGACCCGTCGATGAGAATTCGTCCGCCGTCCGGCTGGTGTACGCCGGCGATTACTTTAACCAGCGTGGACTTTCCCGCGCCGTTCTCGCCCACAAGCGCATGGACCTCGCCGCTCGTGAACGTAAGCGTCGCATCGTCCAGCGCCTGAACCCCGGGAAACCTCTTGCTGATCTGTTCTACCCGCAATTCCTGGTGATCCTTCACGATTATCCTCTTGCTGAAATGTCTGAGTCCCTGTTCAGGTAACGCCGTACGCTTTGAGGCGTTCGTAGATCGCCAGAACTACAATGATGATTCCGCCTTTTGCAATCGATTGAAAGAAAGGGTCAATCGCCGGCAGCAGGTGCATCGCATTCAGAATGATTGCGATGATCGCTACGCCAATCAGGGACTCCATGAGATCACCCTCGCCTCCGGCAATATTGATCCCGCCGAGCACTACGGCTACGATCGTCTCAAACTCCGCGCCCTGCCCGGCCCACGGCTGAAGTGACTGCAACCGGCCCACCACGTAGATCGAGCACAGACCAGCGAGCCCGCCGGATAGCGCGTACACGAGCAGGGTAGTCAGACGGACGCGGATGCCCGATACGCGCGCCGCTGCGTGGTTGCCCCCCAGGGCGTACACGCTCCGCCCGAATACCGTCCGGCGGAGCACAAAGTGAAACACAATGTAGAGGATTGCTATCACCGGGATTATCACCGGAATGCCGAGAACACCCTGCTGACCGAGAAAGTTGTACGTTTCATCGCGCACCGGTATGGTATGGCCGCCGGTGATCGTCAGCGTGGCGCCACGGTATATCGCAAGTGTCGCGATTGTACCGATGAAGGCGTTGATCTGGAGATACCCGATCAGTAGCCCGTTCACAATTCCCATCGCCGTTCCGGAGGCAACGGAGACAAAGAGCGCCAGAACGACATTCCCGGTACTCCGCAGGGCAAGTACGCCCAACAGCCCGGCAAAAGCGACGACGGATCCCACCGAAAGATCCAGACCGCCGGTGAGAATGACGAAGGTAAGTCCTATCGCAAGGATCGCCAGCACCGAACTGTGAACTACGATATTTATGAAGTTGCTGCGAGTCAAAAAAACCGGACTGGCAAAGGAGAGGACCACAATCAGCGTGACCATGATCCCCAACAGAGTGATGAGCCTCAATCTTGTAAATGCGATCTGCTTAAGCGATCCCATAGAACTCCCCTGCAAGAAACCGGGTGAGACGGGACGATCTCACCCGGTGGTTCCCGGAACGTTATTCGACCGGCGGTTCCCAGTCCACAAACTCGACAGCGGCGTCGGCGATAATGGCCATCGCTTCTTCCGGTGACATCCAGTCCACCGAGAACGGTTCGTTCTGCTGCACGTCCATCTGGTATCCGTTGGCGGTTATGTGATCCCAGGTTTCCTGCGTCATCACCGGAGCGTACTGGAACCAGAGGACCTCCGGAAGGTCCACGCCCTCGGCAAGTCTGATCGCAACAAGCGCGTTGAACGCTCCGATCCGTGCGCCGTGAGACAGTAGATCAATCTTCACCTCATTCTCGTTATTCGCGATCATTTCTACCGCCGGCAGGTCCCCATTCTGGCTGAAGAGCGGGAACTCTCCCTCACGCCCCGCGTCCCTGATCGCTTCCAGCGCGGCATACATATCCGGATCTGTGGTGAAGACAACCGCATCGATCTCGCCGGGACCGTATGTAGCCAACCAGCTTTCCATTATCTGGTGTGCCAGCGCCGGGTCCATCCTCGCCGGTTGTACCGAGGGTACGTTGATGTCGGGATACTGCGCCAGCGCGTCTTCCAGCCCGGCACCGTACTGGTCGAGAATCCAGTTGCCGGGTATTCCGGACATGTAAAGCACATTGCCTTCATAGTTCAGATAGGCAGCCACCATATTGCCCAACTGATAGAACGCGTCGTACGCGGGAAACGGCGTTGAGACGTTCCCCGGTACCTCTACCAGGTTGGCCGCTGTTACGGTGGGTATACCGGCAGCCAGCGCTCGCCTGATCGCGGGCTTGACCGCCTCGGGATCGAGCGGGTCGATCCAGATCGCATCCACTCCCTGTTCGATGAAACTCTCGATAACCGCCAGCTGGGTCTCCAGACTGCCTTCCGAACTGCGCCAGATGAAGTTCGCGTTCAAAGCGTCCGCCATCTGGTCGCCGCCTTCCATAACCTGGACGAAAAACGGGTTGGTAATATCCACCATAGCTGCACCGATCGTAACCCGATCATCATCTACCACCGCCGGATCTTCCGCTCTGCCTCCCGCGTATACCAGCGATACCGCAAAAAGCGCAACGAGCAGTCCGATCAGTAATATGCCTTTCCGATTCATACACCCTCCTGTTTTTGCTTCCGTGGAGCCTGTACGCATGAACACTCCGTACCGGAGCGTTATTCCGTTATTGCTGTTTTAATACACCTCCTTTCCCATCTCCTGCAGGGAGAAACCGCACCTTATGCATCAGAAGATATCCACCGTTCCTCCCTGATCGTTGCCCGCTGAAAGAGCAGTGCGAACAGGACAACCAGACCGCGAAAGAGATCCTGTGCCTCCGGCGTAATGTTGAGAAAATTGATTGCGTTGGACACAACACCGATGAAGAGAACTCCGAGAAACACTCCACCGATTCTTCCGCGCCCGCCGGTGACGCTCACCCCGCCGATCACCGCCGCCGAGACTCCGTTCAGCAGGATAGGGAACCCGCTGAGATTCGGGGACACCAGAGCTATGCGGCTTACCAGTACCAGCCCGGCAAGTCCCATAAGCAATCCCGACAACAGGAACGTCACAAACCGGACACGCGTTACGCGGATCCCCACTACCTCCGCATCCGTCATATTGCCGCCGACCGCATAGAGGTGCACACCGTAGCGGGTGTGGTTGAGCAAGTAATACGAGCCGCCAAAGGCGGCCATCAGAAGGAGAAATGCGACGGGTATTCCCCCTGCAGTACCGCGACCGATAAAACGGAATACCGGGTGTGTAAGAAATACAATACGGCCGCCCAGGAGCAGTTGCACTGCACCCTGCAGTATGATCCACATCGCCAGGGTCACGATAACTGAATTGAAACCGGCACGAGCAACCAGCAGACCGTTTATCGTCCCGATCGCCAGGCCCGCGGCGATCCCCACGACGAGCGCAAGGAGTACATTTCCGGTTGTGACAAACACCACTCCCACGGCAACGCCGCACATGGCCGTTCCGGTCCCAGCCGATAGATCGAGGCCGCCACCGATCAGAACCAGCGTTGCTCCGATAGCGATCAGCCCCAACGGCACGATCTGTCTCGACAGATTTATGAGGTTGGATTGGCTGAGAAACCGCGGATTGATATGGGAGAAAACTGCGCCGGCCAGTAGCACCAGGATCAGGACACTGTACTGCTCAAGAAGCAACCGCAAGATATATTCAAAACGAGTCGGCTTGTGGATTCGCGCTGCCACGCTCTCCGACGCCATAACTCCCGCTTACGCTCCCTGCATTGCCCCGAACTGCGCCGTGCGGGTCTCATCCCCGTCGGTCATCGTCTTCGCTGGACGTTTATCTCCCGGAACGCCATTTCCTTGAACGGAACTAATTACTGTTTGCTTCAAGACTCTTGAACATGTCGTCCAAATTCTATTACCCATACCCTGGGTTGTCAAGGACAATCCGTTCCACGAGATTCAGCTGCCGTATCTCACGCGGATCCAGATACTTGAGCCCTCCCGATTCCGCCGATCCGGTACTGTTTCTTGACAGATCCTCCGATCAATCATAGCATGATCAAAGTCTTCACGATATGTGGTTGCAACAACAGGGTACTGGAATGTCATGAAACGTGTAATCGCCGCGGCCGCTGAAAAAGACATTACACCGGTTACGCCGCAGTTTCTGTACGGGTATCCCTACGTGGAGCGCTGGAGTGAGGGTGTTCATGATCGACTTATGAGTACCGCCCTCTACCTCAAGGGTGCAGAAGCACTCCGCGGGAGCCCGGTAGCTGCCGATGAGATACTCTTCATCGCAAACGACATAATATACCTGGAGAAAGCGCTGGTGGCGGAAGCGCGCCGGCGCATCAGCGGCGACACCGGTATTCCCGGTTCCTCGATCATGATCACCGCTACTCACACCCATTCAGCGCCGATCCCCGGCGAGTACGCCTGTACCGGACATGATCCGGTAATTCCGCTTGCCGATCCGGAATACCGGGAGTTACTCGTCCGGCAGATTGCCGCGGCTGGAACTGAGGCCGTTCGCAGTGCGGAACCGGCATCGCTGGGTTTCGGCGTTACCCGGGCGGAAGGGATCGGCACCAACCGGCGCGATCCCGCCGGACCGCGGGATCCGGAAGTCCCGGTGATCGTGGTAAGAGACCGGAGACAGCGCCCTCTTGCCTGCATGCTCGTCTGTTCCATGCATCCCACGGTTCTGCACGAGGACTCCCGTCTGATCAGCGGCGATTTTCCCGCGTTCACCCGGCAGTATCTGCGGGATCACCTGTTTTGCGCCCAAATCCCTGTCGTTTATCACACCGGCACTGCGGGTAACCAGAGCCCGCGCTACGTAACCCGATCCAATACATTTGATGAAGCGCAGCGGCTCGGGCGCGTGCTTGGTGAAGCAGTTGCCCGCTCTACAGAGGCGATGGAATTCAATGACGACTGGGTGGTCGCCGTAACCGGGGACACGCTCGATCTACCGCGCCGCTCTTTTCCCGATCCTCAAGAGGCCCGAAAACGCCGCGATGCCGCCAAGGCCCGGCTGGCGATGCTGCGGGAGTCCGCGGCCTCTCCGCAGCAGGTGCGGACCGCGGAAACCGACTGGTTTGGAGCGGAGGAGACCCTGACGTTCTCGGAACTGGCGCAGCGGGGAGGACTGGAGCGGTTTTATGCGTCCTGCCTGCCGGCGGAAGTCCAGGTCGTGCGCACCGGTCCGCTTGTATTCGCGGCTCTCCCGGGAGAGCTGTTTGTCGAGTACGGTCTGGAACTGAAACGGCGCCGGCCGGGCACATTCACCATAACTCTCGCCAACGGCGACGTTCAGGGCTACATCGTTACCCAGGAAGCGGCGGACAACGGCGGATACGAGGCATCAAACGCGATTTTTCACTGGTCCGCTGGTCCGCAGCTGCTGGAACGAACGGTCACGCTTGTGGATACGCTGCCGGCGGAATCAGCCGGTCAATAGTTACCGGTCAGAACGCGCCATGCCGGCGTTCTCTATCGAATCAGTACAAACTCCACGCGCCGGTTGCGCCAGCGTTCTTCCAGGTCGGTGTGCGGCACCAGCGGCTCGCTGCCGCCCTTGCCCAGTACCGACAGCCGGCGTCCATCGATGCCGCGCTCGATCAAGGCCTCGCGGATCGCCGCGGCGCGGTCGGTCGAAAGTGGAATCAGCGTCTGCTCGTGCTCGCGCTGCGTACCGGTGATATTGACCGCGTGGCCCTCGATGCGGATAGCGTAATCTTCGAAGCGGCTCAGGATCACGGCCAGTCGATCGAGGATTTCCAGGTTGCGCTCGGTCAGCTCGGTGTCGTCGAAGATGTAGCGAGCGGTATTCGGTTCAAAGTTTATGTTGCCGATACGGATGAACAGCCGGTCGCCGTCGCGGATCACCAGAATGTCAACCAGGATCTCATCTTCGATTACTGCGCGGTTACCAACGATGTCGGTAACCGTGGCCACCGTGCGATAGCTGGTGGCGCTGTCCACCAGCCGCCCGGTGGTCGACGACACTCCGTTCCAGCGGTAGCTGCGAGTCGGCGCGCCACTGCCGCCAAAGGCGTGAAAGAGCTCGCCCCGCGGGTCGAAAATCTCGATCCGCCAGTTCTCGATCGGAGTCCGGTTGCGCACAGTCAGCGATATGTCGAGCTCATCGTCTACCCCGTCTCCATCCGGCGAGAACGGTTGCGGATCGAGCTCCAGGGTGAGCTCGGGCGGTGTGGTGTCCAGTACGATGCGCTCGCTCAGCGACTGTGGACTCTGGTCGAACGCGTACTCGGCGGTCAAACGTGCACGGTACACGCCGTCCGGTGCTCCGCCGCCGTCCCACACCAGCAGCGGCGGTGCGGGTTGGCTGTCTGACCAGCTTCGAACGACGCCGCCTCCCTCATCCGCAATCTCCAGAGTCCACGACTCGAGCTCGTCGGTTGTAGTAAACAGAAGCGAGAACGTGACGGTATCGAGAGTGCCGTCCCCGTCGGGAGAGAATGCATTGAGATCGGCGGTTACGAAGACTGCAACCTGTTCGTTGCTCACCACGATATTGTCGATGGTGCGAACGCTGCGGTTGCCGGCGCGGTCCACCGAAGTCACCCGGTAGCGATAGACGCCGTCGCTGACAATTTCTCCGTCGCTGTCAGTGCCGTCCCAGACGATGTCTCCGGGCGGTTCGTCGCTCCAGCTGTAGCTGCGGATCACGCGTCCTTCGATGTCGGTCAGATCTGCTTCGATCCGCGGAACCGCCTCGCCGCGCTGCCGGATCTCGAAGCTGCGTCGTCCGGTCTCGGCAATCGGGGTAAAAACCCGCTCTTCATCGGCGTGAACCTCCAGCTCCGGCGGAACAGTATCCACGATCACTTCGTGAGTCCTGCTGCGCGCGCGGTTGTCGCGGTTGTCCCACGCTTCCACATAGTAGCGGTAACGTCCGTCCGGAACTATTCTGCCGTCATCCGAGCGTGCGTCCCACACCAGTGTCTCCGGAACGGGCACGCTGCGCTCACCGGCGCGGATCTGGCGCACGATATCCGGTATACCCACGGTTTCCGGTCGTTCGTCGATGTTGCGGATCTCGCGCACCTGTCGGTTTGCGTCATCCAGAAAGACCAGCCTGTAACCGTCCAGCGGTTGGTCGCTGTGGATGGTGACCGGCAGCAGCAACTCATCGTTCACCCCGTCAAACGTAGGGGCGATGTAACTGGTCGCCTCTGCATCCAGCGCGATCTGCGGCGGATCGATGCGCGGGACGTTCAGCCTCATTTCCGCTCCCCCGCCTACGGCAAAGACATCGCCTGTCAGGGGGGTGAATGAGGTCTGCAGCCGCAGCGACCGCGCAACGCTGCCGGCAGGACTTTCGGCGGCTGAGCGGTTGCGGGCGATGAGGTTGCCGATGTTCAACTCGATTCCAACCGATGGCAGGAATCCACGCCGGTGCGTAGCGCGGTCCTCGCCGAGCTGGCGAACGTCCAACCGCGTTCCGGTCTGCACGGTAACGATGTCCTGGATACCGACCGAGAGGCCCGCGTTGGCGCGCAGATTCTGGAAGCGCGGCGCCGACAAACCCGCGGCAAACCGCACGGTGACATCGTCGGTCTCCACAAAGTTGAATGAGAGGCCCGCAGCCGGGGTGAATACCGAAGGAAACGCGGTCTGGCGATCACCTTCTTCGTCGTCGCGGTGCGGATTATAGCCGATACCGATTCCGTCGAACATGAGTCCCCAGCGTACATCGCTGAGACCGAGCACCGATTCGGACACCTGAATGATTCCGCCGGCCCCGCTGACGCCGAGGAATCCGCGGTCGGCCTGGCCGGTTGTCACGTTACCCGAGGCACCAAAAAGCCAGCCGGGAAGGATCTCGCGCGCGTAGATCCCGCGTATGCGCACCAGTGTCCCGAGGTCGAAGGCATCGAACTGCGAATCAACGAACTGGGTGTGAAGCCCGAGCACGCCGAAGGTGGTCGGCAGATCGCCGCCGAGCGCAACGATATGTCCGAAACCGTCCGCAGCGCCTGCGTCAATCAGGGCGGAATAGCCGAGGCCGACGGTCAACTGCTCCCGTCGGGCTGCCGCCGCCGGGTTCACCGATCCGCCGAGAATCGCGTCGTAGGCGGTAACGTCGGCTCCGCCGGCCTGAAAGGTGGGCGAAACGATATCGCGCCACTCTTCACCGCCGGCCGGCGGGTTGTAGCCGTAAAGCGATCCCGTGAATGCCAGGATCAGCGCGGTAGTCAGAACCCAGTGTGGTCGAAACATGCGTGAACCCCCGTTTGATGGCAGCGGGATACCGTTGCATCACAAAGATATCGCTATTCGGCTGCACTTCCAAATCGGCGCCTTGGGCTGTGCTGAGGCCCCGCTCCGCGCTCGAGATGCAGGGGCTCACGCGTATTACGCTCATTTGTGCGCGACGAGAATCTTAGAGCTTCGCCTTACATGAACAGACCGGCTACGCTTACCATCGCTACCATGTAGAGAAAAGCCGCTATCAGGGAGAATTTCTTGGCCTCTTTCTTTGCCTGTGATCTGGCTTCTACCTCCGCAACTCCCTTCTTCTTGAGACGCGAAGAACCAATCCTGAACCAGCCCAGACCAACAACAAGCATTACCACAAGCACCGATATCAATCGCAGTATTGAACTCATAGCCATTCTACACCTCCATGTACCAGACCCAACCGCGTTAATTCATTTGCGGGACGGTTTGAACTTCTTGTTGAGATAGGGTACGAAAAGATTCATGGTCAACACCGCGAAGGTGGTGCCTTCGGTGAACTCATAGACACCGGGTGTCTGCCAGCCCCACCAGCGCATACTCATAATAATCAGGCCAAAGCCGATGCCGAAAATCACCTGTCCTTTGGGAAAACGCGGCGAGGTCATCGGATCGGTGGCCATGAAGCAGGCGCCCAGCATGAGGCTTCCGGCAAAGAAGTGAAACAGAGGGTTCTGTCCCGCGATGATCGACAGCACCAGAACGGTGGCAAACGCGCTTGCGGGTATTCTCCAGCGCACAAACTTCTTGTAGACCAGAAACGAGAACCCGATCAGCAGCATCAGAGTAGAGATCTCTCCGATGGTCCCCGGGATCCGCCCCAGGAACATGTCGAGGACCGGTACCCCTGCCGCCTCGCCGGTTTCCCGCAGCAGCTCCAGAGGGGTTGCGGCGGTAGTCATGTCCACCGGCTGGCGCCACGGCAGAATAGAATCAGGGAACACAAAGAGATAGAAAAGGCGCCCGAACATCGCCGGGTTGAAAAGATTCTTGCCCAGGCCCCCGAGCAGCTGTTTCCCGGCTATGATGCCAAAGGCCGCCGATATTCCCAGAGCATAGAGGGGGGTTGAAACCGACACCGCCAGCGACAGCAGAAGCCCGGTAACGGCTGCACTGCCGTCTTTGACGGTTATCTTCTGGCCTGTCAGCTTCTGAAAGATTGCCTCTGCTACCACAGCTGAAATGACGCCTGTAAGTATGCGCGCCAGTGCAGCCAGGCCAAAGGCATACAGCGAATAGAGAGCGGCAGGTGTGAGCGCCATCAGCATGCCGTACATGATTTTCATATAAACCCCCTCTTCACTTTGCCGATTGCCGCCGGTGTAACCGAGCGGAGTGATCGATAATGGTGTAACTACCCGGTAGACTTTACCCCAAGGCTCTGTCGATGTACAAGGCTATTTGTCAGGAAATCTTTGCACGCCCAGCCGACTCTCAGCAGAAGTGACTTCGGGCAAGGACGCAAACAGCCCGGTACCTATGCAAGCCAACCCCTGGCCAAGTGTCGTCGATGGAACCTTGGCGTCAGTATATTTGAACTATGGTTCCCCAGCAGATAGAACAGGTCGAGGAAGCTCTCTGGGAACTGCCGATATCGTACAAAGATCGCATGCAGGTACCGGTGTGGATATTTGCCACCTCAGAGCTGCTGGAGGCAATGGACGAAGGGGTCTACCAGCAGGCGGCAAACGTGGCAGCGCTGCCGGGCATTGTCGGACGGTCCATCTGCATGCCGGACGGGCACTGGGGCTACGGTTTCCCAATCGGCGGTACCGCTGCGTTTGACCCGCAGACCGGCATTATCTCTCCGGGCGGCATCGGCTTTGACATCAACTGCGGCATGCGCCTGATGCGAACAAGCCTTACGTACGACGAGGTCAAGCCGCGTCTTGAGGAACTGGTCGATCGGCTCTTTGCCGCCATTCCGGCCGGAGTAGGTGGATCGGGCATGCTCAACATCTCGCAGGACGAGTTCCGGGAACTCACCGTTCGTGGAACCCGGTGGGCGCGTGACCACGGCTTTGCCACCGATGATGATCTGGACCGCACCGAAGAGCACGGCTGTATGAGCGGAGCTGATCCACAGAAGGTGAGCCAGAAGGCGATCCAGCGCGGTTACAAGCAGGTAGGAACGCTTGGCTCGGGCAACCACTATCTGGAGGTTCAGGTGGCACGTCAGGATGGTGTGGCCAATCCTGATCTGGCGCGGGCAATGGGCATCGACATCCCTGACCAGGTTGTCCTGATGCTGCATACCGGCAGCCGCGGTTTTGGGCACCAGATTGCCACCGACTATCTGCAGAAGTTTGTCTCGGTCATGAACAGCAAGTACAGCCTGGACATCCGTGATCGGGACCTTGCCTGCGCTCCGTTCCAGTCTGCGGAGGGACAGGATTACTTTGCCGCCATGAAGTGTGCGGTAAACATGGCGTTCTGCAACCGGCAGTTGATCATGCACCGGGTTCGCGAAGTCTTCTCGGACGTCTTTGGCCGTGACCCTTCACAGCTTGGCATGCAGCAGATCTACGACGTTACCCACAACACCGCCAAGCTGGAGCAGCACCAGGTAGACGGTAGCCGGATGGAGTTACTGGTCCACCGCAAGGGTGCTACCCGCGCGTTTGCACCCGGGATGGATGATCTGCCGCAGGTCTACAAGCAGACCGGACAGCCGGTGATAATCGGCGGCAGTATGGAGACCGGCAGCTACCTGCTGGCCGGACGCGCTGAAGGCGGCCGCAGCTTCTTCACCACCGCCCACGGAAGTGGGCGGGTCATGGGGCGCCGGGCAGCCAAGCGCTGCTTTCACGGCAAAGATCTACAGCGGGACATGCTGCAACGCGGAATCTACGTCCGCGCCGTCTCCAGTTCAGGGTTGGCTGAAGAGGCCGGGGGCGCCTATAAGAGCATTGACGCGGTGGTTGAAGCCGCTGAAAGAGCGGGCCTGAGCACCCCGGTTGTGCGGCTGGTTCCAATAGGCAACATCAAAGGATAGCGTGGTGGGGTACGACTATCTGGAGGACAGTGCCGTCTCCGATGGCGGGTTTGAGGCCCGCGCCGCCTCGGCGCCGCAGCTGGTCGGGCAGTGCTGGGAAGCTACCCTGGGGCTGATGATAGCC